>DASVVM010000016.1:0-59573 GCA_036386555.1 Allosphingosinicella sp.
CTTCGATCGAATTGTAGAAGCGCGCGGCCTCGACCAGCGCCATTACCAGGGCACCACGTCGCCCGCCTCGACCTCCGCCGGCCGCGGCGCGCGGCCGAGGATCGAATTGCGGTGGGGGAATCGGCCGAACCGCTCGATGACCTCGTGATGCTTCCTGGCGAAGCCGAGTTGGTAGTCGTCGCCGAGCGCCGTGAACAAGGCGACGGAGCGGCGCTGGTCCTCGATATGCTCGCTGTGCTGGAAGGGCATGTAGAGGAAGCCTCGCTCCGCCGGGCTCATCGCATCGTCGAGCCCCCGGTCGACCGCGCCTTTGGCGATCGCGAGGGCGAGCGGATCGGTCGAGAACTGGTCGGCGTGGCCCCGGAACATGTTGCGCGGGAGCTGGTCGAACAGGATGATCGCGGCGACCGAGTCGCGGGCGCTGCCGAGGAAGGCTTCAGGCACATTCTCACGCTCGCTCTCCCAAAGGGGGAGGAAGCGATCGCGTATCTCGGCATCCAGCACCGGATCGGCCTTCCACCATTGCTCCTTGGAAAGGCCGAACCAGTAGCCGAGGACCTCGTCCTGCCAACCCATCAGGCCGCCGTGCCGCCGACCGTCAGGCCGTCGATCATCAGCGTCGGCTGGCCCACCCCGGCGGGGATCGACTGGCCGCTCTTGCCGCAGACTCCGACCCCCTCGTCGAGCGCCATGTCGTTGCCGATGCCGGCGACCCGGGTGAGGACGGTCGGCCCGTCGCCGATCAGGGTGGCGCCCTTGATCGGCGCTCCCAGCCTGCCGTTCTCGATCAGATAGGCCTCGGTGCAGGAGAAGACGAACTTGCCGCTGGTGATGTCCACCTGGCCGCCGCCGAAGCTCCTGGCGTAGATGCCGTTGCCGGCCCGGGCCAGGATCTCGCCCGGATCCTCGTTTCCGCCCAGCATGAAGGTGTTGGTCATCCGCGGCATCGGCGCATGGGCGAAGCTCTGGCGGCGGCCGTTGCCGGTGGGCTCCACTCCCATCAGCCGGGCGTTCAGGCGGTCGTGGATATAGCCTTTGAGGATGCCGTCCTCGATCAGGGTCGTGCACTGGGTCGGAGTGCCCTCGTCGTCGATCGAAAGCGAGCCGCGGCGGTCGGCGATCGAGCCGTCGTCGACCACCGTTACCCCGGGCGCGGCCACCCGCTCGCCGACCCGTCCGGAGAAAGCCGAGGTCCCCTTGCGATTGAAATCCCCCTCGAGGCCGTGGCCGATGGCCTCGTGGAGCAGCACTCCCGGCCAGCCCGGCCCGAGCACGACCGTCATCTCGCCGGCCGGCGCCGCGACCGAGTCCAGGTTCACCAGCGCCTGGGCCAGAGCCATGTCGATGGCCCGGCTCCAGGTCGCTTCCTCGAACAGGCGATCGTAAAGATGCCGGCCGCCGAGGCCGTGGTAGCCGCTCTCGCGCCTGCCGTTCTGCTCGACGATGAGCTGGACGTTCAGGCGGACCTGCGGCCTCACGTCGTGGGCGACGAATCCGTCCGGACGGACGATCTCGATCACCGACCAGGCGCCGACGAGCGCGACCGAGACCTGGACCACTCGCGGATCGCGCGCTCGGGCGGCCGCGTCGATCTGCTGGCACAGCGCGACCTTGCGGGCGAACGGCACCAGGCTCAACGGGTCGGAATCGGTATAGAGGGTGGAATTGGTCCGGCGGGGCGGCCCCGGCCTCGGGCCCCCGGCCGGATCGAGCACCGCCATCGTCTCGCCGGCGCGGCGGATCGCGGCTTCGGAAAGCTCGTTGGCATGGGCGAAGGCGGTGGTCTCGCCCGATACGCCGCGAAGCCCGAAGCCGGCCTGGGTGTCGAAGTCCGCGGTCTTCAGCCGCCCGTCGTCGAAGCCGAAGGATTCCGAGACGGTATATTGGAGGTAGAGCTCGCCGTCGTCGCAGGACTTGAGCGCATCGGCGGTGAGCCGAAGCGCGGTGTCGGGGCTGAGGGCGTCGCTGCGGTAGAGGAAGCGCCGGGGATCGGTGTAGGTCATTGGGAGGATATAGGGAGGCGGGGGGTTCCCGTCATCCCGGCGAAGGCCGGGACCTCGGGGAGACCCGCCGAGACTTCTCGTTATGAGGTCCCGGCTTTCGCCGGGATGACGGGTTGCCCCGCCCCGGCCGACGCCGTCACAACTTCCCGAAAGCCACGCTCCGCCACCCCCAGCCCGCCTTGTGGGCGGCCGCGATCAGCGGCTTGTGGATCTCGCTCGTGTCGAAGCGGTAATCGTAGATCTTGCCGAAGGAGCCGTCCTCGCGGAAGGCGTAGACCGTCTCGAAACCCTTCTCCCACTTGCGGCCGCGGAAGGCCGAGCCCTTGAGGGACAGCGTCGGCTCGCCCGCCCGCCACTCGACTTCCCATTCCTGGTCGACGGCCCGGACCTCGCCCTTCGACTCGTCGAACTTCATCAGCACCGAGAAGACCCGCTCGATCCCGGCCTTGGCGAAAATCTCGTACCACTCCGCGTCGACGATCTTCCATTCGGCGACGAGGTCGACATCCTCCTTCTTGCCGCTTCGGACCTTGAACGGCGCCGACTTGCGGTTGACGCCCATCAGCTCCGCCTTGAGCTTCGCGACGGACTGCCGCTTGACCCCCGAAGGCGCGGGCTTGTTGCCGGTGAGCCAGTCGAACAATCCCATGTCGTCCCCCCCTCTCGTCATCCCGGCGAAAGCCGGGACCTCAGGCCGATAAAGTCACGGCGGGCCTCCCCGAGGTCCCGGCTTCCGCCGGGATGACGGGTTGCGGTCACTCAGGCTTGGGCAGCTTCCGGTCCGCCCGGCATTGCTTCAGCGGCTTCGGCTGGGCGTCGGCGATCCGCGTCACCTTTCCGTCCGCGTCCGCAATGAGGGTCATGCAGGCGCAGCCATAGCCGTAATGGCCGTTGGTCTCGACCCAGCCCGCGGTGCTCATGTCGGGCATCTCGTCCATTCCCGGGGCCTGGTCGGCGCCCTGGGCGCCGAGGATCCACTGGTCTTGGGCATCGGTCAGCCACCAATTGCCCGGAGTCGGGTTGGAGAGCCAGCCGCAACGGCGAACGCCCTTCGCCGAGGCCGCGACCGCGGCGGGCGCGGGCGCCGCCTCGGGCGCCGGCGCGACGGAGTCCGAGGCGTTGGCCAGGGGCATTTCGCTCGCCGGTCCGGAGCGAGCCTCCTGGCCGTTGCCCGGAGGCGCGGCTCCGGGCGAGCAGCCCGCGGCGGCGAGCAGTGCGGCGGCGAGCGCGGCCGCTAGCGGAACACGCATGTCGCGCCTCCCCAAAGCTGGGTCACCCTGGCGCCGGGAGCCTTGGACTCGAGGATTCCGCTCAGCCCGCCCGAGCGGAATTCGACGCCGAGCGTGCTTTCCTCAACCTCGAAGCCCGGCAGCGTCGCGAGCTCGGCCCGACCGGAGCCGACGCCGACGCCCTCGAGAGTCTTGAGCTTGCCCCTCGAATCCCAGCCGGCGAAGCGTTCGTCGAGGAAGTAGGCCGTGAGCTCCCCCTCCCAGGCGGCGAAGTTCATCGAGCCGCCGCCGCATTCGCTGTTTTCGCCGCGCTCCGTCGGCGGACGCCCGAAGGCCTTGGTGAGGGCCGCGATCGTCTCGGCCTCGGACAGGTCGAAGGCGAGCGTTCGAGGCGACGCGCCCGGAATCCGGAGCCCCGAGCCTTCGAGGACGACGGGGGCCGCCGCCACCGGTGCGGGCGCCGGCGCGGGGGTCGAGGCCGAGGCATTGGCCGGGAGGGCCGAATTGGAGGCGCTTTCGTTCCGCGCGGGTTCAGAGTCGCAGGCGGCGAGCCCGAGCAGGAGCGCTCCGGCGCCGATCGTCAATTTATGCAAGATGAGGCCCTTTTCCTGGTCAGCCACGAGCGTGGACCTTGTCGCAGCGGTTGGCAACGGTTTCGCTTTCCGGCGAGGCCGGCTAGCCTTCACCGCCTTCGTCCGCCGCTCCGCCCTTCAGCACGAACCTCTTGTCGCAATAGCCGCAGTCGACGAAGCCCTTCTCGTCGATCTGGAGATAGACCCGGGGATGGCCGAGCGCGGGATGGGTTTCGCTCGCGCCGTCGCACGCGACGCGCGGGGTCGAAACGTAGCTGATCTCGGGCGTGAACCGGTCCGTCTCCATGGCGCGGGCCTGTAGCAAGGGGCGTGGAGGGGGGCAATCGACCTCGAAAATCCTCCCCTGCATTTGCAGGGGAGGGGGACCGCGCGAAGCGTGGTGGAGGGGCCTGCTGGCGAAGAACCCCTCCACCATGCTTCGCATGGTCCCCCTCCCCGAGAAATCTCGGGGAGGATTTTTACGCCTCAGTCTCGGCCATGAACTCCCGGATGGCGCCCGTCACCGTTCCCGGCTCCTCCCAGGTGATGAAATGGCCGGCGCTCGGCGAGGTGACCAGCCGCAGGTCTTCGATCAGGTCGGGCAGTCCCTCGAGCTGGACCGGGAGCAGGGCCGAATCCTTGAGCCCCCACACGACCAGGGTGGGCATTCCAAGCTTGGGGAAAGGCGCGTGGGTCCAGAGCGGCGCTTTCGAGTCCTCGCCCGGCGCCGGGACGCTCATCTTCGAGGCGCGGTACCAGTTGAGCATGGTCGTGAGCACGCCGGGCTGCGACCAGTCGTCGAGATAATGTTGCCGCTCCTCGGCCGGAAGCTTGGTGGCGTCGGCATGGCTCAGCATCACCTTGTCGAGGAAAGTCTCCAGCCCCATTCCGGTGATCGCCGCCTCGGCGGCCGGCGAGCGGAAGAAGCTGATATATTGCGAGGCCTCGCGCTGGGCGGGATCGTCGATCAGGCTCTTCTGGAAGACCAAAGGATGGGGCGCATTGACGATGATCAGCCTCTTCACCCGGAACGGATGGGTAAGCGCCGCCGTCCAGGCCATCGCCCCGCCCCAATCGTGGCCGGCGAGCGTGAAATGGTCGAGGCCGAGCGAGTCGGCGAGGGCCATGACGTCGGCGACGATCCGGTCCGTCTCGTAATTCTCGACGCCCGCCGGCTTGTCCGACGCCCCAAAGCCCCGCTGGTCCGGCGCGAAGACCCGGTAGCGGTCGGAGAGCCCCTCGAGCTGGTGCCGCCAGGTCCGGTGCGATTCCGGAAAGCCGTGGAGGAAGATGATGGGTTCACCCTCCTCCGGTCCGGCCGATGCGACATTGAGGGTCACCCCGGTGGCGAGGGGGATAGTCTGGTAGCTGAGGTCGGTCACGATTCTGGTCCCCTGTCGTCACCCTGAACTCGTTTCAGGGTCCAGTTCTCCGGCCGCCGGGCCTATGCCGACCTGGACCCTGAAACAAGCTCAGGGTGACGGATCAGGGATAGCTCACCGTCTTGGGCGGAGTCGTCGGGAGCGGGATGAACTCGCCGTCGTCATCGGGCGGCAATATGAACTTACCCGCCCGCCAGTCCTCCTTGGCCTGGTTGATCCGCTCGCGGTTCGACGAGACGAAGTTCCACCAGACGTGGCGCGGGCCGTCCATCGGCGCTCCGCCGCAGAGCATGACATGGGCTCCGGTCTGCGACCGCAGGGTCGCCGCCACGCCCGGAGCCAGGACGTAGAGGACGCTGAGTTCAAGCTTCAGCCCGTCCAGGCTCGCTTCTCCCTCCGCCACATAGACCGCGCGCTCGTCGGCCTCGGCGTCGATCGGCATGGCTCCGCCGGCCTGGAGCTGGATGTCGGCATAGATGGTCTCGCTGTGGCAGGTGACCGGCGACGCGGCGCCCCACAATGTCCCCATCACCACTCGCGCCGACGCTCCGCCGCCGTCGACCACCGGAAGCCGGTCCCTGGCGACATGCTCGAATGCGGGGTCGATCTCCTCCTTCGCCCTGGGAAGAGCGATCCAGGTCTGGATGCCGCTCAGCTCCGGCCCGTCCGGCCGAAGATGCGCCGGCGAGCGCTCCGAATGGGCGATGCCGCGGCCGGCGGTCATCAGATTCACCGCCCCCGGCTCGATCGTCGCGAAGGTGCCGAGCGAATCGCGATGGTCGATCGCCCCGGCGAACAGATAGGTGACGGTGGCGAGGTTGATGTGCGGATGGGGCCTCACGTCGATCCCACCGCCGGCGGGAAGGTGGGCCGGTCCCATCTGGTCGAAGAAGATGAACGGCCCGATCGTGGTCCGCTCGCGGTGCGGGAGCGTGCGGTGGACCTTGAAGCCGCCGAGGTCGTGGGTGGTGGGGAGGAGGGTCTGGGTGATGAGATTTTCGGTCATGAGGCCTCATATCGGAGCCGGACCGCCGACGTCACCCCCAAGCCGTCGCCCCGGCGAAAGCCCGGGACCTCGGGGAGAGCTCCCGAGACTTCTTGTCCCGAGGTCCCGGCTTTCGCCGGGATGACGATGCGCTGCTCAATAGACCCATTGCTCGAACAGAGCCGTCAGATCCCGTCCGCTGGCCGCCCGATAGACGCGCTGGAAGTCGCGGCTCGTCGCGGTCTTGCCCGCAAATTGTCGAGTATAGCGCTTCAGTCCGGCCCAGAACGCTTCCTCGCCGAGCTCGCGGCGAAGAGCGTCCATGAACAGGGCGCCCTTGCTGTAGGTGATCGCCCGCCGGGCGCCGAGCGACGGATATTCGCCGCCGTAGGTGAGGGGGACGTCGAGGCCGCCCTTCCGCACGCGCTCGACCCGGGTCCGGGCCAGCTCCATCTCGCGGTCGTAAGCCGCGCGCCCCCAGCGATGCTCCTTCCAGGCCGCCACCATGAAGGTGGTGATCCCTTCGTTCAGCCAGAAATCCGCCCAGCTTTCGCAGGTGACGAGATTGCCCCAATATTGATGGGCTAGCTCATGGGCGATCAGCCAGTCCTCCTCCGGGTCTTCGAGCCGCTGGTCGAGGATCGACCTGCCGAGCAGCGAGAAGGACGATTTCTCCTGGGCCTCCCCGCCGGGCACGACGACCTGAACGTATCGACGGTGCGGGAAGGGGAGCCCGGCCTTCTCCCTGAAGAAGTCCAGCATCGCGTCCGTGTCCTGGAGCCGGCGGGCCATTTCGCCGGCCGGCAGGTCTCCGGCCGCGACCAGCTCCACGTCTTTATGACGAGTGGCGGTTCTTCGGTCGAAGCCGGCCGCGAATCCGAACAGATAAGCGGAATAGGGCCGGTCCTGGACCCAGCGATGCCGTTCCAGCCCCGGACCGGCGGCGGTCTTTCTGGCCCGGATCCCGCTGGCGATGCTGGCCTTGCCCGCAGGAAGGACGAGGTCGAGCGTGAGAGTCGCCTTGTCGCCCGGGCGGTCGATGTCGCAAATCATCCAGTCGCAGGTGAAATAGTTGGAATAGGCGGTGCCCGCGCCGAACACGATCCCGCGCCGGGGCGTGCCGCGGTAGCGGAAGCTCAGCTTCGCCGTCCGCCCGGCGCGAAGCGGCCGCTTCAGGCTTACGATCAAGGCGGAGCCCTTGCGGGTAACGGTCGCCGGGCGGCCGTTCACTTCGACCTGTTCGAGCAGCAGGCCGTTGTCGCTGAACTGGAAGCGATCCGCGCCCCCGGCCGTCGTGCGAACCGTGATCCGGGTGGTGCCTTCGATCGATCTGGAGGCGAAATCCGGCTTCAGCATTACCGCGAAATGGGTGACGTCATAAGCAGGCTCTGCTGCCTCCGCCGCCGTCGCAATGGCCGCGACGAGGATGAGGGACGCGACTGATTTCGTCGACATTCCTACTCCTCGCCCGGCGCCCTCGCCTTGATCGCCAACGCGTGGATATGATCGCGAAGCAGATCCGCCAAAGCCGAATTCACCGCCCGCTGCCGCTCCACCCGGCTCATCCCCGCGAATCGCTCCGACACCACTTCGACCGTGAAATGGCTTTCGCCGCTGCCGTCGTCGCCGGCATGGCCGCGGTGGCGGGCGCTGTCGTTGGTCACGACGAGATGTGCGGGTTGAAGGGCGGCGCGCAGCCGGCGCTCGATCTCGGGGGCGATTCGGGCGGTGAAAGCTTGCGTCATCGCGCCTATATAGTCCGTTTGGATGCGAAGGTGAGTGGTGGCGAGCGCAAGCGGAAGACAGACGAGGTTCCATGGGCGTGCCGAGGCGCGGGGCCTCTGCGCTCATCCGGGATGCGAGGCCGCCGGCGAGTTCCGGGCCCCGGCGGGCCGGGGCCCGAGCTTCGACGGCCCCGGCGACTGGCGCTGGCTGTGCCTCGACCATGTCCGCGAGTTCAACGCCGGCTACAATTATTTCGAAGGCATGAGCAGCGACGAGATCCAGGCCGCCAACAACCCTTATGGCGGCTGGGACCGCGAGACCCGCGCCTTCGCCCATATGGGCGCCGACGGACCGCCCAAATGGGCCGACTTCCACGATCCGCTGGACGCGATCGGAGCCCGCTTCCGCCGCGCCTCCGCGGAAGGGCCGAGGCTCGACGGCCGCGAGCTGAGCGAGCCCGATCGCAAGTCCCTCCGGATCCTCGGCCTCGGCACCGACGCCGATCGCCGCTCGCTGCGCCGCCGCTACGCCGACCTGCTCCGCCGCTACCATCCCGACCATAATGGCGGCGACCGCGGCCACGAGAAGGCTTTGCAGGCGGTGATTGAGGCTTATACGCACCTCAAATCCAGGCCCGCCTTTGCGTAATTTCCCGTCCTTCCTTCGATACGGGTCTTCGCCAGGCTCAGCCCCTACTCAGGATGAGCGGATGCTGTTAGGGACCGCGCCAACCGCTCCCGCTCATCCTGAGTAGCCGCTGAGCGAAGTCGAAGCGGCGTATCGAAGGACGTGTCACGGACCATAGTTCGAGAGTTTCACGAATGACTGACCTGCCCAATGCCAATCCCGCCAGCCGGGCCGCCGTGATCATGGATGCGCCCGATCAGATGCGGAAGGTGCGCGACCTGTTCGGGATCGACAGCGACATGGAGGTTCCGGCCTTCTCCGAGGCGGACGAGCGCGTGCCCGATCTCGACCCCGCCTACGTCTTCGATCCCGACACCACGCTCGCCATCGTCGCCGGCTTCGCCAAGAACCGGCGCGTGATGGTCCAGGGCTATCACGGCACCGGCAAGTCGACCCATATCGAGCAGGTCGCGGCGCGGCTCAACTGGCCGCTCATCCGGATCAATCTCGACGCCCACATCTCGCGGATCGACCTGATCGGACGCGACGCCATCGTGCTCCGCGAGGGCCAGCAGGTCACCGAGTTCCGCGAAGGGCTTCTGCCCTGGGCCCTCCAGACTCCGACCGCCCTGGTGTTCGACGAATATGACGCGGGCCGCCCGGACGTGATGTTCGTCATCCAGCGCGTGCTCGAGACCGAGGGCAAGCTGACCCTTCTCGACCAGAACCGGGTGATCCGCCCCCACCCCTATTTCCGGCTGTTCGCGACGACCAACACAGTCGGGCTCGGCGACACGACCGGCCTCTATCACGGCACCCAGCAGATCAACCAGGGCCAGATGGACCGCTGGAACATCGTCGTGACCCTCAATTACCTGCCGGCCGAGGTCGAAGCCCGGATCGTCCTCGCGAAGAGCGGCGAGTACGACCATGAAGGCGGCCGCGCCGAGGTCGAGAAGATGATCAAGGTCGCCGACCTCACCCGCCAGGGCTTCGTCAATGGCGACATCTCGACCGTCATGAGCCCCCGAACCGTGATCAGCTGGGCCCAGAACGCCCTCATCTTCAACGATGTCGGATTCTCGTTCCGGCTCACCTTCCTCAACAAATGCGACGAAGCGGAGCGGCCTTTGGTGGCGGAATATTACCAGCGCGTCTTCGGCAAGGACCTGCCGGAAAGCGTCGCGGCGACGGCCTGAAGCCCCCGCCCTCGACGAAGAGCCGTCGGCTCCGGAAAGTCTCTCCGCTCAACGGGTTAAGCCGTCGCAGGCTGGACTTTCCAGGCCGCCCGCGCTATCCGGGCGGCAATTCGGGGGACTTCCATTATGCGCAAATTCGCCGCCGCCGCGGCCCTGGTTCCGGCCGCCTTCCTTCTCATGGCCGCGTCCGGCTATCTGGTGACTCCGTCCAAGAACAAGATCCTGCAGGTCGAGGACAAGCTTGCTCCGGGCAGCGAGATCACTGTCCGCAAGGGCGAGGTCTTTTACGCGCGTCCCGTCGGCCGCGCCTTCATGGCAGTGCTGGGCGGGGACCTGACGCTGACCATTGCCGGCAAGAGCGTTACCCTGCCCGCCGGCACCCAGCTCAACGTCGCCCGCAAGGTCGCCGGCAAGGCCGCCGGACAGCTCGACGATCCCGCGCGGGTCTTCTGCACTCCGACCAAGAAGAATTGGAACATGGCCAAGGGCATCGCCAACCTGCTCACCCTGTCGCTGTTCGCGAGCAGCCAGCGCACCGACGTCTTCACCCAGTTCTGCGTCGTCGACTCTGAAGGCGACGGCATGGTCGACAAGGCCTTCCTCGCCGGCGCCCGCAAGCCCGAGGACCTGCAGCCGGTCACGATCGAGCCGACTCCCATATCGGTGTCGAGCGACGTGCCGCTGCCCGGCGAGAGCGAGGCCCGCCTCCGCTTCGCCGGCGGCGTCGGAATCCTCGGCAATCTCGGCATCGACCTCGAGGTCGTCGAGGAAGGCAATCGCCTCAGCTATTCCAACGGTCGCACGCTCCTCAAGAAGTCGAAGCTGCCCAGGGACGTCAACATCTTCGGCGCCTCCTTCACCGTACTAAGCTACGACAGCGAGACCAAGGAAGCGCGGATCCGCTGGAACAGCGGCTTCCTTCCGGCCGAGTACGGGATCACCACGACGACCACGACGACCTACATTCCGGTCTATATTCCGCGCTAGAAAGGTTGACCCGGGGCTCGGGGGCTCCCTAGTCGGAAAAGAGCCATGGCCGACCGCGACAACCCCCTCGAAGCCTTCCGCCAGGTGCTGACCGGCGCCGCCCGGGCGATCGCCCGCGAGCCGGAGCTCGAGCTCGGCTTCACCGCCGACGCGCCGACAACGTCCGGCAAGAGCGTCAAGGTGCCGATGCCCGGGCGCTCGCTGGCCGCGAAGGAGGTTGCCGAGGCGCGGGGCTTTGCCGACGCGGCGGCGCTCAAGCTTCGGCATCACAACGTCGCGATGCACGCGCGCGGGGCTCCCGCCGATGAGATCGCCCGGGCGGTGTTCGACTCGGTCGAGCAGGCGCGGGTCGAGGCGCTCGGCGCCCGGTCGATGGCCGGGGTGCGGGCCAATCTCGCCCAGGCGGTGGAGATGCGGATGCGCACCGATCCGATCACCCGCGCCCGCAACCGCGCCGAGGTGCCGCTCGGAACCGCGCTCGGGCTCAAGGTCCGCGAGCGGCTGACCGGCGAGGCGCCGCCCGAGGCCGCGCGCGGCGGGATCGATCTGGTCTCCGATTGGATCGAGGACAAGGCCGGGGCCGATCTCGACGCTTTGGGGCTCGTGCTCGACGACCAGGCCGCCTTCGCCGCGCTCGCCACCAAGCTGCTTCGCGACCTCGAGCTGATCGAGGGCGAGGCCGAGGCCGACATGGACCCGGATTCCGGCGACGAACCCGAAGGGTCCGACAAGGACCAGGGCGACGAAGGCGACGGCCAGGACGAGGAGGACGAAGGCGGCTCCGACGGCCAGTCCGAGATGCGCGTCGAGCAGGGCGAGGGCGACGAGGAGGAAGGCGAGCGCGACTGGTCCGAGGAGGAGATGTCCGAGGGCGAGGAGGGCATGGGCGAGGAAGGCGAGGAGGGGATGCTTCCCGTCCGGCCCAACCGCCCGCTCTCCGATCTTCCGCCGCAATTCGACTACCGGATCTTCACGACCAAATATGACGAGGTCGTCGAGGCCCCGGAGCTGTGCGACGAAGAGGAACTGGGGCGGCTGCGCGCCTATCTCGACCAGCAGCTCGTCCATCTCCAGAGCGCGGTGACCAAGCTCGCCAACCGGCTCCAGCGGCGGCTGATGGCGCAGCAGAACCGGAGCTGGGACTTCGACCAGGAGGAGGGCCTGCTCGACGCGGCCCGGCTGGCCCGGGTCATCGTCAACCCGGCCCACTCGCTGAGCTACAAGATCGAGCGGGAAACCGAATTCCGCGACACCGTCGTCTCGCTGCTGATCGACAATTCGGGCTCGATGCGGGGCCGGCCCATCTCGATCGCCGCGATCTCCGCGGACATCCTCGCCCGGACGCTCGAGCGCTGCGGCGTCAAGGTCGAGATCCTGGGCTTCACCACCCGGGCCTGGAAGGGCGGGCAGGCGCGAGAGACCTGGCTCGCGGCGGGCAGGCCGCCCAATCCCGGCCGCCTCAACGATCTGAGGCATATCGTCTACAAGGCGGCCGACGAGCCGTGGCGGCGGGCGCGCAAGAATCTCGGGCTGATGATGCGCGAAGGCCTGCTGAAGGAGAATATCGACGGCGAGGCGCTGTTATGGGCCCACCACCGGCTCATCGCCCGGCCGGAGGAGCGGCGCATCCTGATGGTCATCTCCGACGGAGCGCCGGTCGACGATTCGACCCTCTCAGTGAACAGCGGCACCTATCTGGAGCGCCATCTGCGCCAGGTGATCGGCTGGATTCAGGCCCGCTCCCCAGTGGAGCTGGTCGCGATCGGCATCGGCCACGACGTCACCCGCTATTACGACCGGGCGGTGACGATCATGGACGCCGAGCAATTGGGCGGGACGATGGTCGAGCAATTGGCGGCATTGTTCGACGCGCCTTAGATCCTCCCCATCGCCAGATGGGGAGGGGGACCACCCGAAGGGTGGTGGAGGGGTAGTCGCACAGGCCTCGCCAGTTACCCCTTCACCAGGCTTCGCCTGGTCCCCCTCCCCACGCTTCGCGTGGGGAGGATAACAGAAGGGCCGGCCTCCGTGAGAAGGCCGGCCCCGCCCTCGATACACTACCCGAGGGATCTGGTCTTAGCGGCAGCTGGACTTCTGGACCGCGCGTCCGGCGAGGGCGCCGATGGCTCCGCCGAGGATCGCGCCGGTGGTGCCGGAGCGGCCGCGGTAGCGGTCGCGGGTCACTTCGCGTCCGAGCAGGGCGCCGGCGACCCCGCCGACGATGGTGCCGGTCGTGCCCTTGCAGCGGCGGCCGTTGTAGCGGACGTTGCTGCGTCCGTAATAGCGGTTGTCGTAGCGGCCGTAGCGGTCGCCGCGATAGCTCTGCGCATGGCGGCCGCTGTCGTAATAGCCGCTGCGGTCGTGGCTGGCCTGGGCGGCGGCCGGGATCATGGTGAGCGTGGCGGCCGCGGCGGCCGTTGCGAGACTGAGCTTCCTGAACATGCTGAACTCCTTTCGCGGCGGCGACCTGCCGCCGGGACGAGGAGGTTATGGAAGGCCGGGATTGAGCGCGTCCTGAATGGGGTCGTAAGCCGGCGTTAAGGGTTGGAAGGGAGAGGTCAGTCGGCCAAAGCGGCCTGCTTCTCGGCGGCGATCCGGTCGAGCTCCGCCCGGCTCTTCTTCTCCGCCGCCGACTTGAGCTGGCCGCAGGCGGCCATGATGTCGCGGCCTCGGGGACGACGAATGGGCGCCGAGATACCGGCCTCGAAGATGAGGTCCGAGAACCGCCGCACCCGCTCCTCGTCCGAACATTCGTAGACGGCCCCGGGCCAGGGGTTGAACGGGATCAGATTGACCTTGGCCGGAAGCTTGTACTTGCGGATCAGCCGGACCAGCTCGAGCGCGTCCGCATCGCTGTCGTTCTTGTCCTTGAGCATCACATATTCGAAGGTGATCCGCCGCGCGTTGTTGGCGCCGGGATAGGCGGCGCAGGCCTCGAGCAATTCCTCGATCCCGTATTTGCGGTTGAGGGGCACGATCTCGTCGCGCACCTTCTTGGTCACCGCGTGCAGCGAGACGGCCAGGTTGACTCCGATCTCCTCGCCCGCCCGGGCCATCATCGGCACGACCCCGGACGTGGAGAGGGTGATCCGGCGGCGCGACAGGCCGAGCCCGTCCCCGTCCATCACGATCTTCAGCGCGTCGCGGACATTGTCGAAATTGTAGAGCGGCTCGCCCATCCCCATCATGACGATGTTGGAGAGCATCCGTCCTTCCGGCTGGGACGGCCACTCGCCGAGCGAATCGCGGGCCAGCATCACCTGGCCGACGATCTCGCCGGCGGTGAGGTTCCTGACCAGCCGCATCGTCCCGGTGAAGCAGAAGGCGCAATTGAGCGTGCAGCCGACCTGGCTCGAGACGCAAAGCGTTCCGCGGTCCGCGTCGGGGATGAAGACCATCTCGAAATCGTGGCCGTCGGGAGTCTTCAAAAGCCATTTGCGGGTGCCGTCGGTCGAGACCTGCTCGACGACGACCTGCGGCCGCCCGACGACGAATCGCTCGGCGAACCAGGCGCGCTGCGGCTTGGCGATGTCGCTCATCGCGTCGAACGAAGTGGCGCCGCGATTGTAGATCTGGTGCCAGATCTGCTTGGCCCGGAGCTTGGCCTGGCGCGGCTCCAGCCCGGCCTGCTCGAGCGCCTCGCGGATCCGGTCGCGCGAAAGCCCGACCAGGTCGACGCGCTTATCCTCGCCCGCGAAGGCGGGGCGCGGCACGGGCACCGCGTCTATATGACCGGGGATGGGCATCGGCGCTGTCATGAGGCCGCCTATGTAGGGAGAATGGGGTGGAATTTCCACCTCCTTGCCTCCCCATCCGCAAGGATGGGGAGGGGGACCAGGCGAAGCCTGGTGGAGGGGTGATCTTGAAAGGCCTGGTCAGGTCACCCCTCCACCACCTTCGGTGGTCCCCCTCCCCACCGGCTTCGCCGGCGGGGAGGCAGCTAGTAGGTGCCAGCCCCGGTTCCCGAAGCGCCTAAATCGCCGCTGCCGAGGCCGATTGCCGACTCCGACCCGTCCTCGATGCAGACGACCGAGCCCTGCGGAAGCGCCGCGGCGACCGGGGCTCCGCAGCCGGGACGTTCTGGCGCCCCGGTGAGGAGGCCTCGAAGCACGCGCGAGGAAATACCGTGCATCACGATCAGCCGGTCCCCCTCCTCCCCGGCGGTATCGGCCATCCAGGCGCTCAGCCGCTGCGCGATGTCGTCGAACCATTCGCCGCCCGGCGGCCGGCAGGTGAAGAGCCCGGCCTTCCGGTCGACGAAGCCGCCCTGGACCTTCGCAATCTCCGCGTAGAAACGCCCGCCCCACTCGCCCATGTCCATTTCGGACAGGCGCTCGTCGGTCCTCGCGTCGTGCCAGTCGAGGCGGAGGTGCTCGGCGGCGATGGCGAGCGTCTGAAGCGCCCGGCCGGTGGGCGAGGCCCAGAGCGTGAGCTTCGGCGCGGGCCCCAACGCGCCGAGCAGAGCCTCGCCGATTTCCTCCGCGTGGCGGAAGCCGGCGCGGGTGAGCGGCGTATGGACGGTCTCGCCCTGCATCCGCCGGGCGGCGTTGAAGACCGTCTCCCCGTGACGGGCGATGAACCAGCGCGCCATGGCTCAGCCCGAAACCTCAGCCGCCCCGGGCGCAGGCGATGGCGGCGGCGTCGATCGCCGTCGCGGCGCCGCGAAGCCGGTAGGAATCGCGGACCAGGCCGCCCGTGGCCGAGCGGGTCTCGACGCTCATCTCGATCCCGGTGCGCATCGCCGAGACCAGCTCCGCGTCCGCGGCCGGGTCCGCCGCCCAGGCGTCGGCGCCGCCGCCGCGGAGCTGGAAGGTGCGGTCGTCGATCCGGAGCAGGACGGCCGAGCCCGCGCGCTTGACCCGGCTCAGCCGGAAATAGGCCTGGCCGCCCGCCGCCCGGGCCGGCCAATAGCCGACCGACGCGAAACCGCGGCCGTCGCCCGGCCGCGGCGTCTGATAGGGTTCGGCGATGGCGTAGCAACGGTCCGGGCCGCGGAAGGCGCCCCAGGTTCCGAAAATCCCGAGAGGCCTCGGCTGCGCCTCGGCCGGCATTGCCAGAACCATGAAAAACAAGGAAAATATCAGACGCGCTGTCATGACGCCAGAATTGCCCGTGGGCGCCATCATTGGCAACAGAAAAGCCCCGGAATCCGGCCCAGCCGTCATGCTGAACTTGTTTCAGCATCCAGCGTCGAGCCGCATGGGGGTTGGAGGCCCGGACCCTGAAACAAGTTCAGGGTGACGCAATGTCCCGCGCGCGGATGCCAAGATCATGACCGCCGGATGTACTCAGCCGCACTTTTTTTAGTTCATATTGGAGAGATCTTTTCATCGACGCCCGAGCTTGGCCGACTCTTTCTCAACGTTCGGGAAATAAACAGGAAATCTAAGCTTCTCGACCATCGCGCTATCCGGTGGTTCTACGGTGCCCGATTTGCGCCATAATATGTTTATCTGCGGTTCATCGCAGCTCCCTCAACTCCATGCCGGCAGGGGATTTACCGAGGGGATTTTCCGATGCTTAGATATTGTCTTGCCGCGGCCGCCGCGACCGCCTGTGTTGCTTCCCCCGCCTTCGCCCAGGATGCCGGGCCTGCCACCGACAAGGCGGCGGCCGGCTTCCGCGTCGAGGCCATCGCCGGCTACGAGGACGCCGGCTTCGACAGCGTCCGCAACGGCGACGGCTTTCTCTACGGTATCGGCGCCGGTTACGACATCGCCGCGGGCCGCTTCCGGTTCGGACTCGAGGCCGAGGCGAGCGACAGCACCGCCAGGGACTGCACAATATTCGCCGGCACGCCCATTTGCTCGAAGGCCGGTCGCGATCTTTATGCCGGCATCCGCATCGGCGGCATGATCAGCGATAACGTGCTGCTCTACGGCAAGGCGGGATACACCAATTTCCGCCATTCGAACCGGTTCACGCCCGCGGGGTCGACGACGGAGTTTCACTTCCATCCGGAAGCCGACGGCCTTCGGCTCGGCGCGGGCACCGAGATCGCGGTCGGATCCCGCACCTTCATCAAGGCGGAATATCGCTTTTCGAACTATGAGGCCGCGGACGATTACGACAAGCATCAAGGCGTGGTCGGCTTCGGCCTGCGCTTCTGACTGCTCTAGTCCTCCCCCGGATTTCCGGGGGAGGGGGACCATGCGCAGCATGGTGGAGGGGTTCTTCAGAGTCAGGAAAGCCCCTCCACCGTCCTTCGGACGGTCCCCCTCCCCTGCAAAAGCAGGGGAGGATTTAAAAAGGGCCGGGGCGGCGACGCCCCGACCCTTTTTTCGCGCCCTGTGACAATCCGCTAGCGGGGGGCGGCGGCCCGCTCTAATACTCCATCAAAGCACGACTTTCGGGGGTTTTTCATGAAGGCGACGATCGAACGGGCTACGCTCCTCAAGAGCCTCGGCCACGTCCAGTCCGTGGTGGAGCGGAGGAACACCATTCCCATCCTCTCCAACGTCCTCATCGAGGCGACCGAAGGCGGCGGCCTCAGGCTGATGGCGACCGACCTCGACCTCCAGATCGTCGAGACGGTCGAGGCCAACGTCACCCAGCCGGGCGCCACCACCGTCTCCGCCCACACATTGTTCGACATCGCCCGCAAGCTCCCCGAAGGCAGCCAGGTCGAGCTGAATGCGGCCGAAGGGAAGATGCAGGTCAATGCCGGGCGCGCCCGATTCAACCTCTCGACCCTTCCGCGCGACGACTTCCCGGTCATCGCCGAGGGCGACCTTCCGACCCGTTTCGAGCTGCCCGCCGCGACCCTTCGCCAGATTATCGACAAGACCCGCTTCGCTATCTCCACCGAAGAGACGCGCTATTATCTGAACGGGATATTCCTCCACGTTTCCGACGAGGCCCAGCCGGTGCTGAAGGCGGCCGCCACCGACGGGCACCGTCTCGCCCGGGTCACCGTTCCACGGCCCGCGGGCGCCGAAGGCATGCCCGACGTGATCATCCCGAGGAAGTGCGTCGCCGAGCTGCGCAAGCTTCTCGACGAGCTCGAGGGCACGGTCCAGATCTCGCTCTCGGAGACCAAGGTCCGCTTCGGCCTGGGGAGCGCGATCCTCACCTCCAAGCTGATCGACGGCACCTTCCCCGATTACAGCCGGGTCATCCCGACCGCGAACGACAAGCTGCTCCGGATCGACCCTCGAAGCTTCGAGGAGGGCGTCGACCGGGTCGCCACCATCGCCAGCGAGAAGACCCGCGCGGTCAAGATGGCGCTCGACCGCGACCGCGTCACCCTTTCCGTCACCAGCCCGGAGAACGGCACCGCGGCCGAGGAAGTGCCGGGCGACTATAATGCGGACGGCCTGGAGATCGGCTTCAACGCCCGCTACCTGCTCGACATATTGGGCCAGATCGAGGGCGACGTCGTCGAGGTCCACCTCGCCGACGCAGCCGCGCCCACCCTGTTGAGGGAAAACGACAAGGCGGCGGCGCTCTACGTGCTGATGCCGATGCGGGTGTGACCGTGGATCGGGAAAAGCCCGCGACCTGGGTCTATGCGGCGGCATTCGTCGTGACCGTGGTCTGTCTCGTCCTTGCCAATTTCGTCATCTACTATCTCGGCAGATGGGCGGACATAAAGGCCGTCAATCTCGGCGCCGTCGCCGTGGGCTTCGCCCAGGGCCTGACCGGGGCGTTGATTGCAAGCATTGCATCCAACCAGCTTTTCAAATCGATCCGTCCCGCCGATTTCTGGCTCAAATGGATCGTCATAGTGGCTGCGGCCCTGTTCGCGGTGGCGATCGTCTGGGCGATGGTCATCGGCAAGTCCGACAGGGCGCTTACCTGGATGACGTTCGCCGGAGTCGCCTCGCTCATCGGCACCGAGGTGGGGCGCAGGATGACGAGAGGCCTGGCTCGCCGGTCGGGCGAGGATATCGCCGCAACGCCTTCCTGAGTTGAACGCGCGGCCGCCCTGTGCAAACACTGACACTTGTGTCAGCAGCGGAGTCGCCGATGGCGAGCCAGTCCTTCGATCCGGCCGCGCCGATGAAGCGCGAATGGGGCACGGCCTTCCGGGCGCTTCGCCGCCTGCTCGCCAATGGCGACGACACGGTCCAGGTCTTCAGGATCATGCGGGCCCTGGACGGCGACACCTCGCACCGTAACTACCGCCGGCTGATCGCCAGCGCCGAAGGCGGGCGGCTCGCTTACCAGCGGGTCGAGCTCGCGCCCCGCTTCTGCGACCGAAGCTGGATCGAATCCTTCCCCGAAGGGAGCGTCGGAGCCGCCTATCGCGCCTTCCTCGACCGCACCGGCTATTCGGCCAACGGCCTCGCCGAGCTGAGCGTCGCCGAGACCGAGATCCCGGCCAATGTCGAGCATCCCTACGCCTGGTTCGGCCGGCGCGAGCGCGACGTCCACGACATCTGGCACGTGCTCACCGGCTACGAGGCGGACGAGCCGCTCGGCGAGGCCTGCCTGGTCGCTTTGTCTTTTGCGCAGACCGGCGGGCTCGGCTGGGCCTTCATCGGCGCGGGTGCGGCGCTCAAGAGCCTGCGCATCACCGGCAACACCGCCTTCGCCCGGGCGGTCTGGGAAGGCTGGCGCCACGGCAGGCGCGCCGCCTGGCTCCATGGGGAGGATTATCAGGCGCTGATGGCCGAGCCCCTCGAGGCGGCGCGGGCGCGCCTGCGCATCGCCGAGCCGATCCGCTATCGCCGGGCGCAGAAGCGGCTGGCCGAGGCGGGGCTGAAGGGCATCTGATCCCTTCGCCGGGATGACGGCTGTGCCGTTGCCGGTCTTCCGCTAGAGCAGCGCCATGGCCCTCGCCCGTCTCGTCCTCACCGACTTCCGCAACCACCCCGACGCACTGCTCGCGCCGGGTCCCGGCCTCGTTCTCCTCACCGGAGAGAATGGCGCCGGCAAGACCAACGTTCTGGAAGCGGTGTCGCTGCTCTCGCCCGGCCGCGGTCTGCGCGGAGCCGCCCTTCCGGAGATGGCCCGAACCGGCGGCGGCGGCGGCTTCGCCGTCGCGGCCCGGCTGCACCAGGCGGAGATCGGAACCGGCACATCACCCTCCGTACCGGAGCGGCGGCAGGTCAGGATCAACGGGGCCGCCGCTTCCGCGACCTCGCTCTCCGAATGGCTGTCGGTGCTCTGGCTGACCCCGGCCATGGACCGTCTGTTCCAGGAAGGGGCCGGCGGGCGGCGCCGCTTCCTCGACCGGCTGGTGCTCGCCCTCGATCCCGGCCACGCCGTCCACGCCGCCCGCTACGAAGCGGCGATGCGGGCCCGCAACAAGCTGCTGGCGGAGCAGGGGCCTCGCGACGAAGCCTGGCTCTCGGCCCTCGAAGCGCGGATGGCCGAGCATGGCGCGGCTCTCGCTTCCGCCCGGGCCGCTACCGTCTCGCTGCTTTCCGGAAGGCTGGCCAGCGCTCCCGCCGGCCCGTTCGCACGCGCCGGCCTCGCCCTTGAAGGCGGCGGCGAGGATCTGTCGCTCGAGCTCGCCCGAGGCCGGGCCCGCGACTCGGCTGCCGGCCGGACCCTCGCCGGACCGCACCGAACCGACCTCGCCGTCACCCACCTGGAAAAGCGCCAGCCGGCGGGCCTGTGCTCGACCGGCGAGCAGAAGGCGCTGCTTCTCTCGATCGTCCTCGCCCACGCCGATCTCGTCGCCGAGCGCTCGGGCCGGCGCCCCGTCCTCCTCCTCGACGAAGTCGCCGCCCACCTCGACCCGCGCCGCCGCGCGGCCCTGTTCGAACGGCTGGAGGCCGGAGGAGGGCAGGTGTGGATGACGGGGACGGAGGCGGGGCTGTTCGGCGAGGTCGGCCCGGCCGCGAGCCGCTTCGAGGTCGTCGAAGGCACAATCCGTCATATCTGATTCCCCTCCCTGGAAGGGAGGGGCCAGGGGTGGGTAGGCGAGCGCAGCGAGACTTTCCCGGAGTCTGAGTTTCGGCCGCCTTCGGCGGACCCACCCCCACCCCGTCCCTTCCAGGGAGGGGAGGAGTCGCGTCGCCGTCGTCCCTCGTCACTTACCTGGCTTTAGACACGGCACGGCGATGCTGCACCTGCGAAAAAACCTCGTCGAAACCCGCCAAAATCCTTGGGTTTCGGCCCTTCCAGCGCTATATCTGAACGATGGCAACCCCCCCCAGCGAAAACGCCTACGGCGCCGATTCCATCAAGGTGCTGAAGGGCCTCGACGCGGTCCGCAAGCGGCCCGGAATGTATATCGGCGACACCGACGACGGATCGGGCCTCCACCACATGGTGTTCGAGGTCTCCGACAATGCGATCGACGAGGCTTTGGCCGGCCATTGCGACCTCATCCGGATCGTCCTCAATCCGGACGGCTCGGTCTCGGTCGAGGACAATGGCCGCGGGATTCCGACCGGAATCCATGCGGAGGAGGGCGTCTCGGCGGCCGAGGTCATCATGACCCAGCTCCATGCCGGCGGCAAGTTCGAGAACACGTCCGACGACAATGCCTACAAGGTGTCGGGCGGCCTCCACGGAGTCGGCGTTTCGGTCGTCAACGCATTGTCCGAGTGGCTCGACCTCACCATCTGGCGCGACGGCGAGGAACATTACATGCGCTTCCGCCACGGCGACGCCGAAGCCCCGCTCAGGAAAGTCGGGCCGGCCGGCGACCGCAAGGGCACAAGGGTCACCTTCCTGCCCTCGCCCGAGACGTTCAAGATCGTCGAGTTCGACTTCGAGAAGCTCGAGCATAGGTTCCGCGAGCTCGCCTTCCTCAATTCAGGAGTCCGGCTCGTCCTCACCGACGCCCGCCACGAGGAGGAGAAGTCGGTCGAGCTTTATTACGAGGGCGGCATCTCGGCCTTCGTCCGCTATCTCGACCGCACCAAGGCGGCGCTCATCCCCGATCCGATCTCGGTCACCGGCCAGCGCGACGATGTCGGGATCGAGGTCGCGCTCGAGTGGAACGACAGCTATTACGAGCAGACCCTCTGCTTCACCAACAACATCCCCCAGCGCGACGGCGGCACCCACCTCGCCGCGTTCCGGGCGGCGCTGACCCGGACTCTCAACAATTATGCCGAAAAGTCCGGCGCCCTGAAGCGCGAGAAGGTGAATCTCACCGGCGAGGACATGCGCGAGGGGCTGACCGCGATCGTCTCCGTGAAGCTGCCCGACCCGAAGTTCGGCTCCCAGACCAAGGACAAGCTGGTCTCCTCGGAGGTCCGCCAGCCGCTCGAGAGCCTGATGGCCGACAAGATGGCCGAATGGCTCGAGGAGAATCCGCAGCACGCGCGGACGATCATCCAGAAGATCATCGACGCCGCCGCCGCCCGCGAGGCCGCCCGCAAGGCCCGCGAGGCGAGCCGCAAGTCGGTGCTCGGGGTCGCCTCGCTGCCCGGCAAGCTCGCCGACTGCCAGGAGCGCGATCCGGCCAAGTGCGAGCTCTTCCTGGTCGAGGGCGACAGCGCCGGCGGCTCGGCCAAGCAGGGCCGCAACCGCGAGGTTCAGGCGATCCTTCCCTTGAAGGGCAAGATCCTCAACGTCGAGCGCGCCCGCTTCGACCGGATGCTTTCGTCCAAGGAGGTCGGCACCCTGATCCAGGCGATGGGCACCGGGATCGGCCGCGACGATTTCAACATCGACAAGCTTCGCTACCACAAGATCGTGATCATGACCGACGCCGACGTCGACGGCGCCCATATCCGAACCCTGCTGCTGACCTTCTTCTACCGGCAGATGCCCGAGATCATCGAGCGCGGGCACCTCTTCATCGCCCAGCCGCCGCTCTACAAGGTCGCCAAGGGCCGCTCCGAAGTCTATCTGAAGGACAATGCCAAGCTCGACGATTATCTCGTTGAAGCGGGCATCGGCCTGATGCGGCTCGAGACGGCCGAGGGCCCCCGCACCGGCGCCGACCTCAAGGATCTCGCCGACCACGCCCGCCGGGTCCGAAGCCTGATGGCCTATGTGCCCCGCCGCTACGATCCCGGCCTGATCGAGGCCCTGGCCCTGAATGGCGCGCTCGACCCCGCCTTGCCGCCCGCGCAACGCGCCGAAGCCATCGCCCGGGCCGCCGCCTTCCTCCAGGCCAGCGACGAGGATTCGACCTGGACCGGCGAGATCGGGGCGGACGGCGACTATGTCCTGCGCCGGCTGTGGCGCGGAGTCACCGACCACCATGTCGTCGACCACAAGTTCGTCGCCTCGGCCGAGGCGCGCAAGCTTCACGGGCTCACCGCCGAGCAGTCCGCGACCTACGCCAGCGCCTCGCGCCTCGTCTCGATGAAGACCGCCGCCGCCTCCGGCGAGGGGGATGAGGAAGCCAATCCCGACAGCGACGATCCGCACGTCAAGGTCGACGGCGTCCCCGATTCCGGCCGGGCGCCCGACGCCCGCGGAATCCTCGTCCGACGGCCGACCGAATTGCTGGACGCGATCCTCGCCGCAGGCCGCAAGGGCCTCGCCATCCAGCGCTACAAGGGCCTCGGCGAGATGAACGCCGACCAGCTCTGGGAGACCACGCTCGATCCCGACAACCGCTCCCTGCTCCGGGTCGAGGTCGCGCAGGCCGACGTCGCCGACGAGATCTTCACCCGGCTGATGGGCGACGTGGTCGAGCCGAGGCGCGAGTTCATCCAGGAGAATGCGCTGAACGTGGCGAATCTGGACGTCTAGTCGAAACCCGCCGCCCCGGCCTCGTACGAGGCGGGCCGCCAATCCGTACGCTGAATTATAGGGCCAGGCGCAGCGGTCTGGACAGTAATGCTCAAGTAAGGAATACTATCACGTCGGGACTCGGTCCCGCGCGGGTGGGG
The DNA here is from genome assembly GCA_036386555.1 of Allosphingosinicella sp. Lineage (GTDB taxonomy): Bacteria > Pseudomonadota > Alphaproteobacteria > Sphingomonadales > Sphingomonadaceae > Allosphingosinicella. The sequence goes on from DASVVM010000016.1 coordinate 23,462, forward strand.
CTTGTTTTTAGCGAACGTTCGAGCGGTCGGCGTGCATCTGGCTGTACGTCTGATCCCTTCGCCGCGACACGGCGATCGGGTGGCCGCGGGGAGGCGCCAGTCGGCCGCGTCAGGCGGCGAGGAGCGAAAGGACGAATCGATGGCCAATATTTCGAGAGCAGATTTCCGCCGGGCTTTTCCGAAGTGCAAGCAACCGGACGAATGGGCCGACGCCCTGGACAAGGAGGCCGGGCGCGTCGGAGTGAATACGCCGAGACGAGTCGCCCACTTTCTCGCCCAGCTCAGCCATGAATCGGCGGAATTCACCCGCTTCGAGGAAAATCTCAACTACAAGACTCCGGAAAGGCTCGACTCGATGTTTTCGAAGGTCAAGGGGACGGCCGACGCGGCGGCCCTGATCGCGCGGGGGCCGAAGGCGATCGGCAACCGGGTCTATGCGGACCGAAACGGCAACGGCAACGAAGCCAGCGGCGACGGCTACCGGTATCGCGGCATGGGGCCGATCCAGCTGACCGGTCGCGACAATTACGCGAAGGCATCGAAGCGCAGCGGAATCGACCTGGTGGCGGACCCCGAGCAGATATTGAAGCCGGCTATCGGCGCCAAGGTGGCGGCGGATTACTGGGCCGCCTGCGCCCTCAATGACGAATGCGACAACGACCAGTTCGCCAAGATCTGCGAAGCCGTGAACGGCAAGGCGATGGCCGGGCTCAAGGAACGCACGGCCGAGTACAAGCGTCTTCGAGCCATCTGGTCGGGCTGACGGCCCTTCGGGCGGCTCTGGACGCAGAAGCCGCGCTCGTGAACGCCGAACCGGACTCGATCAAAGGCGACGACTGGCCCTCGGTCAGCGGGCCCGGCCGTTCGACCGGTAGAGCTCCATGACCCGCGCCACGGGTAGCGCTTCGATCCGGGCGCCGTTCGCCTGCATCGTCTCGGCCTTGAACAGCGAGTTCAGAACGGCTTCCTCGGTCGCCTCCACGACGGCCTGGAAGAGCGGCGACACGCGCTCGTTGGACAGCTCGTCCAGCTGCGCGACGCCGCCCCTTCCTGCCGCCGTCCGCCGCACGCCCTGATGGGTGGAGAAAGCGACGGCGTAATCGCCCGAGCCGTTGGTGATCGGCGAGCCGGTCCGGGCGATTCCGAGGAAGGCGCGGCGGGCGAGGCGTTCCAGGTTTCGGTCCGACAAGGGGGCGTCGGTGGCGATGACCACGATTACTGAGCCGTCGCCGGCGCCGGACGAGAGCTCGTCCTTGAGGAAATAACGGCCCAGCGCCTGCCCGACCGGTACCCCGCCGACGCTCAGCACTCCGCCATAATTGCTCTGGACGAGGACTCCCACCGTCCAGCCGCCGAGCTTCGCCGGAAGCCGACGCGAGCTGGTGCCGATGCCGCCCTTCCAGCCGAAGGCGACCGTTCCGGTGCCTGCGCCGACCGATCCTTCCGCCACCGGTCCTGTCCGGGCGGCGGCGATGGCCGCAAGCCCGTCCTCCTTCGTGACCCGGCGGGCGCGAATGTCGTTGAGCGCTCCGTCATTGGTCTCGCCGACCACCGCGTTGACCGACCGGACCTTCTCATTGCCCGGCTGGCGAAGAGTCCATTCGATACCGGCTGCCGCCGCTTCCGGGACGGAGAGGGTGTTGGTGAGCAGGATCGGCGCCTCGATCTCACCCAGCTCGTCGATCTGGGTGGCGCCCATGAACTTGCCGTAGCCGTTGGCGACGGCAAAGCCGGCAGGCACCTTGTCCTGGTAGAGGTTGGCGGCGTGCGGAAGGATCGCGGTCACCCCGGTGCGGACGTTGCTTCCCTCGACGATCGTGCGGTGGCCGACGGCGACCCCGGCCACATCGGTGATGGCGTTGAGCGGGCCGGGGGCGAGAATGCCGATCTCGACCCCCGCCTCGCGCGCGCCGGGGCGCCGGGCTTCGCCGGCCGCCGTCACCAGGAGCAATGCCGCGACCGCGGCGCCAGGGCGGCTGAAGAGTGCGATTCAGGTCCTCCGTCGACGGGAGGCCGCCGAATAGCGTCTTCGGCTCCGGACGGGAATATCGATTGCAGCAGCCCCAACCGCCGCGACGTACCGGATCCCGACGCCTGGGCCCGGACTACCGCTTCGTCTCGGTCGCGAAGATGAAGGAATAGTCCGCCGCATAGGGCGCCTGCCCTGCGGTCGGGACCGTCGCCGGAGCGCGCCGCAGCTGACCGGTGGCGCCGCTGCGGAGCGCGGCCGAGGGCTGCGAGGCGATAGAGGCGAAATTGGCGTGGCAGTCCATGCAGGCATGGGTGGTCTGCTGGAACGATTCGAGCGTCGTGTTGGCCAGGATCTGGCTGACCCCGCCCGCCTTGCCCTTCGGCATCGGGTCGCCCATCGGCAGCGGCAGCCGCTGGCCGGGCTTGGGAACCGCCAGGCGCCCGGTCGGCCATTGGACTCCGATCAGCCGGTAATAGTTGAACACCGATTTGGCCGGCAGCAGGCTCCAGGCGTAAGCCGTGGCGCTGTTCGCGGCCGCGTCGACCGGGGTGACCCGGGTGATCTGCATCGGCTTGTTGTAGGGCATGCAAATTCCGCCCTTGCCGCAGGGCCGAGGCGGGAAATTCTGCCGGCACCCGTAGGTCGGGTCGATTTGCGGCGTGCATTTCGGATTGAAGAAGGTGTAGCCCGGCGACGGCCGCTGGTTGGGGTTGGCGGGTAGCGCCGGAGGTGAGAAGCCGCCTTGCCCCGCTTGATCGGGGCTGTTGTCGATATGCTCGAACGTCGCCCAGATCCAGGGCAGGCGCGGGAAGCGCTTGCGGGCGATGTGGAGGCCGACCAGGCCGACCGTCACCTTCCGCGAGGTCTTGGTGACGGGGTCCAGGATCAGCGCCGTCGCCGTCTTGTAGCGATAGTCGAGCGAACGGTCGGCGGGGAGCGGAGTCCAGGCCGCCTTGATCTCCATCGCTCCGACGCCGTCGGTGTAACGGTGCAGCTTGCCGGTGCAGTCCGTGTCGTCCCAGCCGTCCTGCGGGCCGGACGGCATGTTGAAGCCCCCGCGCAAGGTCCCCAGAAGATTCTGGCCGGGCTGCTCGGCGCAGGCGAGCTGGCCCGCCGCCGTCGTCAGATTCTGGGTCGTGATGAACTCATATTCGTCGCGGTTCATCATGACCTCGTAATAGGTGACATCGCCGCGCTGGTTGGTAAGCCAATGGTCGCCGCTGCCCGCCTGGACGATCGAGGAGAGGTCGAGCGCTCCGAACTTCGAGGTTCGGACCAGCGATTTCACCGCCGGGCGCTTCGCCTGCCACAGACCTTGAAGCGGCGCGTCGCCGCCAAAGACCTTCGAAGGCTCGAGATAGGTTTCCCAGACCACCGGGCTCATGTCGCCCGGCATGCCGAAGTCGGCGGGCTTGGCGTTGGCATCGGGGTAGCCGGGGCGGGCCGGATCGGCTCTCCAGTTGAGCGCGAAGAAGACCTGCCAGGCGGCGCAGTCGTTCTGAACCTGGTCCTGACCGGTCTGCTCGGGAATCGCCGCCTTCAGAACGGGCGCATAATTGCCGCAGGGATTGGCGGCCGCGGCGGCCGCGGCGGGCTCGGCACCCGTCTTGTTGCCGGTCGGGGCGCCTTGCTTGCAGCCGGCCAGCCCGGCGGCGGCGACGCATAGGGTGAGAACGGCAGGGCCGTGCCGTCCGAAAAGTGTCGATAAGAGCGCCATGGCTATCCCCCCTGCTTCCGGCCCTCGCATTGAAGCAGGATTCTCCCGGCCAGGCAAATCCATGTTGGGTCCGAAACGACATCGATCCCGCCTTGCGCAGCGGAGAATCGAAACGGGGCGCCCCTTTCGGAGCGCCCCGCCTCTGAATTCGAGCCTCCAGGAGCTTAGCGGCAGCGGCGCCTGCTGCGGGCCACCTCGCGTCCGGCCAGAGCACCCGCGGCGGCGCCGAGGACGGTACCGGTCGTGCGGTTGCGGCCGCCGTCGATCGCCCGGCCGACGAGGGCGCCGGCGGCGCCGCCGACGATGATCCCGACCGTGCCGTTGGCGCGGCGGCAGCGGACTCGGCCGCGCGAATCGCGCCAGGTCTTGCCGTGATAATAGCCGTTGTGGTTGGCGTAGGCCGCCGTGGTCGGGAGGACCGGCATGACCGGGGCCGCCATGGCGGCGGCGCAGATGGCGAGGGTGAATTTACGCATGACTTGGGTTCCTTTCCCCGTGAAATCGTAGCCAGAGAACGGGCGAGGCTGCCGCCAGTTTCATTAACCTAAGACAACGATCCCGGATGACCGCCATTTCCGTTCGATTGACCGTACCAACAGAACCGTCCGGCGCTCTGCGGCGTTGGGGTGAAGAGGAGAGACGAAATGGACGACGATTGGGAGCTGCCGGTGCCCAAGGAGGATCCGGAAGTCTACAAGGCCGGGCTGGCCCGCGACGACGACGGCCGGGCGCGGCTGGTCCCCGGGGGCAATATCGTCGAGGGCGAGATCGAGGAGGATCGCGGGAAGGCCCCGCCGTCGGGCTGCCCGTTCTCGGGCGCCTGACGTCATTTCCCCTCCCTGCAAGGGAGGGGTTAGGGGTGGGTCCGCCGAAGGCGGCCGAAACTCGGAAGTCAGCAGGAAGTCTCGCTGCGCTCGCCTACCCACCCCCGGCCCCTCCCTTCCAGGGAGGGGAGTCTACAGCACGTATTTGCTGAGATCCGTGTCCCGAGCGATGTCGGCGAGCTGGGCATCTACATAGGCGGAGTCGACCACGACCCGTTCGCCTCGCCGCTCCTCCGCCTCGAAACTGACGTCCTCGAGCAGCTTCTCGAGCACGGTCGAGAGCCGGCGGGCGCCGATATTCTCGACCTGGCCGTTCACTTCGGCGGCGATCCGGGCGATGGCGCGGATTCCGTCCTCGGTGAACTCGACCGCGACTCCTTCGGTCGCGATCAGGGCGATATATTGCTCGGTCAGGCTTGCCCGAGTGTCGGAGAGGATTCGGACGAAATCCTCCTCGGTCAGGGCCTTCAGCTCGACCCGGATCGGAAGCCGGCCCTGAAGCTCGGGCAGCAGGTCCGAAGGCTTGGCGACGTGGAACGCGCCAGAGGCGATGAAGAGGATATGGTCGGTCTTCATAGGACCGTATTTGGTCGCGACGGTGGTACCCTCGATCAGCGGCAGCAGATCGCGCTGCACGCCCTCGCGCGAGACCGAGCCGCCGCGGACGTCGGAGACCGCGATCTTGTCGATCTCGTCGAGGAAGACGATCCCGTTGGCCTCCGCGTCGGCGAGAGCGACCCGGCTGACGTCGTCGGGGTCGAGCCTCTTGTCCGCCTCCTCCTCGACGAGCCGGTTCCAGGCCTCGCCGACCTTGAGCCGGCGGCGCTTCTTGGGCGCGTTGCCCAGCGCCTTGGACATCATCTCGGAGAGGTTGATCATTCCGACCTGGCCGCCCATGCCCGGGATCTCGAACGGCGCGTTGGGCGCTTCCGACAGCTCCAGCTCGACTTCGGAGGAGTCCAGATGGCCCTCCCTGAAGCGCTGCCGGAAGCTTTCGCGAGTCGCCTCGCTGGCGCCCTTGCCGGTCAGAGCCTCGATCAGCCTTTCCAGCGCCGCGGCCTCGGCGGCGTCCTTGACCGCGAGCCGCCGCCGCTCCTTCTCGAGCCGGACCGCTTCCTCGACGAGGTCGCGGGCGATCTGCTCGACGTCGCGGCCGACATAGCCGACCTCTGTGAACTTGGTCGCCTCGACCTTGACGAAGGGCGCGTCGGCGAGCTTCGCCAGCCGGCGGCTGATCTCGGTCTTGCCGCAGCCGGTCGGCCCGATCATCAATATGTTCTTCGGAGTGACTTCTTCGCGAAGCCCGTCTTCGAGCCGCTGCCGGCGCCAGCGATTCCTCAGCGCCACCGCGACCGCACGCTTCGCTTCCGTCTGGCCGACGATATGTTCGTCGAGGGCGGCGACCACCGCCTTGGGGGTTAGACTGTCGTTCATCTAGGTCCTGGCCCGTGGATTGCTCTCTTGCGGAGTAGATGGCGCGGAGCGGGCCGGAATCAAGCGGCGGGGAACGGCCGAGCTGTCCCCACCCGTCATCCCGGCGAAAGCCGGGACCTCGGGGAGACCCGCCGGGCTTCTCGTCCTGAGGTCCCGGCTTTCGCCGGGATGACGATTCAATCGGCACCGGCGTGCTTCCGCCCCGCCGTCTCAGGCGTTACCGATGGCTCGGCGGCGAAACGGATGAGGCGCGAAGCATGGCGAAGGACGACCTGGTCGAGCGAGTCCGGCAGCGCACCCCCGCCTGCGCCAAGGTGGGCGTGTTCGACGTCGACGGGATCTTCCGCGGCAAATATATGGCGCCGGACAAGCTGGCCTCGGCGCTCGCCAGGGGCTTCGGCTTTTGCGACGTGGTGCTGGGCTGGGATTCCAGCGACCAGCTCTACGACAATGCGAGCTTCACGGGCTGGCACACCGCTTATCCCGACGCCGAGGTGCGGCTGCTCCCCGAAACGGAGCGGGCGATGCCGTTCGAAGGCGGGATGCCCCTCGTCCTCGGCGAGTTCAGCGGCGCCGCGGAGGCGATCTGCCCGCGCGGACTGCTCCGCCGAGTGCTCGACCGCGCCGAATCGCTCGGCTGCAAGGTCAAGGCCGCGGCGGAATTCGAATTCTTCGTCTTCGAGGAGAACCCGCATTCGGTGCGCGACAAGGGCTATCGCGGGCTGAAGCCGATCACGCCGGGCCATTTCGGCTATTCGATGCTGCGTTCGGGGGTTCACTCCGATTTCTACGACGAGCTCTGGTCGACCTGCGACTCCATGCGGATCGAGCTCGAAGGCCTTCACACCGAGACCGGGCCGGGAGTCATCGAAGGCGCTATCCGAGTCGACGACGCGCTCGAGGCGGCGGACAAGGCCGCCTTGTTCAAGACGATCGTCAAGATCCTCTGCCAGCGCCGCGGCTGGATGGCGACATTCATGGCGAAATGGTCAAACCAATGGCCCGGCTCCTCCGGCCATCTCCACATGTCGCTGGTCGATTCGGAGAGCGGCAATTCGCGTTTCTACGCCGAGGAGGAGGAACTCTCCATGTCGAAGGAGATGCGCTGGTTCGTCGGCGGCCAGCAGGCGCTGATGCCGGAGCTGCTTGCGATGGTGGCTCCAACGGTCAACGCCTATACCAGGCTGATCCCCGGTTTCTGGGCGCCGACCGCTTCGCTCTGGGGCTATGAGAACCGCACCTGCGCTCTGCGCGTGATCGGAGGCTCGGACAAGACCCAGCGGGTCGAGTATCGGATCGCCGCGGCCGACATCAATCCCTACGTCGCCCTTGCCGCCGCGATCGGATCGGGCCTGTGGGGCATCGCCAACAAAGCGGAGCCGGATGCGCCGGTGAAAGGCAATGCCTATGAGCAGGAGCCGTCGCCGGACCGGGCTCTGCCGAGGACCCTGTGGGACTCCGCCCAGCGCCTTCGCGGCTCGGCGGCGGCGCGCGAGCTGTTCGGCGACGCCTTCGTCGACCATTATGCCGCAACCCGCGAATGGGAGGAGCGCGAGGCCCGCAAGGCGGTGACCGACTGGCAGCTCGCCCGCTATTTCGAGATCATCTGAATGGACGACCTCATCTGCATCTCCCCTGTCGACGGTCGCGAATATGCGCGGCGGCCGCTCGCGACGGGCCCGGAGATCGAGCGCGCGGTGGACGAGGCCCGCCGGGCGCAGCGCGACTGGGCGCTCGTTCCGCTCGATGAGCGATGCTCCACGATCCTCCGCTTCCTCGCGGCGATGGTGGCGCTGGATTCCGAGATCGTGCCGGAGCTCGCCTGGCAGATGGGCCGTCCGGTCCGCTATGGCGGCGAGCTGCGCTCGCTGTCCGAGCGGGTGCTGGCGATGGTCGATCTGGCGCCGGCCGCTCTGGCGCCCTCCGCTCCCGCAACCGGCCGATCGGTGTATCGGGCGCCGGCCGGGGTCGTTCTGGTCGTCGCGCCCTGGAACTATCCGTTCCTCACCGCCGCCAACACGATCGTCCCGGCGCTGCTCGCCGGCAACGCCGTTCTCCTCAAGCACGCCGCCCAGACTCCGCTGGCCGGAGAGCGCTTCGCCGAAGCGTTTCGGACGGCCGGCCTGCCCGAAGGTCTCTTCGCCAACCTCTTCCTCAGCCATGAGCAGACGGCGCGGCTGCTCCGCTCCGGCGCCGTCGACCACGCCACCTTCACCGGCTCCGTCGAAGCGGGGAGGGCGGTCGAGCGCGCCGCGGCGGGGTCGTTCACCACCCTGACGCTCGAGCTCGGCGGCAAGGACCCCGCCTACGTGCGCGACGACGCCGACGTGACGGCGGCGGTCGAGAGCCTCGTCGACGGCAGCTTTTACAACAGCGGCCAGTCCTGCTGCGGCATCGAGCGCATCTACGTGCACGAGGCCGTCTGGCAGCCATTCCTCGACGGCTTCGTCGAGGCCGCGTCGAGATACCGGCTGGGCGATCCGCTCGACCCCGAGACCAGCCTCGGTCCGATGGCCAGTGAAAAGGGCGCGGCCTTGGTCCGCGAGCAGGTCCGGCAGGCGGTCGAGGCGGGCGCGTCCGCGCACCTCCACCCGCAGGCCTTCCCCGCCGATAGCGGGACCGGGCCCTATCTGATGCCGCAGGTGCTGACCTGGGTCGATCATTCGATGGCGGTGATGCGCGAGGAGACGTTCGGGCCGGTCGCCGGGATCATGCAGGTGGCCGGCGACGAGGAGGCGGTGCGGCTGATGAACGACAGCGCCTACGGGCTGACGGCTTCCATCTGGACGGGCGATCTCGACGCCGCCGAACGGCTGGCCGCGCAGGTCGAGGCCGGCACGGTCTTCGCCAACCGCTGCGACTATCTCGACCCGCTTCTCGCCTGGACGGGGTTCAAGGACAGCGGCCGCGGCGCCTCGCTCGGCCGCTACGGCTTCGATTCGGTCACACGCCCCAAATCGCTGCACCTGCGGAGCGCCTGATGGTCCTGCCCCATGCCAACTGGAATTACCCGACCGCGATTCGCTTCGGCGCCGGCCGGATCTCGGAGCTCGGCGACGCCTGCCGGGCGCTCGGCATCGCGCGGCCGCTGCTCGTCACCGATCCCGCGCTGGCGCGATTGCAGATGGTCGAAGCGGCCGTCGCCGCCTCGGGAGCCGGGCTCTTCTCCGCCGTCCAGTCCAATCCGGCAGGCGCCGACGTGGAAGCCGGCCTCGCCGCCTATCGGCAGGGCGGGCACGACGGGATCGTCGCCTTCGGCGGCGGCAGCGCTCTCGACGCCGGCAAGGTGATCGCCTTCATGTCGGGCCAGTCCCGACCGCTCTGGGATTTCGAGGACCAGGCGGACTGGTGGTCGCGAGCCGACCCGGCCGGAATCGCCCCCGTCGTCGCGGTGCCGACGACGGCCGGGACCGGCTCCGAGGTCGGCCGGGCCGGGGTCATCCTGGATCGGGACGCAGGGGTGAAGAAGATCATCTTCCACCCCGGAATGCTCCCCGGCATCGTGATCCTCGATCCCGAGCTCACCCTCGGCCTCCCCGCGCACGTCACCGCGGCCACCGGCATGGATGCGCTGTCGCATTGCCTGGAGGCCTATTGCGCGCCCGGCTTCCACCCGATGGCGGACGGCATAGCGGCCGAAGGCATGAAGCAGATCCGCGAGTGGCTGCCGCGGGCGGTGGAGGACGGAAGCGACATCGAGGCCCGCGGCCACATGCTCGCCGCCGCGTCGATGGGCGCGACCGCCTTCCAGAAGGGACTGGGGGGGATGCACGCCCTGTCGCATCCGATCGGCGCGCTGCTCGAAACCCATCACGGCCTGACCAATGCGGTCCTGATGCCCTACATGCTCGACTTCAACCGCCCGGCGATCGAGGAGCGCCTGACCCGGCTCGCCGGCTATATCGGCCTGGAGGACTCCTCCTTCCAAGGGTTCCTCACCTGGATAATCGAGCTTCGGCGGAGCCTCGGCATTCCTCATACGCTTGGCGAGCTCGGGGTTTCCGAGGCGGACGTGGAGCGGATCGCGGTCATGGCGGAGGCGGATCCCTCCGCGGGCGGCAATCCGCTCCCGTTCGGTGTCGCCGCTGCCCGGTCGGTGCTGGAAGCCGCGATGGCGGGTCGGGTCTGACCGTCATCCCGGCGAAAGCCGGGACCTCAGGACAGGAAGTCTCGGCGGGTCTCCCCGAGGTCCCGGCTTTCGCCGGGAGGACGAGCGGTGCAGCGGAAGCCCGCGAACAGCTCTTTGTGCGAGGCAAGGATCCGCTCGATGTCGCCCGCCTGCGGCGCCGCCTCCCACTCGTCCGGCTCGAACGTCCCCCCGAGCAGGATTCCGTCCGCGCGCGGGAACATGTAGCCGGCCTGGCCGGCGAAGGCGTAGCGCACCTCCGGCTGCGGGATCAGGACGGCGACCTGGCCGCGCACGGGATGCAATTCACGGTCGCCGAACAGCTCGCGCGAGCCGAGGCCGGTGCAGTTGAAGACGAGCCGCTCGGGAAGCGCCGCGATGTCCCCGGGAGTTGCGAACTTGCGGACATCGATGCGCCCGCCCGCGACCTGCACGTTCTTCGTCAGCTCGCGAAGGAAGCGGCCGGTCTCGACATACATGGTGTTGTAGCGGACCAGGCTCTCGACGGGGAAGGGATGCTCCGTCCGGCTCAGTGCCCGCGCGTCGGGATGGAATCGGTCCGACCAGCGGGCGAGGTTGGCGGATTCCTGGTAGGTGGGAAGCCAGCGGATGCCGTAATCGTCGCCGACCATGATCTGGAAGCGCCGCCAGCTATAGTCCATCGCCGCCTCGAACTGCGCCCGCCATTCGGGCGTGACCCGGCCGGAGTCGAAATGGCCGAAGGGCGAGATCTGGCCGCCGGCGATGTTGGAGGTGGTCTGCGGGGTCAGCGCCTCTGTGTAGATGGTGACCGGAAGTCCAGCCTCCTGGACGAGTCGGGCCGTGGTCAGCCCCATCACCCCGGCGCCGATCACCGCGACCGGTCCGCGATGGCCCTGCAGGCCGAGCTGGACCGCGAGCCTCGAGCTTCCCCAGCTCAAGGTGATTCCGGCCCCGCCATGGCCGTAATTGTGAACCAGCCTCTTGTCGCCGAGCGGCTCCGCCCGGACGACGAAGCCCGAGGCTCGAAAGGGGCGAAGTCCGGCGATCGTTCGAATGACCCGCCCCGCCGCGACGTCGACCGGCGGCAGGCATCCGGCAGGGGCCCGGGCGGCCGCGGGGCGCGGCGTGGCGACGCAGCCCGGCAAGGCGAGGCCGATTGCGGCGGAACCGATGAAGGCGCGGCGATCCATCCCCTCTGAGTAACTGTGGGCGGGCGGTCCGGCGAGAGCCCAAATTGCGGGATTGAGCGAGGATAGCTAGCGGCAGCCGATACTTTTCTTCATCGCGCCTCCCTGCCCCGCCCGGCTAGAAGGACAGGATGATCCGTCCCTATCTGCCCCTGAACGGCCTTCGGGCTTTCGAAGCGGCGGCGCGTCACCTGAGCTTCACCAGGGCGGCGATCGAATTGTGCGTGACCCCGCCGGCGCTAAGCCATCAGGTCAAGGCGCTGGAGGAGAGGCTTGGAGTTCCGCTGTTCCGCCGGCTTCCACGCGGCCTGGGGCTGACCGACGAGGGCCAGGCGCTTCTTCCCGTCCTCCGCGAGGCGTTCGACCGGGTGGCCGCAGCCCTCGACGGGTTCGAGGGCGGCAAGGGGCGCGAGGTGCTTTCGGTCGGAGCCGTCGGCACGTTCGCGCTGGGCTGGCTGATGCCCCGGCTCGCCGCCTTTCGGGCCGAGCATCCCTTCGTCGACCTCCGGCTGACCACCAACAACAACCGGGTCGACTTAGCCGAGGAGGGGCTCGATTTCGCGATCCGCTTCGGCGACGGCGCCTGGCACGGCACCGACGCTATTCTCCTCTTCGAGGCGCCGCTGACCCCGCTCTGCGCGCCGGAAATCGCGGCCAGGCTGATCGAGCCGGCCGACCTCGTTGGCGAGACCCTGCTCCGTTCCTACCGGCTCGGCGAATGGACGGCTTGGCTCGAGGCGGCCGGGGTTCCCGCCCCGCCTCTCACCGGTCCCGTCTTCGACAGCGCCGCGACGATGGTCGAGGCGGCGCTCGCCGGCCACGGAGTTGCGCTCGCGCCCACCTGCATGTTCGAGCGCGAGCTGGCGGAGGGACGAGCGGCCCGGCCGTTCAAGCTGGAAGTCGGAATGGGCGGCTATTGGCTGACCAGCCTCAAATCGCGAAAGCCGACCCCGGCAATGGCCGCGTTCCGCTCGTGGATCCAGGCGGCTGCGAATGAATGAACGTGTCAATCCGTTCGGGCTGAGCCAGTCGAAGCCTACTTTTCTCATTTCGAAACAATAAGAGCCCTTCGACAAGCTCAGCGCGAACGGACGATCGTGATTTTGTCCAACCCTCCGTTCCTCAGGTCCATTAGCGCGGAGCGAAGGTGATTATCTGCCTAAGGCCCGCGACCCTCGGATGACTCGCTTCGGCGAAACCTTCACGGGCGGCAGGCAGGCAGTGCGCGTTGTCGAGCGGCGACCGCCGTGCTGGCGCAGCCCGGTAGCAGAAGTGAAAGGTGCCCACGCGGGCTGCCGACAGGATTTGACCTCGTTCGAAACGCACCGGCGCGAACATGCAGGCAGCCTGGCGGAGAAGCAACACTCCGCAACTCTATTCGAGTACCGGAGCGCATTCTGCAGCCTCTTTCATTTAAGCGGCGATGGCGTAGTCTAGGTTCTCTATGGGGGGCATAGAATGGACGCAGAGTTCGAACAAGAAACGGAAGATATCGGGTCGAATAACCCGCACCGCTTCGAAGTAGTGATATTGGGGCTGGCGGCCGCTGCTGGCTGGATCGCCGTGGCCTTGATTCTCCTAAAGATCAAGCAATTGCGCGAAGCGGCAGCGGTTGCCCAGGCGTTTCAGGTCGCCGCGATTTGGCTTGTCGTGATCGGAATCGCGATTTGGCTGCTCCGATGGGTCGTCCGTCATCGGCTACTGTTCTTGTCTACGGACGATCCCGCTCCCCTCGTCGCTTATCGCCGCCGCCGCGGCGGCATGGATCTCAACGAGTTCATCGAGGCGGTGCAGCAGGGCGATCTGCCCGCTCCGGCTCAGCAGGGTGGCGCCGGAGCTGTGCATTTTCTAAAGGGAGTCGACCAGGCCCCGGCGCTCGTCCAGTATCTGGCGCGGGGATATGTCGCCAATGCGATCCGTGTTTTCATCTTCTTCCTGAGCTATTTCGCCTGCATAGTGCTGAGTGCCGGTCCTGGCCATGCAGTCATCATCAACCTGCTGTTCCTCGGCTTGCTGTTGACGCACGCGTTTCGGCTGAGGGCATTGCACGATCCCAGGCAGATCAGCGCCCATCGGCTTGCCATGATTGTCGTCGTCATGATCCTTCTGCCTTTGACGACCCTCGTTGTCCCGGCGGTTGACCTTCCGGCCCGCGAAGTTCCAGGCACGACACAGCAAACCTTTTTCATTTTTCTGTTTTACGGCTTGGTCGCACTGCTGTTTGTTCGAGCCATAAGCGAGCATTTCGGCGCCGGTCACCGCACCAACCCGGCCTACGACCGACCTCTCTATTCGACGCAAACCTTGCCGGACGACATTTACCGCGAAATCATGCGCCAGATCGTTGCGGCGAATCCTCGATTCTCGCAGGGGCGGCTCTACGTGGATCAGCCGCCGCGGATCGCTCCGGAAGGAACGCGCGGTTCGTTCGAGGCGCTCATGCTAGCCGAGTCGCGCCCGGAGATTCGCTGCGAGGCCCTGCCGCCGGGGCACGGGAAAATCTTCGCCACGCCGCGGTTGCGATGGGTGGGGGTGATCACCGTGCTTGCGGGGGTGGCCTGGGTAGCATTTTTCGGCACCGCCTGGCTGATCGCCGGCGACATCGCTGTGAACCGGTCGCCCTGGTCCAAGCTCACGTGGATGGCAGCGCTGGCCTCGGTCGGCAGCTACGCGCAATATAGCGCCCACCTCCTTTGGGCCCGGTTCGACTATCTCTCCGATCTCGTGCTCGTCCGAATGCACGGTAATTTCAGCCGGTCGGCGACCTCGATCGGGAACACGGTCAGGGGCTCGATGCAGGCCCAGCGCGAGAATATCGTTACGGAAAATCTGGAAATCTCGATTTGGTATACCGGGATCCAGTCCTTATCGTTCGGGATCAAGGGAACGCGCATGGTCCACGGCTATCTCGGCGACCGCCCGAGGCTGCACGCGGTGTTCGCGGGAATATCGAAATTTCTTGGCGGACAGGCTTCGATCGTTGGTCCTCTTACGACGGCGGATGCCGCGAGGGCATCCGAATTCGGCCGGCTCTCGACCTTGCTCTCCGGCAAGCCGCCCCCCGACGAGTCGCCGCGCCTCGATCCACCGGATTCGTCTGCCAAGCCTCTGCAAGGCCAGGCGCCTGACGAACCCTCGAAGGGCAAGGGGTCCGAAGGCGATGGGGAGCCCGGCTAGGGGTCTCGAGCAGCGCAGCCCTGCGCCTATGCGCGGGCGCTGCCGTTTGCCCTCCGCCACCGCGGGCCGGGCACCGTGCGTCAGCGCTGCGCGACGGTGACAACCTTGACCAGCTCGCCGCTCTTCAGAGTCTGGCCCGCGGACAGGCCATTGAGCATCAGGAAATGGTCGAGTGGGTGATCGCTCGCCATGAAGGCGGCGAGGGTGGCGGGGGTCTGTCCAGGCCCGACCCGGACGGTCCGGATCAGCCTCGGCCTCAGGCTTCGAGCCTGTTCCGGCGAGAGCAGCCGGAACGATCCGAACAGGGCGCCGATCGCCGAGCGCGACGAACCGGCGGGGGGAGCGACCATGATGAAATGATAGGCGCCGCCGTCGCCGCCGTCATACGCGGCGATGTTGAGCTCGACCGCCCCCTGCTGGGTCTGGACCATGACGGGCACGAGCAAGGCGGGAAGGCCGTTGATCCGCGCCGGCTCGGCCGGGCCCGCTTCGGCCGGGGTCCCGCGCAGCAGCGCCCGGATCAGTCCCTCCGCATAGGCCGGCAAGCCGCCCGGCGGCATCGGGCCGCTTCCGAACTCGCCGCGAAGCCCGTCCGGGCCCTCGATCAGGATCGCTTGCGGGCTGTTGGTCAGGGTGAAGCCCTGCGGAGCCTCGAAGCCGATCCGCATCACGGGGTGGGCGAAGCGGCGTCCGTCCACGAAGCCCTGCTCGGGGTCGTCTCCGTAGAGCAGCCCGTCCAGCTCGCGAAGATAGGGGCCTTCCAGCTCCGGCACCGTGCCGTCCGCGATCCCGGTCGCCGCCGCGGTCTCGGCGGCGCGCTCGACCCGGTTTCCGGCCAGCGGATGGGTCCGGGCCCATTCGGGAATGGCTCGAGCCTCGTCGCGGCCGCGGGTGCGGCCCATATATTGTTCGTTCCGGCCGAGCGCTTCGAGCATGTCGCCCGCCGCATAGGGGTCGTAGCCCGCGGCGGCGAGGTAGCGGACTCCGAGGTCGTCCGCTTCATATTCCTGCTTCCGCGAGTAGCGGAGCGTGAAATATTCGGCGGCGCGGCCGGCGATCCGGGTGAGGTCCTCCGAGCCGGTGACCGCGCCCACCGCCCAGACCCCGATGCTCCGCCACAGCGACCGCCTCTGCTGCCGGCGGTTGTGGGCGGCGACGATATGGCCCACCTCGTGCGCCAGCACGGAGGCGAGCTCGGCCTCCGAGTTGACGATCCCCATCAGACCGCGCGTGACGTAGATGTAGCAGCCGGGGACGGCGAAGGCGTTGACGACGTCGCTGTTGACCAGGGTGAAGGTGCATTCCCCGTCGAGCCCCGCCGCCGCGGCGATCTTCTCTCCCACCTGGGCGGCATAACGCGCTTCGGGCGCCCGATAGGCGCCTCCGAACTCGGCGAGCAGCTGCGGATGCTGCTGGGCTCCGATACGCTTTTCCCCGGCCCGGATCTCCGGATCATAATCGTCCCCGCCGCCGCAGCCAGCGAGCAGGAAGAGGCCGGCGGCGAGCGGGAGCAGGGCGGGACGAATCTTCGGCATTTCGGCTCAGTCGAGGAGGGTCTGGTCGAATCGAACGCGCCAGAAGCCGGTCTCGGCCCCCTCCACCCCGAAATCATTGTCGTTGACGAGGAGCAGCTCGGACGGGGACAGGATCGCCATCCCTTCGAGGTCGGCTCCCACTTCGGGCGCGTCGTCGCTGCTGAAGAGCAGGCGCTTGGCGAGCACCGGCAGGCCGATCTCCCCGGCGCTCAGCTCTTCG
This sequence comes from Allosphingosinicella sp., assembly GCA_036386555.1. Lineage (GTDB taxonomy): Bacteria > Pseudomonadota > Alphaproteobacteria > Sphingomonadales > Sphingomonadaceae > Allosphingosinicella. Next base: position 39,636 of record DASVVM010000016.1, read on the forward strand.
ACCGTCGGACGGTTAGAATCGTCGAGATGCTCCGGTGCGAGCTCGAAGGCGTCGGTCGGCGCGACCTTGTAGATCTTGGTGGTTTCGGACCCGCGCTCCAGGACCAGAAGGGAGTTGGCGCCCCCGAAGCAAAGCTCGCTCACCTTGAGATCGCTTCGCTCGAGCGGCGCCTTCCCGCCGTCGCGCCTGAAGGTCTCGGGCGGGTCGAGCGGATAGAGATATTGCGCGGCCACCTCGCCACTTTCCAATTCGATCCGCCACAGCCTGACATGGCGGGCCCGTTCGTGAGCGGCTTCGTCCGGATGGGCGAGGGGGCTCTGGAAGGCGACGAACAGCCATTTGCCGTCGGGAGACAGAGCGATCGCCTCGAAGCCGCGGTTGAGCTGGCGCCGGGCGGCGATGGTGGGAAGGCAGGCGTCGACCGGATAGGCTGCCCCTTCGAAATCCGTCCCTTGCGGAACCAGGCGTTTCAGCACCCGGCCGTCTCCATCGAGCCGTACCAGCGACGGCCCGAACTCGTCGCTCACCCAGAAACCTCTCTCGGCCAGGGCGGCTATGCCTTCGGTGTCGAGGCCGGACGGGTCCGGCTCGAGCTTGCGGCCCTCGAGGTCGAAGGCGGGCTCGTGGCGCGTATGGGGGCCTCCCGGCACCGGAAGGCCGGACACCGGCCGGCCGCCAGAGTCGGTGATCCGAAGGGTGCGCAGCAGTTCGACCCGGCCGTCGGCCACCCGCAGCTCAGCGATCGCCGGGCCGAGATCGAGGCGCGGCATGATCTTCGCACCCGCCTCGGTCCGCAGCGGCTCGAGCCGGTCGAGGCCGTAAAGCTTCACGGCGTCCTTCACCTTGATGTTGGGACCCCGGTCCCCGGCCGCCCAGACCACGCCCGGCGGGTCGCCGGCCCGGCGCGAAAGACCCGAGCCGAAACCCGAGCGAAACCGCATCGTCCGCTTCGGAAGTTCGATCTCGCCGAGGGGCTCGTCGGCCCAGTCCAGCCGTTCGACCGTCCAGCTCAATTCGCCACCTCAAGCATAATTCGCCACCTCAAGCATATCCGTGTCGCCATTGGCAGTAAGAAGTGCGTGGGAAGAAGCAGCAGGGCGCGGTGCATGACTGAACTTTCCTTAAATATCTCGAAAGTGTCTCCGAAGTTCTGAAAAGTGCTCTAAGGTAAGCGGGTTAAACGACTGCAGTTCCCCAATAAGCTTTGAACAAGTATCAAAACAGAAATTGAGATTCCCACGTAGCGTCTTTCTCACAATCTCCTCGTCGAGGTCGCCGAGCAAAACTCCGACAGAAACAAATTCAAAATAGTTTACCATGTATTTTATAGCTTGCAGCTTTTCCTTGTCTTCTTGCACACTAGATTTTTCCAGCTGATCGTAAAGTGCTTTGTCCACGGTTTTGCCTCGGAAGGCGGCTGTGAAGCGACCGATGTTTTCGTTGAACGCAGGTTGGGTGAAGCGGGTAGCAACGAAGTTGATGGTGTGTTGCACTCGTGCATTTCGATAGGCGGCCCAGCTTCCAACCCCCCAGCCCGTTGTGGCGGCGGCGACCGCGGCTAAGGTGGCGGCTGCGCTGATTAGTGGGTAATGCTGAGGGTCGGAGGGATCGATCCAGGATATGAGCCACAGCAATACGGCAAGGGAGGCGGCGGCGGCGATTACGGCTACAGCATAACCGAGGCGCAGAGGGCTGCGGATTTTCGCCTTGTGATAGCCTCTGAACGGATGCCGGCGCCGGATGGCAGTTTCGACGATCGCGTCCGCGCATCGCTTCAGGGCGAGTTGATCCGGCGGCGCTATACGATGCTTGGCGAAGGCTTCGTCGCCTTCGCCGCGCAGGATGGCCAGGCAGATTTCCTTCTGCGTGGCGATGGAATGGTGGGTCACACGCACTCCCAAAAAAAAGAGCAGCCACGCGGGCTGCTCGGAGGAAGTATGGGTTGGCGTTTATCCGCCTGGTACATCCTCTAGATATACGGTCATCACATCCTCCTACGAGCGATATCAATCTTATCGGACCAATGCCTAACAGAGCGTTCCGTTCCTGGCAATCTCTTCCGTAGCCTGTCTCATCTGCGAGTAAGCCATTGAACATGAACGAGATATGATGTTGCCTGTCCCGTTTCAAGCTTGTCGGAGCAGACCACCGCTCAATTCGCGCTCTCCAGGGATTCGACCGTCAGATTGCCGTTGGTGTAGACGCAGATGTCGGCCGCGATCGCCATCGCCTTTCGGGCGAGGGTTTCGGCATCCTCCTCGTAATCGAGAAGCGCGGTCGCAGCGGCGAGGGCGAAATTGCCGCCCGAGCCGATCGCCGCCACCCCGGAGCCGGGTTCGAGGACGTCGCCGTTGCCGGTCAGGACCAGGGTCACCTCCTTGTCGGCGACGATCATCATCGCCTCGAGGTTCCTCAGATATTTGTCGGTCCGCCAGTCCTTGGCCAGCTCGACCGCGGCGCGCATCAGCTGGCCGTGATGCTGCTCGAGCTTGCGCTCCAGCCGCTCGAAGAGGGTGAAGGCGTCGGCGGTCGCCCCGGCGAACCCGCCGATCACGCTGCCGTCGCCGAGGCGCCGGACCTTGCGGGCGTTGGGCTTGATCACCGTCTGGCCGAGCGTCACCTGCCCGTCCCCGGCGATCACCGCGCGTCCGTTCTTGCGCACCGCGAGGATCGTCGTGCCGTGCCAGCTTTCCATCGAAATGCTCCCGCTCTTGGACCGCGGCGATATGGGAGGAGAGGGAGGGGGTTGCAATCTGAGCCTTGGCCCGGGCCCCGCCGAAGGTGACGAAAGTAACGCGGCCTGCCGCCGGAATCGCGACGAGCCGAGCTCACCCCCCGCCATGCCGGGCTCGGACCGGTACCCATGAACACCGGCCGCGGAAGGTCCCATCGGCCGTGTTCATGGGTCCCGGCTTTCGCCGAAATGACGGCGCGCGCTCACCGGGCGGCCGGCTCTTCCCGCGGCGGCTCGCGCAGCGCCTGGCGGACCTGGACGATCGCCTGGATGATCCCAGGCGCCGCCGCCAGCACGACCGGCAGGGCGGCCGCCAGGCGCTTCAGGATCGATCTTTTCTTCGCCATCTTCCTTCTCCTTCACATCATGATTCGAGATTCGCGAACATAGCACGAACAGATTTGTGTAGGAAAATTCTTTTTGAATAGGAATTCCCTCGTCCAGTTTCGTCCGATTGGGCGCTGACACAGGGGCGGCGTGCCGCTAGCGTCGCCGCGATGGAGATCTTCCTCCTTTTCCTCCTTCTCGGCCTTGCCGGCCTTCTCGCCGCCAATCTCTATCTCTTCGTGAGGGTCGCCCGGCTGGAGAAGCAGATCGGCGGGATCCGCTCCGGCGCCGCCCAGGCGGCCGGGCCGGACCCCAATGCCGGCGAGGAGGGAATCGCCGCGCCGCCGCCGCCGGAGACGCTCGCGAGCCTCTTCGAGCAACTGGTCGGCGGGCGCCTGCTGATCTGGATCGGCGGGATCGCGCTCGTCGTCGCCGGCTTCTTCCTGATCCGCCACACGATCGAGATCGGTCTCGTGACCCCGGAGCTCCGGATGATCGCGGCGGCCCTGTTCGGCCTGCTGCTGCTCGCCGGCGGGGAATATGCGCGCAGCCGCAAGTCGCTCGCCGACGAGCCCCGGGTCGCCCAGGCGCTGGTCGGGGCCGGGATCGCGGTCCTCTACGCGACGGCCTATGGAAGCTGGTTCCTCTACGGCCAGATCGGCGGGAGGACGGCCTCAGCTCTTATGCTTCTGATCAGCGCGGCGGCGCTGGCCCTGTCGCTGAGGCACGGAGCGCCGACGGCGGTGATGGGCATGGTCGGCGGATTCCTGACGCCCTGGCTCGCGGGCGATCCCGAAGGGGGAGCGCTGCCGATCCTCGCCTATATCGCATTGTTGAACGCCGCGATCTTCGTTCTGGCGTGGAAGCGCGGCTGGGGCTGGCTCGCGGCCGGCTCGGTGGCCCTGAGCTTCGTCTGGACCGGCTTCCTGATCTTCGGTTCCCCGCCGGACGCGCTCGCCGCCGGCCTGTTCGTCGTCGGTCTGGCGCTCGCCGCCTCGCTGCTCCGGTCGCCGGCGAGCCGCTCGCTGGCGCTCATGCAGCCGCTCATCATCGGGCTCGTCGAGCTGGCGTTGCTCGTGATCCGGCTCGACACCGATCCGCGCGCCTGGCTCCTCTTCGGGGCGCTTGCCGCCGTCAGCCTCTGGCTCGGCGCCTGGCGTCCGGAGGCCCGCTTCGCGCCTCCCGCCGGGCTCGCGCTCGCCTTGCTGCTGCTCCTTATCAAGGCGCCGGTCGACCGGGACCCGACGGTCCCGTGGATGGCCGCGGCGATCACGTCGATGTTCGCCGGCGTGTCCATCCCGCTTTCGGGCAAGGATCGGATCCTCCGGACCCTGACCGCCTGCGGGGCGCTGGCCGGACCGGTCCTGATCCTTCGGCTGCTCCGGCCGGAAACGGCGTCCCCCCTCGGCTGGGGACTTGCCGCCGCGGCTCTGGCTGCGGCGGCCCTGGTATTGCTTTGGCTCCACAGGAAGGATTCGGCCGGCCGCAAGCTGCCCGATTCGGCGATGGCCGCCGCCGGAGCGACGGCCGCCTTGCTCCTCGCCATGGCCGGCTACGACCTCACCGCGCGCGACTTCGTGTCCGCGACATGGCTGGTCCTGGCGCTCGCCCTGGTCGCGGCCGGAATCCGGATTCCGGACAAGGCGCTTCGCCTGGCGGGGCTGATCCTCCTCACGGCGACCATCCTCAAGGTGTTCCTGCTCGACGCCGCGGAGCTCCAGGGCGTGCTTCGAATCCTCTCGTTCCTCGGCCTTGGGATCGCCCTCATCGGCATGGGCAAGCTCTACGGAACCGTGCTTCGAGCGGAGCGCAAGGTGCGGGAGTCGGGCTGAATGAGCGCTCGGATTCTCCTCTCCCTCGCCACGGCGCTCACCGCCTGCGGACAGCCGGGGGCGGCGCCCGGCGCTGTCGAGGCGCGGACGGCGGGCGGGCGCGCGATCCCAATGCCGGTCGCGCGGGCGGCGCATTCGGCAGTCGCGCTGCCCGATGGCCGGGTCCTCCTCATCGGCGGGTGCGTTCGCGAAAGCTGCGAGGCGGGCCCGGAGAGCGAGACGGTCGACGCCTACGATCCGGTCAACGGCCGGATCGCCCGGGCGGGGCGGCTGCTCGGCCGGCGGATCAGCGCGGCCGTGCTTCCGCTCGCCTCGGGAGAGATAGCGATTGCGGGAGGCTGGGCGGGCGCCGCGGTCTCGGACCGGATCGAGCTTTGGAACCCGCGCACCGGCCGCTCGCGCCCCGCTCCGCCGCTCGGAGTCGCCCGCTCCGATCTGGCGGCGGTGAAGCTCGCCGACGGACGGCTATTGCTGGCGGGCGGCTATGACGGCCGCGGCCCGGTCGGCGACGTCGAGATTTTCGACCCGGCGACCGGCAGGCTCACGCGGGCCGGGACCCTGGCCGTCGCCCGGGCCGGGGCAGGGGCCGCGCTGCTTCCCGGAGGGAGAATCCTGATCGTCGGGGGCGGCACCGGGTCGGGCGCCCGCGAGCCGACCGCCTCGGCCGAGCTTTTCGATCCCGAAACCGGGCGCTCGTCGCCCTCTGGCGGGCTTGCCGAGGCGCGTTACAAGCACGGCATCGTCGCGCCCGGCGACGGCCGGGTGCTCGTCTTCGGAGGCTCTGACCGCCGCGACCGCGACGGCAAGCTGACCCTGGTCGAGCGCTACGATCCGGAAGCGCGCGCGTTCGTCGCGGCGGGTCGGCTGCTCTTGCCGCGCTACAAGATCGCGGGGTCGGTGCTTCTGCTTCGCGACGGCAGGGTGCTGGTGGCGGGCGGAGCGCCGCGCGCGGAGCTCTACGATCCGGCGAGCGGGCGCTCCGACCTCGTCGGCCCGAAGCTTGGCAAGAGCCTCAACTTCGCCACCGCCACTCTGCTGCCCGACAATTCGGTGCTGCTTGCGGGCGGCTATGACGAGAACGGGATCCGAATGAGCGCCGAGGCGTGGCGCTTTCGGCCGCCGCCGCGCTGAGGGGCGCCGCGGCGGAGCGAAATGGTCGGGGCGACTGGATTCGAACCAGCGACCCCCACACCCCCAGTGTGATGCGCTACCAGGCTGCGCTACGCCCCGACCGAGGCGCCGTTTCCAGCGCCCAAGGCGCGCGACTTAGGCCCTGGCCTCGGCGAAGGCAAGTCGCGCCCTTCCGTCATCCGGCGAAAGGCGGAATCCATGAGCACTGATGAAGGCCTATTCGCATGCGCCTGTGCTCATGGATGTCCGGTCAAGCCCGGCATGACGAGCTCCGGATCGCCGTTGACCTGAGCGGCGCCGCCATCTAGTTTCAAATAGAAACCTACAAGCGAGGCCCAATATGAGTTCCGAGCGGCGCATGGGCGTGGCCTCCCGCGACGAGATCGCGCACCTCACCGGGATCGAGATGCTCCGCGCGATTGTCGCCGGCACGCTTCCGGCGCCGCCGATCGGCGCGACCATGGGGTTCCGGCTCGTCGAGGTGGAGCCCGGGCGCGCGGTGTTCGAAGGGGCGGCCGGGCCGCATCTGCTCAACCCGCTCGGCGGGGTCCATGGCGGAGTAGCGCTTACTCTGATCGACAGCGCCGCCGGCTGCGCCGTGCATAGCGAGCTTCCGGCCGGCATCGGCTATACGACGGTGGAGACCAAGGTGAATTTCACCCGTCCGGTCCCGCCGGACGGATCGCCCGTCCGCTGCGAAGGGCGGGTGGTGACTCGCGGGCGCCAGATCGCGACCGCGGAAGCCCGACTGCTCTCCGCCGACGGCAAGGTCCTCGCCCACGGCACCTCGACCCTGATCATCCTGGCGCCCCGCGGCTGAGGCGGCGCGCTTGCGCTGCCCGCGCAACGCATGTTAGTCGCGCCGCCTTCCCCCGGACGCTTGCGTCGGCGCCGGTCCCTCACCAGGTATAGCCTCATGTTCTCATCGCCCGCTTATGCCCAGACCGGCGCCGAAGCCGCCCCGGGAGGCCTTGCCGCCATCCTCGTGCAGTTCGCGCCGCTGCTGCTCATCTTCGTCATCTTCTACTTCCTCCTGATCCGGCCGCAGAGCCGGCGCATGAAGGAGCATCGCGACATGATCGGGGCGGTGAAGCGCAACGACGTCGCCGTCACCACGGGCGGCTTGATTGGCAAGGTCACGAAGGTCGAGGAGGCTGAGATCGAGCTCGAGATCGCGGCGGGGACCCGGGTCCGGGTCGTGAAGGGGATGCTCAGCGAAGTCCGCCCCCACGGCGCCAAGCCGGCGAACGACTGACGCCATGCTGGACTTTCCCCGCTGGAAGATGTGGGCGGTCAGCCTGCTCTGCCTGTTCGGAATCGCACTGGCGGTCCCGAGCTTCTTCCCCGAATCCGTAGTCGCCAAATGGCCCAGCTTCGTGCCGCGCTCCCAGATCAACCTCGGCCTCGACCTCGCCGGCGGAAGCCATCTGCTTCTCGAAGCGGATACGAGCGAGGTCGCCAAGCAGCGCCTCGACCAGATGGAAGACATCATGCGCAGCGAGCTGCGCCAGGCCAAGATCGAGGTCGGCGACATGTCGACCGCCGGCGGTCGGGTCTCCTTCCTGGTCCGCGATCCGTCCAAGGTCGACGCGGTCCGCGAGATCGCCAACAACCAGACCCAGCCGGTCGCGCTGACCGGGCAGCGGACGTTCAACATCTCGGTGATCGACGGCACCCGGATGGTGCTCACGCCCACCCAGTCCGGGATCGCCGAGGCGCTCGACAATGCGATGAAGACCGCCCGCGAGGTGGTGTACAACCGCGTCGATCCGGAGGGCACGAAGGAAGTCACCGTCATCCGCCAGGGCAAGGAGCGGATCCTGGTCCAGGTGCCGGGCCTCCAGGATCCGGAGGGGCTCAAGGCGCTGCTCGGCAAGACCGCGCGGCTCGAGTTCAAGATGGTCGACCTCAACGCCAGCCCGGACCAGGTCGCCCAGGGCCGGGCGCCGGTCGGAAGCCAGGTCCTGCCGATGGCCGGGGGCGGCCGGATCGCCGTCCTTCGCCGGGCCATGGTCAACGGCGACCAGCTCGTCGACGCCCGGCAGGAGTTCGACGAAAACAATCAGCCGGTCGTCAGCATCCGGTTCGACGGCCGCGGCTCCAAGGCCTTCGCCCGGGTCACCCAGCAGAACGTCAACAAGCCCTTCGCAATCGTTCTCGACGACGTCGTCCTGTCCGCGCCCAACATCCAGGAGCCGATCCTGGGCGGGCAGGCGAGAATCACCGGCAGCTACACCGTCCAGACCGCCACGGACCTCGCCATCCAGCTTCGCTCGGGCGATCTTCCGGTCGAGCTGAAGGTGATCGAGGAACGCACCGTCGGTCCGGATCTCGGCAAGGATTCGATCCGCAAGGCTGTCATCGCCGGGCTCGTCGGGACGGTCGGGATCCTGCTCTTCATGTTCCTGACCTACGGCCGCTTCGGGATCTACGCGAACATTGCCCTCATCCTCAACGTCGTCGTCATCCTCGGGATCATGGCGCCTTTCGCGACGCTGACCCTGCCGGGCATCGCCGGCTTCGTGCTCACGGTCGGCGCCGCGGTCGATGCCAACGTCATCATCAACGAGCGCATCCGCGAGGAGCATCGCCGCGGCCGGCGGGTGATGGAGGCCGTCCAGCACGGCTATGACGAAGCGCGGACCGCCATCTTCGACGCCAACATCACCAACGTCATCGCCGGCCTGCTGCTCTATTATTTCGGCTCGGGCCCGGTGAAGGGCTTCGCCGTGGTGATGATGATCGGAATCGCGACCTCGGTCTTCACGGCCGTCACAGTGACCCGCATGTTCGTCTCCATCTGGCTGCGCAATCGGCCGACGGAGCTGCGGATATGATTACGTCATCCCGGCGAAGGCCGGGATCCCAGCGAGTGAAACGCAACTCGCTCTTCACCCCCCGGGGCCCCAGCCTGCGCTGGGGCGACGGAGTATAATATGCGCCTTCTGAAGCTCATCCCCGACACCACCAACCTGGATTTCCTGCGCTGGCGCAACGTCGCCATCGGCATCTCCACGCTGCTGATCATCGCCTCGGTCGCTCTGATCGCCATGAAGGGGCTGAATTTCGGGGTCGACTTCGAAGGCGGGCAGGTCATCCGAACCACCTTCGCCCAGCCGCCGTCGCTCGACAAGCTGCGCGAGGACGTTACCAGCCTGGGCCTCGGCGACCCCAGCATCTCGGAATTCGGAAGCACCCGCGAGATCTCGATCCGGATGCCCTTGCCCGAAGGCGGCGAGGAGGGCGCGAGCAAGGCTGCGTCCAAGGTCCGCCAAGCCCTTCAGCAAAAATATCCCGGAGTCCGGATCGACGCCGTCGACACGGTCTCGGGCAAGGTTTCCGAGGAGCTGGTCCGGGACGGGGCGCTTGCGCTCCTGCTCTCGGCGATCGGGATCGTCATCTACATCTGGATCCGGTTCGAATGGCAGTTCGGCGTAGGGGCGATGTTCTCGCTCTTCCACGACGTCACGCTCACTTTGGGCTTCTTCGCGCTCACCCAGATGGAGTTCGACCTCAACGTCGTCGCGGCGCTGCTGACGCTCATCGGCTATTCGCTCAACGACACGATCGTCATCTACGACCGGGTGCGCGAGAATCTGCGCAAATACCGCAAGATGGACATCGTCTCGCTGCTCAACCTGTCGATGAACGAGACCCTGTCGCGCACCGTCGCCACCAACTTCGCGATGCTGCTGGCCCTGGGCTCGCTGATGATCCTCGGCCCGGACATCATCCAGAGCTTCACTACGGCGCTCCTGATCAGCGTCATCGTCGGGACCTACTCGACCGTCTACATCGCCGCGCCCTGGCTGGTCTGGCTGAAGGTCGATTCGGACAGCTTCCTGCCCAAGACCAACACCACCACGTCCGGCGGCGAGCGGATGACGAGCCGCAACGAAGGCATGTGATGGCCCGCTTCGAGCGCGATCCGTCCGCCGAGGGCCCCGTCGTCGCGGGCTTTTCGGGGGGCGGCTTCGTGGTGGACGAAGGCGTCTACCGGGCCTTGCTCCTGACCCCGGTCCGGGCTGACGAATGGGCCGCGCCCGAGCTCGCCGACCTTTCCCTGGCGGATCTCGAGCCGCTGCTCGCGCTCGGCCCCGCGCCCGAATTCCTGATCCTCGGCACCGGTCCTCGACTCACCCATCCGCCCCGCGCTCTGCGTGAGGCGCTCGAGGCGCGCGGAATCGGCCTCGAAGTGATGGACAGCCGCGCCGCCGCCCGGACCTGGGGCCTGCTCCGCGGCGAGGAACGCTGGATCGCCGCGGCGCTGATGCCGCTTTAGTTATCCTCCCCATCGAAGATGGGAGGGGGACCATGCGAAGCATGGTGGAGGGGTAATAGCGCAGGATTGTGTCAGTTACCCCTCCACCACCCTGCGGGTGGTCCCCCTCCCCATCCCCTCCGGGGACAGGGAGGATAAATGCGCGTGAAGCTCCGCGCCGTTGCGCTCCCAGCTGAACCGCTCCGCCGAGCGCCGCACCGCGGCCCGGTCCGGCGGGGACTCCAGCATCTCACGCGCCGCCGCGGCGATCGCTCCGGGTTCCCGGGCAACGAGGCGTCCGGCCTCCGGGCGGTCCAGCACCTCTCTGGCCCCGCCGACGTCCGCGATCAGGATCGGGGTGCCGCAGGCGAGCGATTCGATCCAGACATTGGCCAGACCCTCGCGCTGCGAGGGCAGTAGCATGAGGTCGGCCGCGCGCAGCAGCTCGGGCATGGCGTCGGGCGGGACGCTGCCGAGCAGCCGCGCGCGGGACTCGAGGCCTCGGGCCGCGATCAGGGCCTCGAGCGCCGGCCGTTCCGGCCCTTCGCCGGCGATCAGCAAGGTTGCTCCGGGAAGCTCGGCCAGAGCCTCGATCGCCAGGCGCTGGCCCTTGAGCGGCACCAGATTGCCCGGAGTGACGATCAGGGGCCCGTCTGCGCCGAGCCGGCGCCTGGCGGACTCCCGGTCCCCGGGACGGAACCGCTCGAGGTCGACGCCCGTATGATGGACGCGGATCTTCTCCGCCGGAATCCCCATCAGCGCCATGTCGGCCTTGAGCGCGGCGCTGACCGCGAGCAGCCCCGCCGCCTTGCGGCCGGCTTCCACCATCTGCGCGGCGACGGTCGGGCGGCGGCCCCAGTAATGAATGTCGCTTCCGCGCGCCTTGATCGAGAAGGGCAGGCCCAGCGCCTCGGCGAGGTGCATCGCCGCCACGCCGTCCGGCCAGAAGAATTGGGCGTCGATCACGTCGCAGCGCAGTGCCCGGGCGAGCGGAAGCACCGCCGCAGCCAGCGACCGGGCGGCGCCCCCGCCGCCAAGCCCCGGCCAGATCCGGAAGCGCGGGCGGTGGACGGCGAGGCCGTGCCGCCGCTCCTTCGCCGGAAGCCGGGCCTTCGTCCGGTAATGCGGATGGCGGGTCAGGGGCCAGGGCGGCAGTCCGACGGCCGCGACCACTTCCACCTCGACGCCCTCGCGCGCGGCCAGGGCCAGGGTCTGGCGCTCGACGAATATGCCGAAGGACGGGCGGCCCGGATCCGGGTAGAGGGTGGAAAGCGTCAGGACGCGCAGCATGGCCGTCCCTCTACAGCCGACACATTAAACCGCCGTTCATCCGCGAAAGTCACTATCCTCGCCTCTGCACCATTCCCTAGTCCGAGCTTGGCCTCGTCCCAACCCTTCGCTAAGAAGCCCTCCATGCTGCGTAACCATGCCCGCCTAACCGCCGCCGCCGTCGTGGCGTGCCTCGTCCTTCCAATCGCCGGCTGCGCAAGCGGAGGCAAGAAGACCCGGGCCGACACCCAATATGTCGCCCGCGACGTCAACACCCTCTACAACCTCGCCAAGAAGCGGCTCGACCAGCGCGATTACGCCGCGGCCGGAGCGGTGTTCGACGAGGTCGAGCGCCAGCATCCCTATTCGGTCTGGGCCCGCCGCGCCCAGCTGATGAGCGCCTTCAGCTATTATGCGGCGAGGGACTATACCAAGTCGATCGAATCCTCCCGGCGCTTCCTGTCCATCCACCCGGGCAACCGAGACGCGCCCTACGCTTATTATCTGATCGCGCTCAGCCATTACGAGCAGATCACCGACGTGACCCGCGACCAGAGCACCACCAGGCAGGCCCTGGACTCGCTCGGCGAGCTGATCCGCCGCTACCCGGACACGCGTTACGCGGCCGACGCCCGACTCAAGACCGATCTCGTCCGCGACCATCTCGCCGGCAAGGAGATGACGATCGGCCGCTTCTACCAGCGTCGCGCCCAGTGGCTCGCCTCGGTGATGCGCTTCCGGACCGTCGTCGACCAGTATCAGACGACCAGCCACACGCCCGAAGCCCTAATGCGCCTTACGGAATCCTATCTCGCCCTCGGGATTCCGGACGAGGCGCGCCGGTCGGCCGCGGTGCTCGGCGCCAATTATCCGAACACCAAATGGTACCAGCGCGCTTACTCGCTGGTCCAGAAGCACGCGCCGGCGGCGGCGACTCCGGCCGCTTCGCCCGCGGCGTGATGTTGCGCGTGCCTAAGCATGCTGGGATCAGGTTGCTTGGTTCGTCATGCCGGACTTGATCCGGCATCCACCTTTCTTTCTCGCTCCCGAAGGCTTGAAGAAGATGGATCCCGGATCAAGTCCGGGATGACGATTCAGATTCATTCCCCAATGCTCTAAGGCTGGGCGATGCTCACCAGCCTCTCCATCCGCGACGTCGTCCTGATCGAGAGCCTCGACCTCGAATTCGGCCCGGGCCTCGGAGTCCTCACCGGCGAGACCGGCGCCGGCAAGTCGATCCTGCTCGACGCGCTCGGGCTCGCGCTCGGCGCCCGCGCCGACAGCGGCCTCGTTCGCCAGGGCCAGGCGCAGGCGGTGGTCACAGTCAGCTTCGATCTGCCGCCGGGCCATCCGGCCCACGCCCTGCTCCGCGACAACGGCCTGGAAGGCGAGGCCGGCGAGCTCCTCGTCGTTCGACGGATCGTCCGCGCCGACGGCGGCAGCCGCGCCCTCGTCAACGATCAGTCGGCGTCGGTCGCCCTCCTTCGCGAGCTCGGCGCCCTGCTCGTCGAGGTTCACGGCCAGCACGACGATCGCGGACTCCTCAATCCGCGCGGGCACCGCGCCCTGCTCGACGCCTTCGGCCGGATCGACAGCGCCTCTGCCGAGCGGGCCTATCGCGCCTGGGGCGAGGCCGAAGCGGCGCTGGCGAGGGCTCGGGAGGATCTAGAGGCCGCGGCCCGCGACCGAGAATGGCTCGACCACAGCGTGACCGAGCTGGACAGGCTCGCCGCCGAGCCGGGCGAGGAGGCCGCTCTGGCCGGGCTCCGGTCCGACATGCAGAAGGGGGCAAGGCTGGCCGAGGATATCGCCGCCATCGGCCAGCTGCTCGACGGTTCGGACGGCGGCTTGTCGCTCTGCCGGCAGGCGGCGCGCCGGCTCGAGCGGATCGCCGGCGAGCACGACCGGCTCGCCGAGGCTCTCGAAGCCCTCGACCGGGCGCTGGTCGAGGCGTCGGACGCGGAAGGCCGGCTCGAGGCGGCGGCGGCCGCCCTGGCCTTCGATCCGGCCCGGCTCGACGAGGCCGAGACCCGCCTGTTCGAGATCCGGGCCGTCGCCCGCAAGCATCGGGTCGATCCGGATTCGCTTCCGGCGCTCGCCGAAGAATTGTCCGCGAAGCTTGCCGCGCTGGAGGCCGGCGAGAAGAGCCTCGCCGCCCTGGAAGCGAGGGTCCGCGAAAGCCGTGCCGCCTATCTGGCCGAGGCCGCGCAACTGACCCTGAGGCGGACCGAAGCCGCCGGCCGCCTCGACCTAGCCGTGGCGCGCGAGCTCGCTCCGCTGAAGCTCGACTCCGCCCGCTTCCGCACTTTGATCGAGCCGCTCGGCGAGGCGCAATGGGCGGCGCGGGGGCGCGACCGGGTCGAGTTCGAAGTCTCGACCAACCCCGGCGCCCCCTTCGCGCCGCTGACCAGGATCGCGAGCGGCGGCGAGCTCGCCCGCTTCATCCTCGCCCTCAAGGTCGCTCTGGCCGAGCGCGGCGACGCCCGCACCATGATCTTCGACGAGATCGACCGCGGAGTCGGCGGCGCCGTGGCCAGCGCGGTCGGAGAACGGCTCCACCGTCTGGCGGAAGGCGCCCAGCTCCTCGTCGTCACCCACAGCCCCCAGGTCGCCGCCCGGGGCGCCCGCCACCTCCTCATCGAGAAGAGCCACGAGGGGCTGGTGACGAGGACCAGCGTCCAGGCGCTCGACGAGGGACGGCGGCGGGAGGAAATCGCGCGGATGCTGTCGGGGGCGCAGGTCACCGACGAGGCCAGGGCGCAGGCGGTAAGATTGCTGGAGGCGGCGTGAGGGGCTGCGCTCAAATCCTCCCCACGATTTCGTGGGGAGGGGGACCACCCGAAGGGTGGTGGAGGGGTAGTTGCGCAGGCCTCGCCAATTACCCCTCCACCATGCTTCGCCTGGTCCCCCTCCCCAGCAATAGCTGGGGAGGATTTAAGTGACCGAGGCCGAAGCCGCCGCCGAGCTGGAGCGCCTCGCGAGCGAGATCGCCCGCCACAACCGGCTTTATCACAACGAGGACGCGCCCGAGATATCCGACGCCGAATATGACGCGCTCATGCGCCGGAATTCGGAGCTGGAGGCGCAATTCTCCCACCTTGTTCGCGAGGACAGCCCCTCGCGCCAGGTCGGCGCTGCTCCGGCCGCCCACCTTTCCAAGGTCCGGCACGCGCTTCCGATGCTCAGCCTGGAGAACGCCTTCTCCGACGCGGAGGTGGCGGATTTCGTCGGCCGGGTGCGGCGCTTCCTCAGTCTCGACGCGGACGAAGAGGTCGCGCTCACCGCCGAGCCCAAGATCGACGGCCTGTCCTGCTCGCTTCGCTACGAGAAAGGCGAGCTGGTCCTCGCCGCCACGCGGGGCGACGGCACGACCGGCGAGGTGGTGACCGACAATGTCCGGACCATCGCCGACATCCCCCAGCGCCTGAAAGGCGAAGCGCCCGACGTCTTCGAGGTCCGCGGCGAGGTCTACATGTCGAAGGCCGACTTCGCGGCGCTCAACGCCCGCCTGCTCGCCGAGGCGGAGGATACGGCCAAGGCGCGCCAGTTCGCCAATCCGCGCAACGCTGCCGCCGGCTCGCTGCGCCAGAAAGAGGCGGCGGTGACGGCCTCACGGCCGCTGCGGTTCTACGCTCATGGCTGGGGGCAGACGACCGCCTTGCCCGCCGAGACCCAGCTCGAGGTGATGCGGGCCATCGAGTCCTGGGGCCTGCCGATCGCCGACCATTTCGCGCGCTGCACCGATTTCGACTCGCTGCTCGCCCATTACCGCACGATCGAAGCGAAGCGGGCCGACCTCGCCTTCGACATCGACGGGGTCGTCTACAAGGTCGACCGGCTCGACTGGCAGCGCCGCCTCGGCCAGGTGGCCCGGGCGCCGCGCTGGGCGCTCGCCCACAAATTCCCCGCCGAGAAAGCGGAGACATTGCTCGAGGCGATCGACATCCAGGTCGGCCGCACCGGCAAGCTGACCCCGGTGGCTCGACTCAGGCCGGTCAGCGTCGGCGGGGTGACCGTCACCAATGCCACGCTCCACAACCAGGACGAGATCGAGCGGCTCGGCGTGCGCGTCGGCGACCGGGTCCGGATCCAGCGCGCCGGCGACGTGATCCCGCAGGTGCTCGAGAACCTCACCCCGGACGAGAAGCGCCCGGCCTACGTCTTTCCCGCTACCTGCCCCGAATGCGGCTCCGACGCGGTGCGCGAGGAAGGCGAGGTCGACGTCCGCTGCACCGGCGGCCTGGTCTGCCCCGTCCAGCGGGTCGAGCGGCTGCGCCACTTCGCCTCCCGCCACGCGCTCGACATCGAGGGGCTCGGGATCACGCATATCGAGAATTTCTTCCGCGACGGCCTGCTCCAGTCGCCCGCGGACATCTTCCGCCTGACCAGGGAGACGTTGCTCTCGCGCGAGCGCTGGGCCGAAATCTCGGCGGCCAATTTGATCGCGGCGATCGACGCCAAGCGCGAGCCTCCGCTCGACCGCTTCCTTTACGGCCTCGGAATCCGGCATGTCGGCGAGGTCACCGCCCGCGACCTCGCCCGACGCTACCGCAGCTGGGACAATTTCCGATCGATGATCGAAGGGGCGCTGAAGGTCCGCCGCGAGATCGAGCCGGTCGAGGGCGAGGAGGAGCGCAAGTTCCTGCAGCGGCGCGACAGGGCCGTGGTCGAAGCGATCGAGACTCCGAACATCGGGCCGGAAGTCGCCAACGCGCTGCTCGATTTCTTCGAGGAGGAGCATAATCGCGAGGTGCTCGACGATCTGCTCGCCGCCGGAGTCCGCCCCGCGGACGTGATCTGGGAGACGAAGGAATCGCCCGTTTCCGGCAAGACGCTGGTCTTCACCGGCAGCCTCGAAACGCTTTCGCGGGAGGAGGCCAAGGCGCAGGCTGAGAAGTTGGGCGCCAAGGTGGCGGGATCGGTCTCGGCCAAGACCGACCTGGTGATCTACGGCCCCGGCGCCGGCTCAAAGCTCAAGAAGGCGGCGGAGCTGGGGGTGGAGACGATCGACGAGGCGGGGTGGAACGCGTTGGTGAAGGACGCCGGCGCTTCCTGATCCTCCCCATGCAAAGCATGGGGAGGGGGACCATGCGAAGCATGGTGGAGGGGTAGAAGCCCAGAGCGCAAGGTTCTCGCTCGAACCCCCCACCTCCGAGCCTTCTACCCCTCCACCACCCTTCGGGTGGTCCCCCTCCCCATCCGCTTCGCGGACAGGGAGGATAAGAGGCGCCGCTTCCTCATCACCAAAGTCGGCCATTCGCCGCGCTCGACCCGGCCGGTCAGCATCATCCCCTGGCGGCGATAGGCGGCCGCCACCGCCGGCGCCTGGTGGTCGAGCAGCCCGGCGAGGACCAGCCGTCCGCCGGGCGCGATCGCCTTGGCGACCGAGGGCGCCAGCTCGATCAGCGGACCGGCGAGGATGTTGGCGATGACGAGGTCGTAAGGCGCCCGCGCCTGCAGCCTGGGATGGTCCATCCCGTCGGCGACGAGCAGCTCGAGCTGCCCCCGGGCCCGGCCCAGCCTCACCCGGTTGATCGCCGCATTCTCCTCGCTGACCTCGATCGCCACCGGATCGTTGTCGGACGCGGCCGCCTTGGCGGCGGGCCACAATTTCAGCGCCGCGAAGGCGAGCAGGCCGGAGCCCGTGCCGAGATCGACGAGATCGCCCACGGCCGCGCCGCCCGCCCTGAGCCCGCTCAGCGCGACGAGGCAGCCGCTCGTCGTCTCGTGCTGGCCGGTGCCGAAGGCGCGCCCGGCGTCGATCTCGATCGCAATCGCGTCGGCGGGCGCGGAACCGCGATGCGCCGGGGTGTGGACGAAGAAGCGGCCGGCCCGGATCGGCTCGAGGCCCTGCTGGCTCAGCGTCACCCAGTCGCGGTCCTCGACCTTCCCGACGGCCGGCTCGACGCCCGCCGCGCTGGGCACCAGGGTTGCCAGGAGCTCCAGCATCTCCGTCGTCGGCTCGCGGTCGAAATAGGCGTCGAGCCGCCACTCGTCCGGGCGGGCGCCGTCCGCCTCGCTGGTCATCAGCACCGGCGGGAAATCGAGCCAGGCGAGCGGCGAGATGTCGTCCTTGAGCGCCTCCGCCTCGGCCTTGGTGCAGGGAAGGGTGACCTTCCAGCTGTCGGTCACGATATTCCTCCCCGAGATTTCTCGGGGAGGGGGACCACCCGAAGGGTGGTGGAGGGGTTCTTCGGAGCCCGGAAGGCCCCTCCACCAGGCTCCGCCTGGTCCCCCTCCCCTGCGAATGCAGGGGAGGATTTTCTAGCGAACATAGCTCGCCCCGTTGACGTCGATCACCGCCCCGGTCGCCGAGGCGGGCGCGTCGACGGCCAGCCACCGCACCGTCTCGGCGACCTCGTCGGCGGTGGCAACACGGCCCAGCGGGATGTCGGCGAGGATCTGCTGGCCGCCGCGGCTGGCCATATAATCCTCGACCATTTCGGAGGCGGTGAAGCCGGGGCAGACGGCGAAAGCGAGGATGTTGTCCGCCGCGTAGCCGCGGGCGATCGACTTGGTCATCGCGATCATCCCGCCCTTCGAGGCGGCATAATGCCAGTGCTGCGGGCTGTCGCCGCGATAGGCGGCGCGGCTGGCGACGTTGACGATCCGCCCACCGCCTTCCTCCCGGAAATGGAGCACGGCGCAGCGGCAGAGCTCCGCCGAGGCGGTGAGGTTGACCCGCATCGTGCGCTCCCAAGCCTCGGTCCAATCTTCCGCCGGAAGGTCGACCGGGGCGGCCTCGAATATGCCGGCATTGTTGACCAGAGCGTCGATCCGGCCCCCGAGCCGATCGAGCGCCTCCTGCCACAGCCGCCCGGCCGCGTCTGGCTCGGAAAGGTCGGCGGCGATCATTCTGTCGCCGCCGCGGCTGGAATGGCCGACGACATTGTGGCCCGAGCAGGCGGCGGCGATCGCCTTGCCGATTCCGCGGCTGGTGCCGGTGACGAGGATGTTGAGCTGGGTCATTGCCGGGGCGATAGGCGCGCGCCCCGCCAAGGGGAAGGGGGAGCGCGTCGCTGGGACGACGGTCAGTCCGCGAACGGGTCTCTTACCAGGATCGTGTCCTCCCGCTCCGGGCTGGTCGACACCAGGGCGACCGAAATCCGGCACAATTCCTCGATGCGCTTGATATATTTGATCGCCTGCGCCGGAAGCTCCGCCCAGCTGCGCGCGCCGGCGGTCGATTCCGCCCAGCCCGGGATCGTCTCGTAGACCGGCTCCACCGCTTCCTGGTCGGCGGCATGGGCGGGGAGATGGTCGAGCGGCCGCCCGCGCAGCCGGTAGCCGGTGCAGATGCGGAGCTCCTCGAAGCCGTCGAGGACGTCCAACTTGGTCAGGGCGACTCCCGTCACGCCCGCGACGGCGCAGGCCTGGCGGACGAGGACCGCGTCGAACCAGCCGCAGCGCCGCTTTCGGCCGGTCACCGTGCCGAACTCCCGGCCGCGCTCGCCCAGCTTCTGGCCGGTCGAGTCCTCGAGCTCGGTCGGGAAGGGGCCCGCCCCCACCCGGGTGGTATAGGCCTTGACGATCCCGAGCACGAAGCCGGCGGCGCCCGGCCCGAGGCCGCTTCCGCCGGCCGCGGTCCCTGCTACGGTATTGGAGGAGGTGACGAACGGATAGGTGCCGTGGTCGACGTCGAGAAGGACCCCCTGGGCGCCCTCGAACAGGATCCGCTTGCCGCGCGCCTTGGCCTCATTGAGAGTGATCCAGACCGCCCGGGCGAAGGTGAGGACGAAGTCGGCGATCTCGCCCAGGTCGCGTTCCAGCCGGGCGCGGTCGATCGGCGGCTCTCCGAAGCCGGCGCGCAAGGCGTCGTGATGGGCGCAGAGGCGGTCGATCTGCGGCCCGAGATGGCCGAGATGCGCGAGGTCGCAGACCCGGATCGCCCGGCGGCCGACCTTGTCCTCATAGGCCGGACCGATGCCGCGCCGGGTCGTCCCGATCTTGCCCTGGCCCGACGCGTCCTCGCGCAAGGCGTCGAGGTCGCGGTGGAAGGGGAGGATGAGCGGGCAGGTGTCGGCGATCTGGAGGGTGTCGGGGGTGACCGCGACGCCCTGCTCGGCGAGCTTCTCGACCTCGGACCTGAGCGCCCAGGGATCGAGCACCACCCCGTTTCCGATGACCGAGAGCGTGCCCCGCACGATTCCCGACGGAAGCAGCGAGAGCTTGTAGGTCTGGTCGCCGACGACGAGCGTGTGGCCGGCATTGTGGCCGCCCTGGAACCTCGCGACCACGTCGGCCCGGCTCGCCAGCCAGTCGACGATCTTGCCCTTCCCCTCGTCGCCCCACTGGACCCCGATGACGGTGACGTTGGCCACGCGATGCTCCTGCTGCTGACGGTGGTGGCTCTAGGGAGAGGGAGGGGCGAGGTCCAGAACCTC
>DASVVM010000017.1:0-76796 GCA_036386555.1 Allosphingosinicella sp.
AGGCGTTCCGATTGCGCGAGCTTCCAGGCGAGCGCATGCTCGCGGCCGCCGGAGCCAAGCAGCAGGACATTCATGGACAGTAACGACCCTCTTGCCGAAACCGGGCTGTTAGCAACGGAAAGGCCGGGCGACAACGCGGCAGCCCTCACCGTCTCCGAGCTGTCGATGCGGCTGAAGCGGACGGTGGAGGACGCCTTCGGCTTCGTCCGGGTGCGCGGCGAGATCAGCGGCTGGAAGCGCGCCGCCTCGGGCCATTGCTACCTCTGCCTCAAGGATGACAAGGCGGTGATCGACGGAATCCTGTGGAAGGCGACGGCGGCGGCGCTCGCCTTCCGCCCCGAGGACGGGATCGAGGTGGTCGCCACCGGCAAGCTCACCACCTATCCCGGCCGCTCGCGCTACCAGATCGTGATCGAGCGGCTCGAGCTTGCGGGGCAGGGGGCGCTCATGGCCCTTCTCGACAAGCGCCGCCGGGCGCTGGCCGCCGAAGGGCTGTTCGATCCCGACCGAAAGAAGAAGCTGCCGTTCCAGCCCCGGGTGATCGGAGTCGTCACCTCGCCGACCGGGGCGGTCATCCGCGACATCCTCCACCGCCTCGCCGACCGCTGCCCCTGCCACGTCATCGTCTGGCCCGTCCAGGTTCAGGGCGAGACCGCGGCCGGGCAGATCGCCGCGGCCGTGCGCGGCTTCAACGCCCTGCCGGCCGGCGGCCCCGTTGCACGCCCGGACCTCCTCATCGTCGCTCGCGGCGGCGGCTCGATAGAGGATTTGTGGGCCTTCAACGAGGAGGAGGTGGTGCGCGCCGTCGCCGCCTCCGACATCCCGACCATCTCAGCCGTCGGCCACGAGACCGACACCTCGCTCTGCGACTTCGCCGCCGACGTGCGGGCCCCAACTCCGACCGCGGCGGCGGAGATGGCGGTCCCTGTGCGCGGCGACCTGCTCGGCCAGCTTCGCGAGCTCGGCCATCGAATCGAGCGCTGCGCCCGGCGATCGCTCGAGCGGGCGGGCGAGCAGCTGGAGGCGAGCCTGCGCCGCTGGCCGGAGCGCGACGCGCTGCTGGCGCCGCAGCGGCAGCGGCTCGACGACCTCGCCGACCGGCTGCCGCGCGGCCTCCGGACCGAGCTCAGCCATGCCAGGGCCGCGCTCGAACGCTCGGCGGGCGCCTTGCGGCCGGGGCTGCTGAAGGCGGGCCATGCCCGGGCGAAGGAGCGGCTCGAAGCGCTCTGGCGGGTCGCCGAGCTCGCCCATCCCAACCGGCCGCTCGAGCGCGGCTATGCGCGCGTCGAGGACCGCGACGGCAGGACCCTGATCTCCGCCGCGGGAGCGAAGGCGGCGGGGCGACTGAAGCTGATCTTCAGCGACGGCGACGTCGCCGCCGAGGTCGCCGGAGCCCCCGCCGGAAGGCCGCGGCCTCCGTCTCCTCATGGAAAGGTGACGGTGGAGCAGCCCAAGCTGCTTTAGGCTCTCTCCGTCACCCCGGACAGGGTTCCCATCAAAGTCGCACTTTGATGGGGGCCCTTGATCCGGGGTCCATCTTCCTTGAAGGGTTGAAGTCAGGAAATAGGTGGATGCCGGATCAGGTCCGGCATGACGGACCAGAGGCGAAGCGGATGCTGATGT
Source organism: Allosphingosinicella sp. (assembly GCA_036386555.1). GTDB lineage: Bacteria > Pseudomonadota > Alphaproteobacteria > Sphingomonadales > Sphingomonadaceae > Allosphingosinicella. Next base: position 1,624 of record DASVVM010000017.1, read on the forward strand.
CGAACAAGGGCCGCGAGGCGCGGCTCCACTACATGGCCGGGACCTTTCGAATCCTCACCCCCGGCGACCACGTCCGCTGCGCCGTCACCGGCCAGCCCATTCCGCTCGACGAGCTGCGCTACTGGAGCGTGGCGCGGCAGCAGGCCTATTCCTCGGCGGAGCTATCGGTGAAGGCGGAGGGGCGGGGCTAGGCGTCTGGCACCGCCGGTCTGCAACTTCCGAAACGGATCTTTCTGAAGGATATCGGGGCTTGAGGTTCTGGTATTGTTCTTTCTACCGAGTCGCGTATCCGGCGGGCTCTTTGACATTGTTGAGATGATTTTGGAGATGGATGGCGTGCCGCCCGGCTCCGTTCGGCTTGAGCGTCTCGAAGCCGCCTCCCTCCGTGGCTAGGGGAAGGATGGTTCGGCGGGCCCAGGCGGACGGGCGCGCGGTGCGCCGAATTCGAGTTCGGATCTGGTCGGGCACCCGTGCGAAGCCACAGGCGCGGCGACTTCCAGTTTTCAACAAGACGCGAAGACGCTACGAGGCTGCGGCTGTCGAAGATTCTCGACAACCTCTCTGTCGGCAGAGGGCAGCCGAAATGCTCCGCGAGATGCGAACACGCGCGGCCTCCGGGTCAGGCACGACGTCGTCGCGTCTTTGCGTGTTTGCGTTGGAAAATGATTGGCCTGCGGCCGACGTGGCGGAGGCACCGACGCTGCTGCCTTCCGCGCTCTTGCGATGAGCCCGTACAGATCCATCATCGGATGAGTTAGCTAATAGATAGCGCGTCGGTTCCGGTTCGCGCCGCCAATTTTTATCGCATCAGGTGTGCGGCGCGTAAAAGTCCGTGCCGATCGTCGGGGCAAAGGCCCGTTCGGCTTCGAAGTCGGGCCGGTTCGAGAGCACGAAGCGTGACGCCATGAACACTTGGCCAGTATTCTCGCTCTCGACCATGCCGTCATCCATCACCACCGGCGACAGGCAGTCGCCAAACCTGCCGAGCTTACGGAACGGCCCGACGCGCGGATGGCAATAGAGCACTACGCTGGGCGACATCGCAAATACGAGATAGGCGCCCGGCACCAGCACGAGTGATCGTAGCCATTGGCGATTGTCCGGGCTGCGGAACGCCACCGGATTGTCCGAGGTCACGAACGGCGTCGGGCTGTCGTTGCGCGCGAAAATCCATACCGAACGCCTGAACCTCTTCGCGAATCTCTCTACAACGTGGGGGTCCCAGATTAGCTCGGTGTGCAATTCGCGCGCCGTGCGAGCATCGAGCGGCTCACCGCGGTCGATCTCGACCATCGCCGCCAGCAATTCTCGCGTGTCGAGCGTGCGCAGCATCTGGACCGCAAGATACCGCGCGACGATCCAGCGATTAATGCGCGGAATCGGCACTTGCTCGAGCCGCTCCATCTGAGGCAGCCATTCGAGCCACTGGTCGGTGATGAGCGAGACCTCGCCTTCCATCTCCGACAGCTGCTTCTCCATCGTCATCGGGTCGTGACCATCCGCTTCATATTGCGTCAATCGATAGAATTGCTTCTCGGCGGCGATCCCACCAGGCGAAGTGCGGAAGATGCGATCGTCTTGCTTATCCCAGGCCCACAGCCGGCCTAGCTGGTCGGCGAACCGGCGCAGGTGAAATTGCGGAACATAGTGGTGGAGCTTGGGTGCGGTCACTGATGGCCCCGGGCGTGCCACGGGGAAACCGTGACAGTATACCTTTTCTCAAGAAGCTCGCAGAAAGCAAATTGTATACTGTCACTGCTTTCCGGCGGCTGCTCTAACCGAATAACCCGCCGAAGCCGCTACGGCTGGAGGATGGAACGACGCTGGCCCACGCGTCGGATTCCAGGCTGATTAGGCGCTGAGGCCAAATTGGGTTGTCGGGTTGCTCCTCTATGGCGACCAGAGTGCCAGGCGGCCAATCGCGAATGCGCCCGAACATCATCGGCGCGACGCGCCAGATCGACCCGTCGCTGAGCTCAATCCTGCTGCCGCTGATCGCTGCGGTGAACCTTAGGTCAACGTCGGCCATGGTGCGTCACTCCAATAGAGATGGGATAGACGGCAAGGAAAACAGTAACAGTATACATTACGCTGCGGGGAAGCGGCCAGGTTGCGCTTCGTAAATATATACTGTCACTAATTATCCCAAACGAACGGGCCAGGTGCGGAGCCGTCCGCCTGGACAGTCACAGTGACAGTCACTCTTGTCGACGCCGTCCCGAGGGGCGGAGCCATGTCAGGCGGCGCGAGCCTCTCGAAAAGCTCAAGGCGCGGGCGAGCAGGCCTTTTCCCGCCGGTCTCCCGCCGGGATCACCCTGAGCCGGCGCTTGGCCCAGTAGCTGATGTCCATCGAAATTCTAACGGGCGAACCCTCGAGCGAGTAGATCGCCTGATCGCCCTTGCCGTCCTCGCCCGTATAGCAGGACCGCCAGCCCCGCCGTTCCAGGACGGCGGTGATCGCGAGCACCGCGCCCTGATCCCGGCCGTGCCACAAGGTGAGCTGATCGAAGCCGCCGGCGCCATCGCTTCCGACCAGATCCAGAGCGGCGTCATACGGGCCCTGGCCGAGGAGCATGATTCCGTCCCGGCGGCAACGCATCGAGGCCCTGTCCGCGGCGCATCGGCCGAACCCCGCCTTCCTCGCATCCGCCAGGCTGCCGCTCACGGGCAGGCCCTCGAACCAGAGCGGAGGCGGCGGCGGACGCTGAGGGCCGCCGCATCCCGCGAGCAGGGTCAAAGCGAAGGCGAGCCGTCCGCGCATGCCGATCCTGCCCCCTCTCGCCTAGCTGACCCGCCGCCCCCTTACCCCCCTCTGCCCGTCGATGCGAAGGAAGTAGTTGCCGAGCGTGCCGCGCTGGATGACGATCTTCTGACCCGGGCGCGGGTCGGAGAGGTTCAGTCGCGTCTCGTTGGTTTGCCAGATCGCCCCGTCCTCGAGCCGGATCTGCCATCTGCCGCCCTCGAGCCGGCTCGCGCCGGCGATGGTCGTCTCGAGCTTGCCGTCGTCGCCGCCGCCTTCGCCCCGGAAGAGGGGGATGTTGGGGAGGCTGAAGCCGAACAGGGAGCGGCGCGTCTCGCGGATCTCCTGCTGGTCGAGGACGACGAGCTCCTTCTTGTCGACCGCCTCCGCGAGCCGGGCGCTGGCGCTGTCGTAGCAGGCCAGCCGCGCCTTCTCGTCGGCGACTGCGCGGCAGGCCGCGAGGGCCTGGAAGAGGGCGCTGCTGCGCGCGTCCTTCGGCTTCGGCCTGGCCGGGGCCGAAGCCGGCAGCAGCGCCGTCAGCGCCACGATTGCGACGATCCTGCTGCAACGCTTCATGATTTAAGCCCTCCGCCTCGAGGGAAAGGTTATGGGCTCGGCGACCCTGCGGCAAGACTGTGGCTAAAAGGTTACACGGCGTACCAAGAATGCCCCCCCGGCAGTGGCTCTGCTTGCGCGCCGTTACACCCTCGACATAAACACGTCTCGGATGGGTGGGGGCCAAATTGCGCCCGGTGCACCTAATTGAACACCAAGGGGACGCAAATGTCGAAATTCAAATTCAGGGAAACGCTCCTTGCCTCGACGATGATCGCGGGCTTGAGCTTCGCCAATCCGGCCTTCGCGCAGGACGCCGACGATCCAGCCGGCACCACGCCTCCGCCGGGGACGACCAGCGCTCCGGCGCCGTCCGACGAGGATACGCCGACCGACGGCGTTCAGCCCGCCGCCGGACAGGACGCGGCCGAAGAGACCAGCCAGGGCGACATCGTCGTCACCGGCACCCTGATCAAGAATCCGAACCTCGTTTCGTCCTCCCCCGTCACCGTCGTCGGCCAGGAGGAGCTCCAGCTTCGCCAGACCAACGTCGCCGAAGAGATCCTTCGCGACCTTCCGGGCGTCGCCCCGAGCATCGGCTCGGCCGTCAACAACGGCAACGGCGGCGCGTCCTATGCCGACCTTCGCGGCCTCGGCAACCACCGCAACCTCGTCCTCCTCGACGGCGTCCGCATCGTGCCGTCCAACTTCATCGGCCGAGTCGATCTGAACAACGTCCCGCTCGCGCTGGTCGAGCGGGTCGACACCCTGACCGGCGGCGCCGCCACGACCTACGGCGCCGACGCCGTGTCGGGCGTCATCAACTTCATCACCCGCAGCGACTTCGCGGGCATGGAGATCGGGGCCAGCTCGCAGATCACCCAGAAGGGCGACGGCCACATCTTCCGCGTCGATGCGACGGTCGGAGCCAATTTCGACGACGGCCGCGGCAATGCGGTCCTTTCGCTCGGCTATCAGCAAGCGGATCCCGTCTATCAGGGCGCGCGCAACTTCTCGCTGTTCAACTATACGTCCACTTCGGGCAATCCCGGCGGTTCGGGCACGACCGTTCCGGCGCGCTTCACCCGGCCCGGCCTCGGCCAGAACACCATCGTGCCCGCGACCGGCCTGACCCGGCCCTATGTCGGCGCGACCGATGCCTTCAACTTCAACCCGTACAACATCTTCCAGACGCCGTTCGAGCGCTTCAACATCTTCGGCTCCGGTCATTACGAGGTTACCGACGGGGTCGAATTCTACACCCGCGGCATGTTCTCGAAGAACAAGGTCAACACGATCATCGCCCCGTCGGGCATCTTCGGGCAGCTGGCGCTGATTCCGGTCAGCAGCCCGTTCCTGCCGGCGGGCGCGCGCGCCCAGTTCTGCGCCTCCAACGACTTCGACTTCACGACTCCGGGCGTCCAGACGCTGACTCCCGCGCAGTGCGCCGCGGCGGCGCTGGCGACCAGCGCGTCGGATCCGAACTTCCGGGCGTTCCAGACCAACATCGGCCGCCGCCTCGTCGAGGCCGGACCGCGTATCTCCGAGTTCGTCACGACGATGTTCGACTATCGTGCCGGGCTTCGCATCGGGATCACGGACACGATCGGCCTCGACGTCTCCGGCGCCTATGGCGAGTCCGAAAACCGGCAGGAGCAGCAGGGCTACGTGCAGGTCTCGAGGCTTCGCACCGCTCTTTACACGACCAGCGCCACCAGCTGTAACCTCGGCGCGTCGCCGACCGTTCCTAATCCGACCAATCCGCTGCTTCCGCCGCTCGCAGGCGCCGGCTCGGGGACAAGCGGCTGCGTCCCGGTGAATATCTTCGGCGCGGCCGGGACGATCTCGCCGGAAGCGGTCGACTTCATCACGGCGCTCGCGGGCACGGCGCAGAAGGCGTCGCTGGCCCAGGCGAGGGCATTGTTGAGCGGCGATTTCGGAGCTTCCGCCCCGTGGGCGGAGGACCCGATCGGCTTCGCGCTCGGTGCCGAGTACCGCAACTATCAGGCCGAGCAGGAAGCCGACCAGCTGTCGCAGACCGCGGGCGAGCTTGGCGGCGCGGGCGGCGCCGTGCTTCCCTTCCAGGGCGGCTACAGCGTGAAGGAGGTCTATGCCGAGGTCATCGCGCCGCTGGTTCAGAACCGGCCTTTCTTCCAGAGCCTGACGCTCGAAGCCGGCATCCGCTACTCGGATTACAGCATCGACGCGCCCGGCTCGCCCGGCTACAGCACCACCACCTGGAAGGGTGCGGCGACCTGGGAGCCGTTCGACGGCCTCAAGTTCCGCGGCAACTACCAGCGGGCGGTGCGCGCCCCGAACATCGGCGAGCTGTTCGCGCCGCAGAACACCGGCCTCACGACCGTGGCGACCGACCCGTGCCGCACGACGGCGACTTATGCCGGGCCGGTCACCAACGCGAACCTGAGGGCGGTTTGCCTCGCGCAGGGCGCTCCGCTGTCGACGATCGGCAACATCATCAATCCGACGGCCGCTCAGGCGAACGCCACCACCGCCGGCAGCCTCGCGCTCCGTCCGGAGAAGGCGAACAGCTGGACGGTCGGCGTGGTGTTCCAGCCCCGCTTCATCCCGGGCCTGTCGCTCACCGTCGATTACTACAAGATCACCATCGACGGCGCGATCACCCAGCCTGGACCGGGTGATCTCATCACCGGCTGCTTCGGCGACAACAATGCCAGCGGGATCACGGCGGCCAGCGTCAACAATCCGATCTGCCAGCTCTTCCGGCGCAATCCGGTGACCGGCGGTCTGGACGGCGACGCGGCGACCACCCAGGGCCTGATCTTCCCGGCGTCGAACGCCGGCTACATCCGGACCGACGGCGTCGACTTCGGGGCCAACTACCGGCGGGACCTCGGCTTCGCGAAGCTGAACCTGAGCTTCCAGGGCAACTGGACGAATCGGTCGGAGTTCCAGCCGATCGTTCCCGGCTCATTCCTGCCGCCGGGCGTCCCGGGTGCGGGCGGCGAGCTGCCGACCTCTCCGATCCGCGAGTGCATCGGCCTCTACGGCCCGAACTGCGGCTCGCCGGGTTCGGCGGGTCCGAGCTCGGCTCCCGGCTCGATCCAGCCGGAGTGGAGCTGGAACGCCCGTTCCACCTTCAGCTTCGGAGACGTCGACGTGTCGCTGCTGTGGCGCCACATCTCGGGCGTGGAAGCGGAGCCGGGCATCGTCGCCTTCGCCGGAACCCTCAGTGCGGGTCCTCTGGCCGGCGAGGAGGTCAATTTCGGCAAGATCGGCTCTTACGACTGGTTCGATCTCGCGCTTCGCTTCGGCGTCTCCGAGAATCTCGACCTGACGATGACGGCCATGAACTTGTTCGACAAGAAGCCGCCGATCGTCGGCTCGACCATCGGCACGACCTCGTTCAACAGCGGCAACACCTATCCGTCGACCTACGACGCTCTGGGCCGCCGCTTCGCGGTCGGCGCGCGCCTGAAGTTCTAAGGCGGACGTTCTTGCAGACTAATCGGGGCGGCCTTCGGGCCGCCCCTTTTTTTCAGGCTTCGAAACCCAGGCGCTCGACCCAGGGCGCCAATATGGGCAGCACCGGCGCCAGCTGCGCCTCGTAGCGCCGCCATCGTCCGCGGCCGTCGTAGAGCCCGCGGCGCACTTGCGTAGCGCTCGCCGTCCGGACGCCGCGAGCCCGGGCGGTCCGGTCGAAGGCCTTGAAGTCTTCCGTCCACTCCAGTCCGATGAAGTCCGCCAAGGCCCGCACCGTCGGCTCGAAATCAGCCACCAGGCGGTGGTACCAGACTTCGTGGAAGGCGAGCGGCAGCCGCTCGCGGCACAGCTCGATCAGGCGCGTCAGCGAGTCATAGTGGCGCGCCGTCTCCTCGAGATCGCCGAAGCCGAATGCGGCCGGGCCCGGCGTGAAGTTGATCCGGTAGCAGCTCAGCACGACGTCGCGCGGATCACGGCGCATGATGAGGATTCGGGCGTCGGGAAAAAGCCGGGCGATGATCGGCAGATGTATCCCGTTAAACGGATTCATGTCGACGAAGATGCGCCCGGTCACGTCTCCCGCCAGCGACCGAACCCGTCGCCAATATCGACTGCGCAGCTCGGCGAGCAACGCCGGATCGAGAGAGTCCAGATCCGGCATGGTGCCGTCGTTCGCGAGCAGGACGCCGTCGGTATCGGCCAGAGTGGGACGTTCCTCCAGCGCCACGACCCCTTCGGCGCTGGCCAGGATATTCTCCACCAGGGTGGTGCCCGACCTCGGATAGCCGAGCAGGAAGACATGTCGCTCCGCCGCATCCGCCACCGGAGGGGGTGGGTTCGGCTTCGCAAGGGGCGGTGCCCGTTCGACCTGCGCGGCGATCGTGTCGACGAAGCTGCGGTGGGTTGGGCGCCCCGGGCCGGGTTCGAGCATCGGCGCATAAGCGGCCCTGAAATTACGCTGCGCCCGCTGCCACGCCTCGAACGCCTCGCTGCACCGGTCCTGCTGATCCAAGGCGTCGCCCAGCAACGTGAGGGCGCGCGTCCGATCATCCGCCTTGAGAGTGGAGGTCAGCAGGGCTTTGAGGCGCGCCTCCGCCTTCGCGCCTTCGCGGGCTTCCAGGTCCATCGTCGCCAGAGCGAAGATCGCCGGCGGATTCCTTGGGTCGAGGGCAAGGGCGCGCTCCGCCTGGCTCCGGGCGGCCGCTTGGTCGCCCCGCTTGGCGGCGATGTCGGCAAGCTTGCCGAGCGCCGGCGCCAGATTGGGGTCGACGGCGAGCGCCCGCGAAAAGCTTTCCACCGCTTCGGGCTCGGAGCGCAGAGCCTCCAACGTGTAACCGCGCTCGAGCCAGGCGGCCGAATGGCGGGGCTCGGCCGCGACTACGCGGTCGAGCACGGCCAGTGCCTCGTCGAGCCGATGCTCCTTACGAAGCACGGCGCCGATCGCCCCAAGCACCATGACGTCGCCCGGTGCCAGCTCCAGCGCCTGCTTGAGCAGGCGGTGGGCGGCCGGATAGTCGCCCGCTTCCTCGCGGCGCCAGGCGACGAGGTTGAGGACCATCGGATCGGCATCGCCGGCCGCGAAGGCGACTTCGGCCACCGTCGCCGCCCGCTCGATGTCGCCTTGCGCGAGGGCCTGCTCAATCCGCGCGCGACGCGCGGGATCGAGCTTTCTGGGCGGCTTTCCTTTTTTGTTTCGATTCGACATAATCGGGCTGACATCTGTATCCTGCCCGGCGGGATGAGCTAGAGTGAATTGACACAGGAGGATTTTCGCCATGGCCCGTCCGGTCGCCATTCTTTTCATATGCGCCCTCTTCAGCGCATCGGCCGCCGATGCGGCACCCCGCCGGGGAGTGGATGCGGGAGAGCGTGCGGCCGGCAATCCGGACAAGGTCGTATGCAAGCGATTTACTAAAATTGGCTCGCTCGTGGACAGCTATCGCACCTGCAAGACGAAGAAAGAGTGGGAGCGTGAACGCGAGAACGCCAGGACGGTCAATTGGAGCAGCCCCTGCAAGTCGGCCGAGTCGGGCAGTTGCGACGGGAGTTGAGGCAAACAGGAAGGATCGGATCATGGATCGAGTCTTCACGGCCCTGGCGGCAGCCTGCCTCCTCGCGGTCGCTCCGGGTCAAGCTGCTCCCCGCCGTGGGGCCGACGCGCCCGAGCAGCCGAGCGACCTGAACGAAAAGGTAATCTGCAAGACCTTCACCAGAATCGGCACGCTGGCCAGCCGCTATCGGACCTGCAAGACCAAAGCGGAATGGGAACGTGAGCGCATCAACCTGCGGCAGGCCAATGTGTCCGATTCCTGCGGCACACGCGGCCAGATCGGGGGGAGCGTCAGCCCCATCCCCGGTAACGGAAACACGTTCGACTGCTAGGCTGCAGCGCGGCGGTGTCGGCGTCGGGCCGGGACCGCGGGCGCGAGAATGCCGGATGGTCGACTGCTTCAATGCGCCCGAGTCGGGCAATAGGACGGCACTTGAGACAAAAAGGAAGTATCGGATCATGAAAGGCATCGTCACAGCCCTGGCGGCAACATGCGTCCTGGCGGTCGCCCCGACGGCTCAAGCCGCTCCTCGCCATTCGACCGACGAGCCCGAGCAGCCGAGCGACCTGAACGAAAAGATCATCTGTAAGACCTTCACCAGGATCGGCACGCTGGCCGGCCGTTACCGCACCTGCAAGACCAAGGCGGAATGGGAACGAGAGCGCATCAACCTGCGGCAGGTCAACGTGAGCGATTCCTGCAGGAACCGCCAAGGCATGCCTTCAAGTCCCGCTCCGGGCTCGCCGGCGACGTACGACTGCTAGCCTGAGGCGCGCCAGCCAAAATATCGGCCGGACCCGCGCGCCGTTTGTCGATCTGGACCGACCTGTCTATTGACCGGCCATGGACGAAGCCGAGATCCAGCGCGCTCTGGCGGCCGCCCGCGAGGCGCGCCGCGGCAATAGGACGGGCGAAGCGGCCGAGTTGCTTCAAAGCCTGATCGAGCGCGCGGGAGAGCATCCGGTCGCTCTGAACATGCTTGGCCTGACGCTCCTCGCCGAGGCCAGGCAAGGCGAGGCCGGCGCCCTGTTCCGCCGCGCCATCGCCGCCGATCCCCACTCGCCCGAGCTCTGGATGAACCTCGCCAGGGCCTTTCGCGAGCAAGGCGACGCTCGCGGCGAGCGGCAGGCGCTGGAGGGAGCGCTCGCCATTGACCAGCGGCACTTCATGGCGCTGGTCCGCCTCGCCGAGCTGCACGAACGCACCGGCGATCCCACGAGCGCGGCGGAGCGCTGGTCCGGGGTGCTTGCGCTCGCGGCGATGATGGACGAACGGCCGCCCGCCCTGGATTCGATGCTCGATCATGCCCGCGAGGTCGTGGCCGCGCAGCGCGCCGGCTTCGCCGCGGCGGTCGACTCGGGGCTGGAGGAAGCGCGCCGCGGACTCGGGCGCGCGGAGCGGCGGCGCTTCGATGCCTCCATCGACCACGCTTTGGGCCGGCGCGAAATCTACGCCAACCAGCCTGCCGGCATGCATTTCCCCTTCCTTCCCGCCGACGAATTCTTCGAGCGCAGCCATTTCCCCTGGCTGGAGCGGATCGAGGCCGAAACCGACGTCATCCGTGCCGAGCTCGAAGCTTTGCTCGCCGAGGATCGGTCCGCCATCCGCCCCTATGTCGCGATGGAGCCGGGAACGCCGGCCAACAAATGGTCGCCGCTCGACCACAAGCTCGACTGGGGGGCCCTCCACCTGTGGAAGGACGGGCTGCGCGACGAGGCCGTCTGCGCCCGGGTGCCGAAGACCGCGGCGGCGGTGGAGGCGCTTCCGCTGTCGGACCTGCCGGGACGGACGCCGACCGTCTTCTTCTCGCTGCTCGAGCCCGGGACCCACCTTCCGGCCCATACCGGAGTCAGCAATGTCAGGGCGATCATCCACCTGCCGCTCATCGTCCCACCGGGCTGCGCCTTCCGGGTCGGCGGCGAGACCCGCGAATGGGAGGTGGGGCGCGCCTGGGCGTTCGACGACACGATCGAGCATGAGGCCTGGAACCGCTCGGACCGGCTTCGAGCGATCCTGATCTTCGACGTCTGGAATCCGTACATCACGGAGATCGAGCGCGATCTGCTGCGCCGCTTCTACCGGGTCGCCGCCGCGGCGAACGGGGGGACCGGCGGCGGAGCAGGAATCGCGATCAGCGACTGAGCCTCAGGCCGCGAGCCGCGCCGCGGCGAGCGCCGAATCCGCAGCGCTTCCACCGGTCGCGGCTTCGATCCAGCGCCGGGCCTCGGCAAGCTCCGGCGCCAGCGGCTCCTCGAGCTCGGCCCGGCGCGCGAGGCGCGCTTCGTTGTCGAAGGGCAATTCCGGGTTTTTCGAATAAGTGGCGAAGAGCGGTCCCGCCACCGTCGAGTCGATCGTCGAATCGCTCATCGGCACGCAGAGGAGGGCGGCCGCCGCGTGAAGAACAGGGCGCGGGGCGGCGAAGAAATCTTCGGCGTCGAGGGCCCGGGCGTTGGGCATGACCGCGACCGCAGCCGTGAACGCCTGCATCTGGGCCAGCCACAAGGCGGCGCAGCGTTCTGCATCGGACAGGTTCGAAAGATCCCCCAGATACGCGGCGAGCTGGACTGTGACCCGCTGCAGCCAGCCGCGATGATTCTCGCTGCGCAGGATGGCGAGCAGATAGTCTCCGAGCGAGCTGTAGAGGAAAATCGCCGGCGCCTGCGGATCGATGGCGATGAGATCCGGAAGCAGGAAGTTCACCGGGACATTGGCCTTGACGATCGTCGGCAGGTCCTCGCGATAGCGCCTGGACAGCATCGCCGCGATCAGTGCCAGCCGCCCGGGGTCGCGATCGAACGCCATCTGGCGGAGCGCCAGCGGCTCGCGCAGCACCAGGTTCAGCGAGGGATCGTCGAGCGCGCGCGCAAGCAAGGTCGATCCGCAATGGGCGACATGGAAGATCCATCCCGTCCGCGCGGCCGGCCGGTCCCCATCGGCCAGGGCCGGCACGGGCAGCCGCATCGACCGGTTGGCCGCCGGATCGATCCGGTGATCCAGGAAGATCGATCGATGGTAGGCGGAACGGTCCATCGGCACGAAGATCGCCGAATCGCCTTCGAAGGAATGGAGGTAATGGTCCGGAGATTCGAACAAATCGTCGAGCGTCAGGGACATCGTCCGGCCTATAGCCCGCAACCCCGCCATCGGCTATCCCCCGGACCCGCCATGCCGATGATCCAGCTTCCGGAACCGGGCCGTCCCCAGGTGCTGATCCACGCCTCCGGGGAGTCGGGAATCCTCGACCTGGATCCGTCCCAGGTGATCGACCTGTACAAGGCCCATGGCGCGCTGCTCCTGCGTGGCTTCGGCGCCGACGTCGCTCGGTTCAACGCCTTCGCGCGCCAGTTCTGCTCGACCTCGGTGTTCAACGAAAGCCCCGGTCGTCAGCCGCTCGATCCGGCCAACAACATTCACACGGTCGACGGCGGAACCGGCCCGTTCAACCTCCACCCCGAGCTTTCGCGCGAGCCGTGGAAACCGGACGCGGCCTTCTTCGCCTGTCTCACGGCGCCAAGCCGGGGCGGGGCGACGACGATCTGCGACGGGGTCGAGCTGGTCCGGGCCCTCCCGGAGGAGGTCAGGCGGGGGCTCGAGGGGCGCCGGCTGCTCTACGTGAAGCCGACCTGGCCGGCGCTGCTCGAATATTGGCTCGGCAGCCCCGATCCGACCGACGAGCAGCTCGCCGACCCGCCGCCCTCCTGCCCCTATCGGTTCCGGCGTTACGGCGACGAAATCGTCAGGTTCTTCACCCGCCCGGCCCTGCATCGTCCGATGTTCGTCGACGCTCCGGCGTTCGGGAATTTCCTGTTGTTCGCAAGGTTCAACAATAACCGGCCGGACCATCCGCTGCTCGACGACGGGCGGCAGGTGCCCGAAGCGTGGCTCCAGGCGATCAAGGCGGCGGGGGACAGGCTGATGATCGAGGTCGCCTGGCAGGCCGGCGACGTACTGATGCTCGACAATACCCGCTTCATGCACGGCCGGACCGCGATCCTCGATTCCGCCGAACGGCTGATCGCGACCTTCTTCGGTTACCTCAGCTTCGCCCTTCCCGACCCGGAGGAGCCCCCCGACCCGCCCTGGCGCCGGTCGGACTTCCTGCCGCCGATTCCGCCCGACCAGAACCGAGCAAGGCCGGTACGTTGAATCCGGGCCCGCTTTCGGGTAGAGTTCGCCCGCAATGTGAGGGACATATTATGGCTCGGATGCTCTTCTTCGCGGCGCTCCTGGTCGGGGCAGCGGCGCCCGCTTTGGCTGGAACTCCCGCCAGCGAGAAAGCGCGCAACGCCCAGAGCTGGGACGTTCTCTTCAGCGAATATCCGAAGCGCGCTCTCGCCGCGGGCCAGCAGGGCCTGGTCGGCTACAAGGTGAAGCTCGACCGCGAGGGCTATGCGACCGAGTGCGAGGTGACCAGGCCGAGCGGTCATTCCATCCTGGACGAAGAGACGTGCCGGCTGATCCTCAACCGCGCCACCTTCAAGGGCGTGAGGGATTCGAGCGGGCGCCGGGTGGCGACCGTCACCGAAGGCACGGTCAACTGGGTGCTCCCGAGCCAGGCCGCGACTTATTCGGGTACCCCCGCGGCGCCTCTCAAGCTGCGGATCGTCGACGCCCCTGCGCCCACGTCCGAGAAACGGATCTGCAAGCGCCATCTGAAGACCGGCACGCTCGCCACCTATGAGCGGACCTGCATGACCCAGGCGCAGTGGACCCAGCACCGCAACCGCAACCGCGACGAATGGGGAGAGCTGCAGGGCTCCAAGGGCAGCACCAGCGGCAAGTAATCCGCCGTCCCGGCGGAGGCCGGGACCTCGGCGGGTGAGACCTCGGCGCCTTGATCTCACCGAGGTCCCGGCCTTCGCCGGGATGACGTGTTACGCCGCCGCCTTCACTTCGCCGGTCTGCAGCGCCAGCGCCCCATCGCCTTCCTCGACCCGGACGGTCGAGCCGTCCGGCACGTCGCCCCTGAGGAGGGCGTCGGCCAGCGGGTCCTGCAAATATCTCTGCACGGCCCGCTTCAGCGGCCGGGCGCCGTAGACCGGGTCGTAGCCGACCCGACCCAGCCAGGCGCGGGCGCCGTCGCTGAGCTCGAGCCGGATCTTGCGGTCGGCGAGCAATTGCTGGACCCGGGCGATCTGGATGTCGACGATCGGGGCCATATGCTCGGCCGCCAGGCGGTGGAACAGGATGATCTCGTCCAGCCGGTTGAGGAATTCCGGCCGGAAATGGCCGCGCACCACCTCCATCACCTGGGGCTCGACGTCGTCGACGGTCTGGCCTTCGGTCAGGTTGGTGAGGTGCTGGCTGCCCAGGTTCGAGGTCAGGATGATGATCGTATTGGTGAAGTCGACCGTCCGGCCCTGGCCGTCGGTCAGCCGGCCGTCGTCCAGGACCTGGAGCAGGACGTTGAAGACGTCCGAATGCGCTTTCTCCACCTCGTCGAACAGGACGACCTGGTAGGGCCGCCGCCGGACCGCCTCGGTCAGCACCCCGCCTTCCTCATAGCCGACATAGCCGGGAGGGGCTCCGATCAGCCGGGCGACGCTGTGCTTCTCCATGAACTCCGACATGTCGATCCGGACCATCGCGTGCGAATCGTCGAACAGGAACTCGGCGAGCGATTTGGTGAGCTCGGTCTTGCCGACACCCGTCGGGCCCAGGAACAGAAAGCTGCCCATCGGCCGGTTCGGGTCCTGAAGGCCGGCGCGTGAGCGCCGGATCGCCTTCGCGACCGCGCGCACCGCCTCCTCCTGGCCGATCACCCGGCGGCCGATTTCCGCCTCCATGTTGATCAGCTTCTGGCGCTCGCCCTCGAGCATCCGCTCCATCGGGATACCGGTCCAGCGCGCGACGACGGATGCGATGTCCTCGCTGGTAACCTCCTCGCGCAGCATCGCGCTCTGGCTGGCCACCTCGACCTCGGCGAGCTGCTTCTCCAGCGCCGGGATGCGGCCGTACTGGAGCTCTCCCGCCTTGGCGAGGTCGCCGGCCCGCTGCGCCTGCTCCAGCTCGAGCCGGGCGCGGTCAAGCTCCTCCTTGATCTTCGCTTCGCCCGCGAGCTTCTCCTTCTCGCCCCGCCAGCGCGTGGTCAGCTCCGCGGATTGCTGCTCGAGATTGGCGAGCTCGTCCTCCAGCGCCTTGAGCCGGTCCTGCGAGGCGCGGTCCTTCTCCTTCTTCAGGGCCTCGCGCTCGATCTTGAGCTGGATGATCCGCCGGTCGAGGGTCTCGATCTCCTCCGGCTTGGACTCAACTTCCATCCGAAGCCTTGAGGCGGCCTCGTCCATCAGGTCGATCGCCTTGTCGGGGAGGAACCGGTCGGTGATGTAGCGGTGGCTCAAGGTCGCCGCGGAGACCAGGGCCCCGTCGGTGATGCGCACCCCATGGTGGAGCTCGTATTTCTCCTTGAGCCCGCGAAGGATCGAGATCGTGTCCTCGACCGTCGGCTCACCGATCACCACCGGCTGGAACCGCCGCTGCAACGCGGGGTCCTTCTCGACATGCTTGGAATATTCGTCGAGCGTGGTCGCTCCGATGCAGTGGAGCTCGCCCCGCGCCAGCGCCGGCTTGAGCAGGTTCGACGCGTCCATCGCCCCCTCGCCCTTCCCGGCGCCGATCAGGGTGTGCATCTCGTCGATGAACAGGATGATGTCGCCTTCGCCCTGGCGAACCTCGTCGAGCACGCCCTTAAGCCGCTCCTCGAACTCGCCGCGATACTTCGCCCCGGCGATCAGCGAGCCCATGTCGAGCGCCATCAGCCGCCGGTCCTTCAGGCTGTCGGGAACGTCGCCATTGGCGATCCGGAGCGCCAAGCCCTCGGCGATGGCGGTCTTGCCGACGCCCGGCTCGCCGATCAGCACCGGATTGTTCTTGGTCCGCCGCGCCAGGATCTGGACCGTCCGGCGGATCTCCTCGTCGCGGCCGATGACGGGATCGAGCTTGCCGTCGCGAGCCGCCTGGGTGAGGTCGCGGGCGAATTTCTTGAGCGCGTCGTAGCGGTCCTCGGCCGACTGTGTGTCGGCGGTCCGGCCGCCGCGAAGCTCGTTGATCGCGGCGTTGAGCGCTTCCGCCTTGACGCCCGCGTCGGCCAGCGCCTTGCCGGCGCCGGTCGTCGTGGCGAGCACCAAAGCCAGCAGCATCCGCTCGACGGTGACGTAGCTGTCGCCCGCTTTCTGGGCGACCTGCTCGGCCTGATCGAGCACCCGGAGGGTCTCGGCGTCGAGACTCGGCGTCGAATTGGCGCCGCTCCCGGACACGACCGGGATCCTGGCCAGCTGCTCGTCCGTCTCGCGGCGGGCCGCCTCCGCGCTTCCGCCGGCGCGGGCGATCAGGCCCGAAGCCATGCCCTGCTCGTCCTCGAGCAGCGCTTTGAGCACATGCACGGGCGTGATCCGCTGGTGGTTCATGCGCAGCGCGACGGTTTGTGCCGACTGAAGGAATCCGCGCGCGCGTTCGGTGAATTTTTCGACGTTCATAGTGGCCCCTGATCTTGATCAGGACGCTATGTAGTGTGGCCGTTGTGCAACACAAGTCGCCAAGCCGCATCCGCCGAATTCGCTGCCGCCCGCTCAGCCGTGGGGAGGGGATCCCAGGCAGAAACCGATCGAGTCCCGGGCGCGGTGATAATCGGCGCCGCTGTTCACATTGGTCCGGTCGGCGACCGAGAGCACGAGCGCATAACCGCAGGGCAACATCGGCGGCGGCCCTGCCGTCTCGAGCGTGAAGATGGCGTCGGTGAGCCCCGGATCGGCAATTCCGCCGACTACGAAATGCTCGCTGAGGCCGGAGGGCGGATTGGGCTTGACGCCCTTGGCCGGCGCGTCGGGAAGGATTTCGAACCCGAACCCGCCGAAATGCTCGTCGGTGGCAGTGAACCTGCCTTCGAACACCGCATTCTCGTCGAAATGGGCGCAATCGCCGGCGACCGTGGTGAACTCGACGTGCGCGGTCGGCCCGAGGCGAACTCGAGGCCGTCATCGGGGAATTTGTCGATGTCGTAGACCCGGACGTCCGCAGTCCCGAGGCAGGTCTCGAAGCTGCCGGTGCCGTCCAGGTCCGCCCAGAAGGTGACATATTCCCGGCTTCCGTCGGTGCAAAGCCCGCCCGAATATCCGGCCGAGCGTTTGACCCTGATGGTCCCGACCAGGCAATCCTCGCGGGGATCGTATCCGACGCACTCCAGCTCCTCATAGCTGGTGTCGCCGTCGCCGGGGTTGAGCAGATCGTCCAG
This sequence comes from Allosphingosinicella sp., assembly GCA_036386555.1. Lineage (GTDB taxonomy): Bacteria > Pseudomonadota > Alphaproteobacteria > Sphingomonadales > Sphingomonadaceae > Allosphingosinicella. The sequence goes on from DASVVM010000017.1 coordinate 18,659, forward strand.
GATCGACGGATCGAACTGGAACTTGCCCGACTGGGCGAGGAAGTCGCCCCCCGCCCAGCCTGGCGACAGGGCGGCGCCGGTGAGCATCTTGCTCAGCTGCGGCAGAGCGAAGCGCTTGGCCGGGACGTCGCTGTCCTTGTAAAGCTGCTGCAGCGCCTTGAGCGGCAGGGCCTTGGGCTTGGCGGTGACGGTCGCCTCCGCGTCGAACAGATCCGATATCTCGGCGAAGGAATTGACCTCGGCGGCCTCGAACAGATCCTTGACCCGCCAGCGACGCCTCGGTTCGATGATGATATGGGTCTCGTGCACGTCTCCCCAGACGGGCGGGAAATCGGGCGTATTGGGCGGCGGCGGCTGGTTCCACGACAGGATGGCGCGGATGAGCACCATCTGGGGCCTGCGGCAGATGAGCCTGGTGAGGTTGGTATGCAGGGTCACGGCATATTCGAGACGGCCCTCGCCCTCGGTGCCTTCGGGTATGTTCCACACCTGCAGCACCGACATGCCGAGGTCGTGCCAGGTCGTCCCGTCGTTCCACGAGCCGTAGAAGCGAATGAATTCGTTGCTTCCGCCGCTGCACAGGTTGCCTCCATAGCCGTTCGGCTGCTTGACGTAGATGACGGCCTCGAGCCGGTCGGTCTGCGGCTGATAGCCGACGCAGCCGATGTCCTCGAAAGTGGTGTTGCCGACCACTTTGAGGGCCGACGCTTGCCCGCTTTCGGGCGCGTTGCCGAAATAGTTCGGGTTGCTGAAGGTGAGGGCGTGGAATTTCCGGCGGAGGTCGATCAGCTCGCCCAAGTCATCCGGGCAACGGTCGTTGTCGTAATGCATGGCTCGCCCTCCCGTACAAAGCACAGTGACGCCGGCTGCAATTCGAAACTATGATCCGCTGAAATTACGCCTTTGATCGGCGAGAGTCGAAAAGAAGAACATCCGATTCAGATGTAATCGGCTTATTTACGTCTATCTTTAGGTTCATTTCGGCTCATCATGAATGCTGAGCCGCTCATCGTCGACCTTCCGGCCACGGGACAGTGACCGCGCGCCCTCCTGCCAAGCGCCCGAGTGGCGCACTGTCGCCGTTGTGAGTGGCTCTGACGCTATTTCAAGAAGCGGAATGCTTATCGCGGCGCCTTCTCCCGGTCCGGCGCCAGCACCTTCCCGAAGAAGCTGTCGGAATACCAGCGCGGGGCCTGCGGCGCGTCGGCGATCTCGCGGGCGATCTCGTAGTTGATCCGGGCGAACTTGGCGCCGGTCTTCCAGTCGATCGGAAGGGCGAGGTCGTCGCTGACCTTGTGATAATGGGTGGAGAGGAAGCTGGTGAACTTCTCCCGCCCCCCGTTGGCGAAGCCGGTCATCAGGAAGACCGACGGGACCCCCTCCTGGACGAAGCGGTAATGGTCGGAGCGGGTGAACAGGCCTTCCTGGGGAAGCGGATCCTCGGAGAGCGCAACGCCCATCGTCCGGCCGGCCCGGGCGACCGCCTCGCCCATGGTCGAATGCTCCGCTCCGAAGGCGACGACGTCGGTGAAGTCGTAGAGCAGGATCGGCATGTCGAGATTGACCACGGCGGCGACCTTGCCGCCGGGAACCGGGTGACGGGCGAGATACTGGGCGCCGAGAAGCCCGTCCTCCTCCGCGGTCACCGCGGCGAACAGGATCGAGCGCCTGGGCCGGTCCGGCGCCGAAGCCATCGCCCTCGCGACCTCGATCATGGTCGCGACTCCGACGGCATTGTCCATTGCGCCGTTGTAGATCCGGTCGCCTTCGCCCGTCGGCTTCATACCTTCATGATCGAGATGCGCCATGAGCAGCACATATTCACCGGCCAGCGCCGGGTCCGATCCGGGAAGGACGGCCAGTACGTTGGGGCTGGTGAAGCGGCGAGCGGCGCTCTGCTGGCTGACGGCGATCCGCGGCTTCAGGGCGAAGCCTTTGGGGCGGCCGCCCTTGCCGTCCGCCTCCGCCAGCACCCGGCTCAAAGGCGTCTTGGCTCCGGCGAACAGGGCGTCGGCGGCCGCCGTGTCGAGCGTCGCCCGGAAGCGCAGGCCCGGCGCCGGAGTGTAGGGCCGATCGTCCTCGCCGACCCAGCCGAGGTTCGGCTCGTCGGCATTCTCCAGCATCCGCGAAAAGGGGCGCCGCTTCGCCTCGGACAGGGTCCGGATCGTGACGAGCCCGACCGCGCCGTGGCGCGACGCCACCCGCCTCTTGTCCGAGTTGAGATGGGCGCCGACGTCGCTCTTCATCCCGTTCGGGAATCCGTTGAGGACGGCGACGATCTTGCCGCGGACGTCCAGCCCCTTGTAATCGTCGATCCCGATTTCCGGCGCTTCGAGCCCGTAGCCGACGAAGACGACGGGCGCCTCCACCGCGACCGGCGCTTCGTCGGGCGTCGGCGTCAGGACCACCTCCCGCCCGTGAAGGAAGCGGCGGCCGCCGATGGTGAGCGAGCCGGGCTCGCCGGCAAGGCGCGATTCGAGGAACGGCACCTGCTGGTACCAGCCGTCCGGGCCCGCCGGCCTCAGCCCCAAGGCCTCGAACCGGCTCGCCACGTAGAGTGCCGCGAGGTCATAGCCGCGGCTGCCCGAGTCGCGCCCCTCGAGCTTGTCGTCGGCGAGGAAGACGACGTGGCTGCGGAAGCTTTCCGGCGAGAAGTCGGGCGATCCGGCGGCCGGCTGGGCCGGAGCGGGCGAGGCGATTGCGAGGCTGAGGAAGGCGAGGCCGAAGCTGTTGAAGCGCATGGAGAATCCTGGGTCGGTTGGGTCGCCGCTCCCTACAGCAGATCGGGGATGCGTCAAAAGTGATGTCGAATTCCAATTCCTCCCCCAGCTTGTCTGGGGGAGGGGGACCGCGACGCGAAGCGTCGTGGTGGAGGGGCAATTCAGAGTCTGTGTTTCCCCTCCACCGCGCTTCGCGCGGTCCCCCTCCCCGAGCAAGCTCGGGGAGGAATTGGAAAACGGTGGCGCCGGGTGATTGCGGGCATTGCGCGGGCCGGGCCGCCGCTATAGGTCCGCCCCGTATAAGACTCGGGAAGGACTGCCGAATATGCGCCGTTTGCTGCTCCCCATTGCGCTCTTTTCCGCTTTCGCCGTGACGGCCTGCGCTTCGACGACCTCCGACGAGGTGGCGAGCGCGTCGGACGCTCCCGCCGCCGAGACGGCCGCCGCCGAAGCGGCGCCCGCGGCCGCCGCCGGACCCGTCCCGGTCGCCCAGCTGGTCCGCCAGATCGACATTCCCTACGAGCAGTTCACCCTCGACAACGGCCTGAGGGTCATCGTCCACGAGGACCGCAAGGCGCCGGTCGTCGCAATCTCCATCTGGTACAATGTCGGATCCAAGGACGAGCCGAAGGGCCGGACCGGCTTCGCCCATCTGTTCGAGCATCTCATGTTCAATGGGTCGGAAAACGCCCCCGGCGACTATTTCGAGCCGCTTCGCGAGATCGGCGCCACCGACTTCAACGGCACCACCTGGTTCGACCGCACCAATTATTTCCAGACCGTGCCCACGCCCGCGCTCGAGCGCGGCCTGTTTCTCGAGGCCGACCGGATGGGCCACCTGCTCGGAGCGGTGACCCAGGAGAAGCTCACCAACCAGATCGGGGTCGTCCAGAACGAGAAGCGCCAGGGCGACAACGAGCCTTACGGCCTGGTCGAATATGCCCAGCTGGAAGCGCTCTTCCCCGAGGGCCATCCCTACCGCCACTCGACGATCGGCTCGATGGCCGATCTCGACGCGGCGACGCTCGAGGACGTCAAGACCTGGTTCCGCTCGAGGTACGGCCCCAACAACGCCATCCTCGTCCTCGCCGGCGACGTCTCGGCCGACGAGGCCCGGCCGCTGGTCGAGAAGCATTTCGGCAAGATCCCGCGCGGCCCCGTCAACACGCCGGCCAAGGCCGACGTTCCGACGCTTCCGGCGCCCAAGGTCGAGGTGATGAAGGACCGGGTCGCCAACGTCCGGCTCTACCGCAACTGGATCGTGCCCGGGATGCTCGACGACGCCGCCGTCCAGCTCGACGTCGCCGCGGGCGTGCTCGGCGGACTCGCAAGCTCGAGGCTCGACAACGAGCTGGTCCGCAAGGACCAGACGGCGGTCGGAGTCCGGGCCTACATCCTGCCCTTCCACCGGGTCAGCCAGTTCGAGATCCAGGTCGACGTCAAGCCCGGCGTCAATCCGGACGTCGTCTCGGCGCGGCTCGACCAGATCGTCGCCGACCTCATCCAGAACGGTCCCACCGAGGACGAAGTCCAGCGGGTCGTCATGTCGGACGTCGCGGGCCGGATCCGCGGCCTCGAGCAGGTCGGCGGCTTCGGCGGCAAGGCGGTCGCCCTCGCCGAGGGCGCGCTCTACGCGAACGATCCCGAATTCTACAAGAAGCAGCTGCTCGCCTACGGCCGGGTGACCCCCGCCACCGTTCAGGCGGCGATGCGGAAGTGGCTGACCCGGCCGGTCTACGCGCTCCGCGTCGAGCCGGGCGAGCGCAAGGCCTATGAGGAAGCGAAAGGCTCGCGCGGCGGCGCCGCCAGCCAGCGGCCCCGTTACTATCGCCAGCCGCAGCCGGGCGAGAAGCCGATGGCGCCCTTGCCGTTCGTCGCTCCCGACGAGAATGCGCCCGAGCCGCTCTCCTATCAGAAGATACCTATGCCGGAGGTCGGCGAGATTTCGAATCTCGACTTTCCGGATATCGAGCGCGCGCGCCTGTCGAACGGGATCCCGATCGTCTACGCCCGTCGCACGGCGGTGCCCGTGGTGCGCGTGGCGGTCGAGTTCGACGCCGGAGTCGCCGCCGATCCGGCCGATGCGCTGGGGACCCAGTCGCTGATGCTGAGCCTGATCGAGGAGGGCACGACCAGCCGCAACTCGATCCAGATCGCCGAGGAGCAGGAGCGGCTCGGCGCAGCGATCCAGCCCGAAACATCGCTCGACCGGACGGCGGTCACCCTGGCCGCTTTGACTCCCAATCTCGGGGCGTCGCTCGACCTCCTCGCGGACATCATCCGCAATCCCGCCTTCGAACCGGGCGAGGTGGAACGGCTGCGCGCTCAGCAGCTCTCCGCCATCGACCAGGAGCTGACCGAGCCGGGCGGGCTCGGGGCGCGGACCTTGCCACCCCTGCTGTTCGGCGCGGACCATCCCTACGGCCGTGCGTCCTCCGGTCTCGGCGAGAAGGCCGTGATCGCGCGCCTCTCCCGCGACGATCTGATCCGCTTCCACCAAAGCTGGATCCGGCCCGACAACGCCACCATCTTCGCGGTCGGGGATCTTCCGCTCGCCGAGCTGGTGCCGCTGCTCGAGGCGCGGTTCGGCAATTGGAGCGCTCCGGCGACTCCGAAGGGGACCAAGAACTTCACCGCCACCCCGCCGTCGCCGAGGCCGAGGATCGTCCTCGTCAACCGGCCGCAATCGCCGCAGTCGCTGATCCTCGCGGGCGCGGTGCTTCCGGTGCGTGGCACCGACGACGTCCTGACTCTGAACGCCGCCAACGAGGTGCTCGGCGGCAACTTCCTGTCGCGGATCAACATGGACCTGCGCGAGACCAAGGGCTGGTCCTACGGCTCTCGAAGCAACATCGGAATGCGCGAGCAGCTCGTGCCCTATCTGATCACCGCCCCGGTCCAGGCCGACAAGACCGGGCCGGCGATCCGGGCGCTGATGGACCAGGTGTCGGGCTTCGTCGGCTCCAAGGGCGTCAGCGACGTCGAGCTCACCCGCGTGATCAACGGCAATACCCGTCAGCTCGCCGGCCAGTTCGAGACCTCGGGGGCGGTCCTGAGCGCGCTCCGCTCGAACGCGCTCTACAAGCGTCCCGACAATTATTGGGAGGCGATTGCCGACCGCTATCGCGGGATGACGATCAGCACGATCGACCAGGCCGCGCGCAGGGTGATCGATCCCAAGAAGATGGTCTGGGTCGTCGTCGGCGACGCGGCCAAGGTGCGGCCGCAGCTCAACGGGCTGGGGCTGCCGGTGGAGGTCGTGCAGCCGAAATAGGCTTTTCTCCCCTCCCTGTAAGGGAGGGGCTGGGGGTGGGTCCGCCGAAGGCGGCCGAAACTCGGAGTCAGAAGAAGTCTCGCTGCGCTCGCCTACCCACCCCTGACCCCTCCCTTGCAGGGAGGGGAGCCGGTCAGCGAATGACTCTGGTCACATGCCCCATCTTGCGGCCCGGCCGGGCATCGCCCTTGCCGTAGAGGTGCAAGTGCGCCGCCGGGTCGCTCAGGATCCGGCCCCACCCGTCCGCCTCGCCGCCGATCAGATTCTCCATCACGACCCGCGGACCCGTCAGCCCCGTCGCCCCGAGCGGAAGCCCGCAAATCGCCCGCACATGGTTCTCGAACTGCGAGGTGACCGATCCTTCGATCGTCCAGTGGCCGCTGTTGTGGACCCTCGGCGCCATCTCGTTGAACAAGGGCCCCTCCGGCGTCGCGAAGAATTCGAGCGCGAGCACTCCCACATAATCGAGCGCCTCCGCCGCCTTGCGCGCCAGCGCCTCGGCCTCGGCGACCTGCGCGCCGAGACCATTCGCCGGCACCTCGGAACGGCGCAGCACGCCGCCCTCATGTTCGTTTCGCGGCGCCGGCCAGACGACCGTCCCGCCGTCCTGGCCCCGGCACAGCAGGATCGAGAACTCCGCTTCGAAGGGGATGAAGGCCTCGAGCACGGACGGGCCCCCTCGAACCGCCGACCAGGCCTCGTCCGCCTCGGACGGCCGAATGATCCGCGCCTGGCCCTTCCCGTCATAGCCGAAGCGGCGGGTCTTGAGGACCGCAGGCAGGCCGAGCCCCGCCAGCGCTTCGTCCAGGCCCGAGCGGTCGTCCACGGGCCGGAACGGCGCGGGGGCGCCGCCAAGGTGCGTGATGAAGCTTTTTTCCCTGAGCCGGTCCTGGGCTACCGCCAGCGCCTCGGCCGGTGGGTGCAGCGGAGCCTGTGCGGCGAGGGCGGCCAGCGGTGCGGCCGCGATATTCTCGAACTCGTAGGTGGCGACGTCGACGCTCCGGCCGAATTCGGCGAGCGCGGCCTCGTCTTCCCAGGCGCCGCGGGTGAAGGCTGCTGCGACCTCGGCCGCGGGCGGCGCCTCGTCAGGGGCATAGACATGGCATTTGTAGCCGAGCTGCGCGGCCGCCATCGCCAGCATCCGGCCGAGCTGCCCGCCGCCGACGATGCCGATGGTCGAGCCGGGCGCCAATGTCACTTGAGTGGACTCATTCAGGCGTTTCGGCGACGCCGTCCGTCTGCCGCTGCCGCCAGGCCTCCAGCCGTCCCGCCAGAGCCTCGTCGGACAGGGCCAGGATCGAGGCGGCGAGCAGGCCGGCATTGGCTGCGCCCGCCTTGCCGATGGCCAGAGTCGCCACCGGCACTCCGGCGGGCATCTGGACGATGGACAGGAGGCTGTCGAGGCCGTCCAGGGCCTTGCTCTGGACCGGCACTCCAAGCACCGGAAGCCGGGTCATCGAGGCCGCCATGCCCGGCAGATGGGCCGCTCCTCCGGCGCCGGCGATGATGACCTTGAGGCCGCGCGCGGCCGCGCCCCTGGCATAATCGTAGAGCCGCTCGGGCGTCCGGTGGGCCGAGACGACCTTCGACTCATGGGCCACCTCGAGGGCGTCGAGCATGTCGGCGGCGTGGCGCATCGTCTCCCAGTCGGAGCGGCTGCCCATGATGATCCCGACCTCGGCCATCCTCGTTCCTCTATCGGGGCGAAGGCGGGGAGGCCAGAGCTTCGTTTTTGCTTAACCAGATCGCGCTATGCTCAGCGACATGTCCAAGCACGCCTCCGATTTCGCCGGACTTCCGGTCGACACTTCAGACGAGAACGCGCTGCTGCGCGCCGCTCTGGCCGACGCTCAGCGCCGAATCGGCGAGCTCGAGCAGCGCGTCGAAAGCGACAGCCTCACGCCGTTGCCCACCGCCCTTCGCTTCCGCTCGGAGCTCGAGCGGGTGGTCGGCCTGGCGGAGCGTCACGGAACGACGGCCGCGATCGTCGGGATCCAGCTGACCAGCCTTCCCGCCATCCACGAGCGCCATGGCCATTTCGCGGTCGACGCCGCCCTGGTCCACGTCGCCCGGCTGCTTTGCGGCCTGATCCGCTCGACCGACATCCTCGCCCGCACCGGCGAGGCGCGCTTCGATCTCATCCTCGACCATCTCGATCACAACAGCGCCATCGACACCGCCGACCGGCTCGCCCGCTGCATCGCGGACAATGCGCTCGATCTCGGCCACGCGAAGGTGAAGCTCGAATCGGCGGTCGCGACGACAGGGATACTGCCCGGCGACAAGCTGGACGAAGTCCTCGCCAGGGCCGAGCGCAACCTGGCGCTGGCGCGGGCGGGGGTGTAAACCGTCATCCCGGCGCAAGCCGGGATCTCGGGGAGACCCGCCGAGACTTCTCGTCCTGAGGTCCCGGCTTTCGCCGGGATGACGGGCTCTACCGCTCGCTCAGATAATAGCGATCCGTCGCCGCGAGCCCCTCGTCCAGCGCGTAGACGATCGGCTGCCCGGTCGGGATCTCCAGCCCGGTGATCTCGTCGTCGGGGATGTCCGACAAATGCTTGACCAGCGCCCGCAGCGAATTGCCGTGGGCGGAGATCAGCACTCTCTGCCCCTCCCGAAGCGCCGGAGCGATCCACCCCTCCCAATAAGGCAGCACCCGCTCGATCGTGTCCTTGAGGCTCTCTGAGCGCGGCACCTCGATCCGCGAATAGCGGCGGTCGGCGGCCAGATCGTACGGGCTTCCCGCCTCCATGGGCGGCGGCGGGATGTCGAACGAGCGGCGCCAGATCCGCACCTGCTCGTCGCCGTGCTTCGCCGCGGTCTCCGCCTTGTTGAGCCCGGTGAGGCCGCCATAATGGCGCTCGTTCAGGCGCCAGTCCTTCTCGACCGGAAGCCACAGCCGCCCCATCGCCTCGAGCGCCACATTCAGGGTCTTGATCGCCCGGGTCTGGAGGCTGGTGAAGCACAGATCGAAGTCGAGCCCCTTCGCGGCCATCAGCTCCCCGGCCAGCCGCGCCTCCTCGGCCCCCTTCTCGGTGACGTCGACGTCCCACCATCCGGTGAAGCGGTTCTCGAGATTCCAGGCCGACTGGCCATGGCGGATGAGGACGAGGGTGGGCATGGGGTCTTCAACTCTCCAGTTCAGTTAGGATGGTCACCCGGACTTGATCCGGGGTCCACCTTCTTCAACCCGAGCCGTAGCAAAAAAAATGGATGCCGGATCAAGTCCGGCATGACGTGACTGCCAAGCGGGCTAGCGCTTCCTCGCCGGCAGCTCGTCGACGATGGCGTGGAGCGCGTCGAGGCAGGCGCGGGCGAGGAGGCGGGAACGGTCGGGCGACCAGCCGTGGACGGGATCCGGCAGGTCGTCATTGTCCTTGAAGGGCATTTCGAGGGTCATCGAGACCGCTCCGAAGCGCTCGGCGAGCTGGGCGGTCGACATCGACATGTTCGCCTCGCCCGGCCTCGCCACCTCATAGCCCTTTCGGGTCTGGAAATCGGGGGAGAAGCGGACCAGCTCCGCGCTGAAGCGGTCGAACAGCTTCTGCTGGCCGGGGCTGTGGCTCGGTATGCCCTCGAAGCCGGCGAGGAAATTGGCCGGGATCGCCTCGTCGCCATGGACGTCCATCGCGAAATCGACCCCGGTCCTGTCCATCTCGTTGCGGACGCACAGCACCTCCGGGCTCCGCTCGGGGCTCGGATCGTGCCATTCGCGGTTGAGGTTGGTGCCGACCGCGTTGGTGCGCAGGTGGCCGCGGCGCGAGCCGTCGGGATTCATGTTGGGGACGATGTGGAAGGTGGCCTTCGCGAGCAGCCGGCGGGCGACCGGATCGGCCTCGTCGAGCAGCCGCTCAAGGGCGCCCTCCATCCACCATTCGGCCATCGTCTCGCCGGGATGCTGGCGCGCGTAGAGCCACACCTGGAGCGGTCCCTCGCCGATCCGGAAATAGTCCATCTCCTGGCCGTCGAGGGTCCGTCCGAGCGAGCGGTGCTCGACCGCCGGGTGGGAGGCGACCGAGGCGACGAGGTCGTGGTGCCGCTCCATCGTATAAGGCGCGAAATAAGCGAACCACAGGCTGTTGGCGGCCGGAGTCAGACGGATCGTGAGCACTCCGCCCCCGTAGCTTGTGTCGACCCGTTCCCATTCCTCGCGGTCGGCCGACACGCACGCCCGGTAATTCTGCCAGCCGAGCGGATAGGCGGCTCCGGCGCAATTGACGATCCTGAGCTCGACTTCCCGCCCGGCCGCGCCGGTCAGGCGGAAGTAGAACCATTGGTAGAAATCGGAAGCATGGTCCTTGACGATTTCGAGGTCGATCCGGTTGCCCTCGATGGCGACCGTGCGAATGTTGCCGCCATCGAAGGGGCTGGTAACGGATAAGCTCATCGAACCCTGATAGTGCGGCCCGACTCCCCGGGGAAGTCCCGAAACAGGGCCCCGGCAAGGCGCTCGATCGCCGCGGTCCGAGCGGCTCCGGCGCTGCCGGTGGCGGCTTCGTCGACGGCCCGGCCTTCCCAGAAGACGGTGCCGTCCGAGCGCCGCCTGATGGCGACTTCGAGCAGGGTGGCGGTGACGTTGGCCGAGGTCCCGGCCGGCGCCGCCGCGGAAAGGCCGCGGCCGATCCGGGCCGCGCTCAGCGCGGCGATCGCCTCGCGGCTGCCCTGTTCGAGGTCGATGAGGGCGATCTGCTCCGACTGGGTCGTCGAGGGCACCACGGTCCAGCCCAGCCGGCCCAGCTGGCGCCCCACCGCCGCCGCATAAGCGGGGAATTCGGGCCGGTTGGCGTCGGCCTTGTCGAAGGGCTCGATCGCGATCTGCGCGCGCGCGACGGGCTCGCCGAGGTGGAAGCGGGCGACGTCCACTCCGCCGGCCGCCGGCCTTTCCTTGTTGCCGGCGCCGCCGGCGCAGGCGGCGAGCGCCGCCGCCAGGAGGAGTGGGGCGCTGCGCAGAAAAGCTGTTTTCATTCCGGCACCTCTTGGTCTAGCGCCCCGGATCGCGTGGGCGCTGCAACGATCCGTTCAGCGCTCCTTGCCTTATTCGGGTTCCCTGAGGGAAGAGGATTGATGAACAAGCCCACCAACAAGTGCGTGGTGCTCGTGACCGGCGGCGCGGGCTATATCGGCAGCCATGCCGTGCTGGCGCTGCTCGATTCGGGCTGGAAGGTGGTGGTCGTCGACAATCTCACCACCGGCTTCCGCTGGGCGGTCCCCGACGAGGCGGCGTTCGTCGAGGGCGACATCGGCGACCAGGCGCTGCTCTCCCGGCTGATCGATGAGCATTGCATCGGCGCGATCATCCATTTCGCCGGCTCGATCGTGGTCCCCGAATCGGTCGAGCAGCCGCTCAAATATTATGAGAACAACACGGTGAAGAGCCGCTCGCTGATCGAGAGCGCGGTCCGGGGCGGGGTCCGCCACTTCATCTTCTCCTCGACCGCGGCGACCTACGGCATTCCCGAGGCCGTGCCGGTCGTCGAGAGGTCCCGAACCGAGCCGATCAATCCCTATGGCTGGTCGAAGCTGATGACGGAGCGGATGCTCGCCGACACCGCCGCCGCCCACCCGATCAACTTCTGCGCGCTTCGCTATTTCAACGTCGCCGGGGCCGACCCGAAGGGCCGTTCGGGCCAGTCCACCGCCGGAGCGACCCACCTCATCAAGGTCGCGGTCGAGGCGGCGACCGGCAAGCGCGCCGCCGTCTCGGTCTACGGCACCGACTACGACACGCCCGACGGCACCGGGGTGCGCGATTATATCCACGTCAGCGACCTCGCGGCCGCCCATGTCGACGCGCTCGAGAAGCTGATCGAGGAGCCCGCCTCCAGCCACATCATGAACTGCGGCTACGGCCGCGGCTTCTCGGTGCTCGAAGTGCTCGACGCCGTCGACCGGGTCACCAACATGAGGATCGAGCGCCGCATGGAGCCGCGACGGGCCGGAGACCCGGACGCCCTGGTGGCGGACAATGGCAGGATCCTCGCGACCCTGCCCTGGCGGCCCAAGCTCGACGACCTCGACACGATCGTCGCCCACGCACTCGCCTGGGAGAGGCATCTGGCGCAATCGCCGGTCTCTTCCTAGAGAGGCGCCATGCAGATCAGCAACCAAGAGGCGGAACGGCTGGTCAGGGAGGCCGTCGATGCGCTTCAGTCGGGCCGGCCCGACGAAGCCCGGCGCCGGCTCGACACGGTGGTCGCGACCGGCCGGGCAAGCGCCCAGATCTGGCTGCTTCTCGCCACCGTCTGCCGCGCCCAGCGCGACACCGCGGCCGAGGAAATGGCGCTCGACGAGGTGCTGGTCATGGAGCCGCGGGCGGTGCGGGCCCTGATCATGAAGGCCGACTGCCGAGCCGCCGTCGGCGACCACCGGGTCGCGGCCACCCTCTACAAGAAGGCGCTCAACATCGCCGCGGGCGAGACCCTGCCGCCCGGCCAGTCGCTCCCCGCGGACCTCGTCGCCGAGCTTGACCGCGCCGAGGCGGCCGCCGCGCAGATCGACGCCCGCTCCGCCGCCCATATGGAAGCCTCGCTGGCGGCGAAGGGCATTCCGCCTGAAAGCAGGAGCTACCGCTTCCAGCAGGCGCTCGACATACTGGCGGACCGCAAGCGCGCCTTCTTCCAGGACCCGACCGGCTTCTTCTACCCGGAACTGCCCCATGTGCAATTCTACGACCGGGCGGATTTCGACTGGGCGCCCGCAGTCGAGGCCGCCACCGACGCAATTCGCGAGGAGCTGCTGGCGGTGATGGCGACCGGCATCGGCGACTTCCATCCCTATATCAGGCCCGAGCCCAACCAGCCGCGCTACCACCCCTTGTTCAACAAGACCGACTGGAGCGCCCTCTTCTTCGTCGAGAACGGGAAGCTCAACGAAGAGACCATCGCTCGCTGCCCCCAGAGCTGGAAGGCGGTGCAGGCGGCGCCGATGCCCTGGATCGAGGGTTGGGAACCGACCGTCATGTTCTCGCTGCTTCGGGCGAAGACCGTCATCCCCGCCCATACCGGCACCCACAATACCCGCCTGATCTGCCATCTCCCGCTGATCGTGCCCCCCGGTTGCGGCTTCAGGGTCGGCAACCAGGTGCGGGAGTGGGAGGTCGGCAAGCTGATCCTGTTCGACGACACGGTCGAGCACGAAGCCTGGAACAACAGCGACGAGGATCGAGTCGTCCTGATCTTCTGCGTCTGGCGGCCCGAGCTGAGCGAGCAGGAGAGACGGGAGATTTCGGCGCTCTTCTCGGTCCCTGCCGACCAGGACGAGGGGCCGGGGTCATGAGCCGCGCGCCCTGCCGCCGGGAAGGCTCAGGGTGGAGGGAGGCCGAGGCGGCGCGATGAACGTCGAAGAAGCAGAGGCGGTCCTGAAGGGGGTCCTCGACCCTCTGCCGCTCGAGACGTTCTTCAATGCCCTGGGACGCGAGGTCGTCGACGTACCCGGCGGCCCGGATCACGTCCGGGCGGCTCTGCTCGGCGAGGATCCCGTCCGAACCGCGCTCGGCGCCCATGAAAGTCATTCGGAACGGCTCGATTGCCACGGCGTCAGCCCCGCCCTGCCGCCCCCGGGGCCGCGCAGGACCTCGGGCCCGGCCGACTTCCGCTGCCTGGTCGACGCCTATCACGAGCGCAACTATACGGTCCGGATACCCGAGGTGGTTTCGCTGTCGCCGCCGCTCCTTCGGTTCGCCCGGGCGCTCGAGCTGCTCCTCCAGCAACCGGTCGACGCCTCGCTGTTCTGGAGCAAGGCCGGCGCAGGAGCGATCGTCCATTACGACAATCGCGACAATCTGGCCGTCCAGCTCCACGGCCGGAAGCGCTGGTACGTCTCGACGGACCCGCCGGGGCTTCAGAACGATTGGAAGCATATCGGCGAGCCGCTGCCCCACCTTCAGCGGCACCGGGTGATCGACGTCGGCCCGGGCGATCTTCTCTATATTCCCCGCGGCACGCCCCACACGGTCGATTCCGTCTCCGAATCGCTTCACCTCGCGGTGCTGTTCGTGCCGACGACGCTCCGCGACGTCCTCGTCGCCGCGATCGACCATATGTCGGACTCGGACCGCGCCTTGCGCGAGACGGCCGTGGCGCCCGCCGGCAGCCTCGCTCCGCAAGTCGTGCACGCCCTCGAGCGGCTGATCGCCCGCTGCCGCTCCGGCGATTTCGTCGATGCGGCGACGCAGCATCGCGCGTCGCGGTTCGTAGGCGGGCTGCCGGCGCCGCCGAAGCCGCAATCGCTGCCAAACGTCTCCGCGGAAACCCGGGTCCGCCATGCGCCGCTCGCCATCTTCCAACTGAGGCGGGCGGGTGACTGGATCGACTTCGGCTTCCCCGGGGACCGGCTCGCGATCCACCCCGGCGTGGAGGAGGAGCTGCGGTTCATCCGCGATACGGCGGAGTTCCGGATCCGCGACATTCCGGGCGTGTCGTCCGTCGAGGTTCGAGTGGCCCTCGTCGGCCGGCTAATCGCGGCCGGGCTCCTGGAGCCGGCGGCGCCCGGGCCCTGACCCGCGAGCTTGACTTGGAAGCCCCGTCCCCCTAGGTGAGCGCCTCGCTTTTCCAGCAGACATTTTCGACGAGACAGGCAGGCGTTCAGGCCATGAAGATCCGCAATTCTCTGAAGTCCCTCAAGTCGCGCCACCGCGACTGCCGCGTGATCCGCCGCCGGGGCCGTACCTACGTCATCAACAAGACCAACCGCCGCTTCAAGGCGCGCCAGGGCTGACGCGGCCGGCCGAAGGCCGCTGCGTCACCCTGAACTCGTTTCAGGGTCCAGGCCGGGGCCAAAGCCATTGCCTGACGATAGTCGCGGTGCCTGCCGCCACCCTGGATGCTGAAACAAGTTCAGCATGACGGATATGCGTATCTCCTCCCCACCCACCGCCGTCATCTTCGACGTCGGCAACGTCCTCTACGGCTGGGATCCCGAAAGCTTCCTCGCCCGCCAGCTTCCGCAGGACGACGTCCGGCTTCGATTCATCGCGGATGTCGACCTTTGGGGCTGGCACGACACGCTCGACGGCGGCCGACCGTTCGACGAGGCCGCGGCCGAGCTTTCCGAGAAATTCCCCGATTACGCCGCCTACATCTCCGCCTGGGGCGAGCGCTTCGGCGAGACGATCAGCGACCCGGTCCCCGGGGTCCATGCGATCGTCGAGGCGCTCGACGCGCGCGGCGTCCCGCTCTTCGCCATCACCAATTTCTCCGCCGACTTCTGGGCCCCGTTCCGGGCCCGCGAGGACGCCTTCTTCCGCCGCTTCCGGGGGATCGTGGTTTCGGGCGAGGAGAAATTGCTCAAGCCGGATCCGGCCATCTACTACCGGGCGCTCCACCGCTTCGGCCTGCAGCCGCACGAGGCTCTCTTCGTCGACGACCGCGAGATCAACGTCGAGGGGGCGGAGGCGGTGGGGATGCACGGGCATCTCTTCACCAGCGCGGAGGACCTGCACAGAAGGCTCGAGAGCGAGGGACTGCTTTGAATTCCTCCCCGAGCTTGCTCGGGGTGGGGGACCGCGCGAAGCGTGGTGGAGGGGAAATTCCGAGTCAGTATTACCCCTCCACCACGGCGCTTCGCGCCGCGGTCCCCCTCCCCGAGACAAGCTCGGGGAGGAAGCAGGCAACTTCCGTCCCCTTCGCGCTTTGTTTCGGCGATGAGACAAAGATGGCCAGCGAAGCTCTGGATCGTCCGCCACGGGCAGAGCGCCGGCAACGTCGCGCGCGACGCCGCCGACGCCGCCGGTCTGGGGGTGATCGATCTCGACATCCGCGACGTCGACGTGTCGCTGAGCGATCTCGGCCATCGCCAGGCCGAGGCGCTCGGCCGCTGGTTCGCGGCCTTGCCCGAAGACGAGCGGCCCGAGGTGGTGCTGACCTCGCCTTATGCCCGCGCCCGGCAAACCGCGGAAGCGATATGCAAGGCCGGAGGCTCGGTCGCCGGCGCCAATGCCCCGCGCCAGGACGAGCGGCTTCGCGAGCGCGAGTTCGGCCTGTGGGACCGGCTCACCACCGCGGGGGTCCGCGAGAAATTCCCTGAGCAGGCCGAGCAGCGCACCCTGCTCGGGAAATTCTACCATCGCCCGCCCGGCGGCGAGAGCTGGGCGGACGTCATCCTCCGCCTGAGGAGCGCGCTCGACACGGTCAGCCTCCACCATGCCGACCGCCGGGTGCTGATCGTCTGCCATCAGGTCGTCGTGCTCTGCTTCCGCTACATATTGGAGGAGATGGACGAGGCGCAGATCCTGGGAATCGACAAGGAAGGCGACGTCGTCAATTGCGGCCTCCTCCAATACGAGTTCGAGCCCGACGATGAGAAGGACTGCGTTCCAAAGCTGGTCTGCTACAATTTCGCGGCGCCGCTGGTCGAGGAGGACGCCCCGATCACCTCCGAGCCCGACGCGATGGTCGCCGCCCGGTGAGCGCGTTCGAGATTCTCGACCGCGACCTGCTCCGCCGCTTCCCGCTTCCCGAGCATCCTGAGGATGGCGACAAGGAGGACCGGGGCCGGCTTCTCGTCGTCGCCGGAAGCCGCGAGCTGGCCGGAGCCGCCCTGCTCGCTGGAACCGGCGGGCTTCGCGCGGGCGCGGGCAAGCTCCAGATCGCCACCGGCGCCAGCGTCGCGGCCCTGCTCGGCGTGGCAGTGCCGGAAGCCCGGGTCGTCGGCTGTCCGGAGACGGACGAGGGCTGCATTGCGCCCGAGGCGATCGCGGCACTGCTGGAGTTGGTCGAGGGGGCCCAGGCGACGGTGGTCGGCTGCGGCCTGCAGCACGGTCCGCCGCTCGACACTCTGCTCGATGCGCTGCTTGCCAGCGGGCTCGACACGCCGCTGGTGCTCGATGCCGCCGTGCTCGGCAGCCTCGCGCCGCGCGCCGAAACATTGCGGGCGTGGCGAGGCGGCGCAATCCTCCTCCCTCACGCCCGCGAAATGGCGCGCCTTCTGGAATGTGAGGCGCAAGAGGTCGAGGCCGACCCGCTCGCCGCGGCGCGCCGGGCGGCCGAGACGTTCGGCGCCGTCTCGCTGATCAAGGGCCAGTACAGTTATGTCGTAGCGCCCGACGGGCGCGCCTTCCGCTTCACCGGCGGCGGGGTCGGCCTCGCCACCTCGGGCTCGGGCGACGCTCTGGCCGGAATCGTCGGAGGTCTCGCCGCCCGGGGCGCCGATCCGCTGACCGCCGCCTTGTGGGGAGTCTACCTGCACGGAGAGGCGGGCCGCGCGCTCGCGAAGCGGATCGGCCGGATCGGCTTCCTCGCCCGCGAGCTGCTCGATGAGGTGCCCGGGCTGATGGAGGACCACGCTTGATCCGGCACCCGCCTTTCCGCATTCCGTGATCGTGACAGTGAACCCCGACGTCATCGAGCGCGCCTATTCGCTCCTCAACCAAGGGCACGCGGAGGAGGCGCTCGAGATCAGCACCCGGCTCGCAGCGGCGACCGGCGCCAGCCACGATGTTCTGGTCCTGCACGCCGCCGCGCTCAAGCTGGCCCACCGCAACGACGAAGCCCTCGCGGTCGACGAGCGGGCGGCACGGGCTTTCCCCCGAAGCGGCGCCGCCTGGCACAATCTGGCGACGACGCTGGCCGAGCTCGGACGGGGGCGGGAGGCTCTGGAGGCCCTCGCCAGGGGCTTCGCCCTGGGCCTCGATTCCCCGCTGAGCTGGCAGGTGAAGGCCCGGGCCCACGTCGCATGCGGCGAAACCGGCGCGGCCGAAGCCGCCTATCTCGAAGCTTCGAGGCGGGCGCCGAACCTGCCCGCGGTCGCCGCCGAACGGGCCGATTTCCTGTGGATGGCCCGGGGCGATCTCGCGGCAGCCCAGGCGGCGCTGGACCAGGCGTTCCACGCCGGGGCCTCGCCGGGGCCGCTGCTGATCGCCAAGGCGAAGCTGCTCGCCTCGGCCGGGGACCTGGACCAGGCCGCCGACCTCCTCGATCGTGCCGCGGGACATTTGCCGGACGATCTGTCGCTGGTCCTCGCGGCCGCTCAGGCGGCTCTGGAGGCGGGCCGCCTCGCCGAGGCGGAGCGCCACGCGCGCCACGGCGAGCGGCTCGCCCCCGGCGAGATCGCCGCCCTCGTCCAGTCCACTATCGTCAATCTCGCGCTGGGGCGCCCGGAAGCGGCCCGCCTCGCGATGAGCAAGGCGATGGACCTCAAGCCCCTGGACCAGTCGGTGCTGGCCTGGGCCGCGACTGCGGCGAGGGCGGCCGGCGACCCGCTCTACGGCCGGCTGTGCGACTACGAATCGATGGTCGGAACCTACGAGATCGGGCCGCCGCCCGGCTGGGCGAGCCAGTCGGACTTCCTACGCGACCTGGGGGCGGCGCTCGACAAGCATCACGTCATGGCCGAGCACCCCTCGGCCCAGTCGCTCCGCCACGGCACCCAGACCACCTATCTGCTGTCCGGATCGCGGGACCCGGCGATCCAGGCCTTCTTCAAGGCCCTCGACGAGCCGGTGCGGGAGCATCTCGCCCGGCTCGGCCCCGGGGACGATCCGCTGCGCCGGCGCAACACCGGCGGCTATCGGATCGTCGGCGCCTGGTCGGTCAGGCTCCGGCCGGGCGGCTTCCACCTCGACCACCTGCACCATGAAGGCTGGATCTCTTCCGCCTTCTACGTCGAGACTCCGGACGGCGCCCTGGAGCGGGAGGGCAAGGAGGGCTGGCTCCGCCTCGGCCAGCCGCCCTTCCCGACGGCGCCGGAGCTTCCGGCGGAACGCTTCGTCCGCCCGAAGCCGGGCCGTCTCGTCCTCTTCCCCTCCTACATGTGGCACGGGACGGTGCCCTTCCACACGCAGGAACGGCGCACGACGATCGCCTTCGATCTGATTCCCGGGTGACCGCCAAATCCTCCCCGTCCGAAGGATGGGGAGGGGGACCAGGCGAAGCCTGGTGGAGGGGTAGCTGACGAGGCCTGCGCAATTACCCCTCCACCACCCTTCGGGTGGTCCCCCTCCCCATCTTCGATGGGGAGGATTTCGCTAGTGCAATTTCTCCTGCGCCTTGCGGTGCCGCTCGAGCTCGTCCCCGACCAGGCGGACGATGTGGATGACGTTGGTCGACCCGGGAGTCCCGAAGGGCACGCCGGCGATGATGACGATCCGGTCGCCGCCCTTGGCCACTCCGTGGCGGAGCGCCATCCTTTTGGCCTTGGCGATCATCTCCTCGAAATTGGCGATGTCGCGGGTCCTCACCCCATGGGCGCCCCACAGGATACCGAGCTTGCGCGCGGTCCGAAGGGTCGGGGTCAGCACGAGCAGCGGCACGGCCGGCCGCTCCCGCGACAGCCGCCGCGCCGTCGAGCCCGAGCTGGTGAAGCAGACGATCGCCGCCGCGCCGACCGTCCCGACCATCGAGTTGGCCGCCTGGGCGATGGCGTCGGCGGTGGTCGGATCCGGGAGGGTCTGGGTGAAGTGGACCCGCGCGGCGTGGGTCGGGTCGGCCTCGACGCTGGTGGCGATCGAGTTCATCATCGTCACCGCCTCGCAGGGATATTGGCCCGACGCGCTCTCCGCCGAGAGCATCACCGCGTCCGCACCGTCATAGACCGCGGTCGCGACGTCGGAGACTTCGGCCCGGGTCGGGCTCGGCGAGCCGATCATCGATTCGAGCATCTGGGTCGCAACCACCACCGGCCGCCCCATCCGACGCGCCGCCTCGACGATCATCTTCTGCAGGGGCGGCACCGCCTGCGGCGGAAGCTCGACCCCGAGGTCGCCGCGCGCCACCATCACCGCGTCGGCGAGCTCCAGGATTCCGTCGAGCCGCTCGACCGCGGCCGGCTTCTCGATCTTGGCGAGCAGCGCCGCCCGGCCGGCGATCAGCCGCCGCGCCTCGGCCACGTCCTCGGGCCGCTGCACGAAGGACAAGGCGATCCAGTCCACATGCTGGTCGAGCGCGAAGGCGAGGTCGGCCCGGTCCTTGTCGGTCAGCGCGGCGAGCGGAAGAACGACGTCGGGGACGTTGACGCCCTTGTTGTTCGAAAGCCGCCCGCCGACCTCGACGATCGTCTCGATCCGGTCGTTCGTCGCGCTCGTCACGCGCTGGACCAGCTTGCCGTCGTCGAGCAGCAGGCGGGTGCCTTTCTCGACCCCTCCGAAAATCTCGCGGTGGGGCAGCTCGACGCGCTTCGAGTTGCCGAGGGCATGGTCGCGGTCGAAGACGAAGGTCTGCCCCTTCTCCAGCTCGACGCCTCCATCGCCCTCGAACTTGCCGACCCTGAGCTTGGGCCCTTGCAGGTCGGCGAGGATCGTCGTCGGCCGGTCGAGCGCCTTCTCGAGCGCCCGGATCGTCTCGATCAGCTGGGCGTGGTCCTTGTGGGTGCCGTGGCTCATGTTGACCCGGAAGGCGTCCGCCCCCGCCTCGGCGAGCTTGCGGATCATCTCGGGCGTGCGGCTGGCCGGACCCAGCGTAGCGAGGATCCGCACCTTGCGCGTGCGGGGGACGAATTTGCTGGGGAGCGTTTCGGAATTGGCCATTGCCGGCCCGCATAGCCGTGCCTAAGGCCGCGGCTCAACCCCGATATGGAAGAAGGATCAAATGGCGGAAGGCACCATCGCGGCCGACGAGCTGAGGCTGCTGATCGAGAGGATCGAGCGGCTGGAGGAGGAAAAGAAGGCGATCGCAGACGACGTCAAGGACGTTTACGGCGAAGCCAAGTCGCGCGGCTACGACACCAAGACCATCCGGACCATAGTTCGACTCCGCAAGATGGAAACCCACGACCGTCAGGAAGCCGACGCGCTTCTGGAGACGTACAAGGCGGCGCTCGGGCTGGACTGATCTCGCTCTGATTCCGCGACGGTCGGTCGGGGAGGATTTGGCAGGCGCCTCGGAAGAAGCGCTCGACAACCACGCTCTGCTCATGGTCAATGGCAGGAGGGGTGAGACATGGGGACGACATCGGAGGATGCCGGCGGGCTGGTCCGCTATCTTCGCGACGCGGTGCACCTGCTTGGCCATCGGCGGCTCATCGTCCCGGCTGCCGCGATGTGGGCGGTTCTCACTTTCTCCAACATCGTGCTCCTGACGAACATGCCCGTGCGCGGCGAGCTCCCGTCGGCGGCGGCCATCGGGGCGATCGCGGCCCGGCTTGTCGGCCTCGCCTATGTCGGCACGGCGCTGCTCAGGGTGCTGACCCGAAGCGCTCGGCCAGTGTGGCGCCCCGACGGGGCGTTCTGGCTCTACTTGGTGGCGACGCTCGTCGCACTCGCGATCGGTGCGCTGCTGGGCAACCTCATGGGCGATTCCAGGGCGCCGCTCGGTCTGCTCGCGCGGAGCGTCGTCGTCGCGATTGTCATGGCGCCCTTTGCGACCTGGATGGCAGGGATGGCAACCGCGGTGCCGCTGGGCTGGAATCCCCGGCGCTTCATGCGTCGCTTCGGAGCATGGCTTCTTCCGCTGCTCTTCTGGTCGCTGCTGATCGTGACCCCGACTGGACTTGTCCACGCCCTGATCGACTTCCGTCTGATCGAGGGGGTCGGAGGTCTGTTCTGGCCCGTGGCGCTGCTCGACGGCACGCTCAGCCTCGTCATCGTGCTGGCGGCTTTGGCGCTTAACGCCGTCGCTTACAGGCGCGTTGCACAGGGCTGAGCGTCCCGGTATCGGCTGCCTATCGCCCACTTACAGGATCGACGCTGACCCATGGCCGGCCACAGCAAGTTCAAGAACATCATGCATAGGAAGGGCGCCCAGGACAAGAAGCGCTCCAACCTGTTCTCCAAGCTCGCGCGCGAGATCACGGTGGCGGCCAAGATGGGCCTTCCCGATCCCGACGCCAACGCGCGCCTGCGGGCCGCCGTCACTACCGCCCGGGCCCAGTCCATGCCCAAGGACAATATCCAGCGGGCGATCGACAAGGCCTCGGGCGGTGAGGCCGAGAGCTACGAGGAGCTTCGCTACGAGGGCTTCGGCCCGGGCGGAGTCGCATTGATCGTCGAGGCGCTGACCGACAACCGCAACCGCACTGCCACCAACATGCGCACCGCCTTTTCGAAGAACGGCGGCAATCTCGGCGCCTCGGGCTCGGTCAGCCACGGCTTCGAGCGGCTCGGACTGGTCGCCTATCCGGCCTCCGCCGGAAGCGCCGACGCGGTGTTCGAGGCGGCGATCGAGGCCGGCGCCGAGGACGTCGAATCGGACGAGGACGGCCACCAGATCTGGACCGCCCAGGAGGATCTCCACGGAGTCGCCCGCGCCCTCGAAGACTCGCTCGGCGCCGCCGAAAGCGTCAAGCTTGCCTGGCGCCCGGGCACGAAGGTCGAGGTCGGCGCGGACGATGCCGGCCAGCTGATGAAGCTGATCGATGCGCTCGAGGACGATGACGACGTCCAGACCGTCTGGGGCAATTATGAAGTCCCCGACGAGGTAATGGAGAAGCTTTCTTGATCCTCCCCATGCGGAGCATGGGGAGGGGGACCAGGCGAAGCCTGGTGGAGGGGTAATTGCGCAGAGCTGTTCCAGCTACCCCTCCACCATCCTGCGGATGGTCCCCCTCCCCGAGCAAGCTCGGGGAGGATTTCAGGCCATGATCGTCCTCGGCCTCGATCCCGGGCTCGGCTGTACCGGCTGGGGCCTGATCCGGGCCGAAGGCAATCGGCTGAGCCACATCGCGAACGGCCAGATCAGGACGGACTCCAAGGCCCAGCTGCCCGCCCGCCTGATGGAGCTTCACGGCCGCCTCCTCGCGGTCCTCGCCGAGCACCGGCCGGCCGCCGCTGCGGTCGAGGAGGTGTTCGTCAACGACAATCCGCAATCCACCCTGAAGCTCGGCCAGGCCCGCGGCGTCGTCCTGCTCGCCGCCGCCAGCCTTGGGATCCAGGTCGGCGAATATGCGCCGCGGCTGGTCAAGAAGGCGGTGGTCGGCACCGGCGGCGCGGAGAAGACCCAGGTGCACGCCATGGTCCAGCGCCTCCTGCCGGGGGTCAAGATCGCCGGCGCCGACGCCGCCGACGCGCTTGCGGTGGCGATCACCCATGCCCACCATCTCGCCACGGCGCGGCGGGTGGCCTGACACGCGTCATCCCGGCGAAAGCCGGGACCTCGGCGAGACCAGGCTCGGTGTTCCTTCTCAATGAGGCCCCGGCTTTCGCCGGGGTGACGGGTCGCGGTTAAACGGATAGGAAAATGCGGATGCCCTTTCCCCGCCTCCACCCGCTCCCAGTCGCATGATCGCCAAGCTCCGTGGCCTGCTCGACAGCTTCGCCGCCGACCATGCCGTGGTCGACGTGAACGGGGTCGGCTATCTCGTTTTCGCCTCGACACGGACCCTGGCTGCGCTCGGCCCGGTCGGGGGCGAGATCGTGCTTCATACCGTCATGCAGGTCAGTGAGGACGACATCCGACTGATCGGCTTCGCGTCGGGCGGCGAGCGCGACTGGTTCCGGCTCCTGACCTCGGTCCAGGGGGTCGGCGCCCGTGTCGCGCTCGCCATTCTCTCGACCCTGCCCGGCGACGACCTACACCGCGCCGTGGCGAGCGGCGACCACGCGATGATCGCCCGTTCCCCCGGAGTCGGCCCCAAGCTCGCCCAGCGCGTCGTCCACGAATTGAGGGACAAGGTCGGAGGCCTCGCCCTCGGCCCGGCCTCGGCGTCCGCCCCGGCCCCGGGCAGCGCCGCCGCAGACGCCGTCTCCGCCCTCCTGAACCTCGGCTTCCGTCCCGGCGAAGCCGCGGCAGCGGTCGGCAAGGCGGAAGCGGAGCTCGGCCCGGGGGCGACGCTGGATGCCCTGGTCAGGACGGCCCTGAAGAAGGCGGCGAAGTAACGTCGCCCCAGCGAAGGCTGGGGCCCCAGGGAGTGAAGAGTAGGGCGCCTTTCACCCACTGGGATGCCAGCCTGCGCTGGCATGACGGCTAACCCCAGACCTCGCCGTACAGCCGGACGAAATTGCCGCCCAGCACCTTGTCGATCCGCGCCGTCTTCCAGCCCCGCGCCGCCAGATCGTCGGCGAGCCTCGAATAGCGCGGCGCCTCGTTATAGCCCTCGACCAGGTTGAACACGTCCGCGGCCTCGCCGGGTGCGGCGATGCCGCGCTTCTTCCGGTCCTCGAAGAACTCGCGCTGCGCCTTTCGGGCGGCGTCGTCGATCGTGTAGCCGAGGAGCGGATTGTCGGTGCCGATCCCGACATGGTCCTCGCCGGCGACCTTCACCGCATGCTCGATATGCCGGATGAGGTCCTCCCGGCCCGGCTGCCCCTTCGACCGGAGGAAGGGCATCAGATAGATACCGACCACTCCGCCTTTGTCGGCCAAAGCGCGAAGCTCGCGGTCATATTGGTTGCGCGGCAGGTCGACGAGGTCGCGGCAGCCCGTGTGGGTGATCGCCGGCGGCCTTTTCGCCTCGGCGATGCCTTCGGCCGTCGTGCGCTGCCCGGCGTGGCTGAGGTCGAGAAGCAATTTGTTGCGCTCGATCTCGGCGATCGCCTGCCGCCCGAAGTCGGAGAGGCCGGCATTGGACCGCTCGAGGCAGCCGTCGCCGGCGAGGTTGCGCTTGTTGTAGGTGAGCTGGAGCACCCGAAGCCCGAGCGCCTTGAACGTCCCGATTCGGGCGACATCGCCCTCGAGCGGGGTCGTGTCCTGGAAATTGTAGACGATCGCGACCTTGCCGGCGGCCTTGGCGGCTCGGATATCGGCCACGCTGGTCGACTTGACGAACAGGCTCGGCATGTCGGCGACGAAGCGGTCCATCGAGGCGATCCCCTCGACCCCCGCGCGGAACCGGTCAGGCCCGTTGCCGACCTCGCCCAAAGTCTGGCTGACGACGTTGATCCACCCGGCCTTCACGGCCTCGATCAGGCGGGCCGAGGGCACGAACCTGCCGTCCTTCTCCTCGAACCCGTCGATCCCGCCCAGGGCGTCGACCCAGATCGCGTTCGCGCCCGGGCCGCGGGGGCGGGTCTGGGCTCGAGCGGGGAGGGCGAGCAGGGCGGCGGCTGCGCTACTCCCAGCTAGAAATTCACGACGATGCATGGTGCCTCCCAATCCTCCCCGTCCGCAACGCGGATGGGGAGGGGGACCGCGTGAAACGCGGTGGAGGGGCATGCTGAGTCGGAACGCCCCTCCACCACCTTTCGGGTGGTCCCCCTCCCCATCGCCTGCGGCGACGGGGAGGATGAGGTTAGCGCCTCCGCCCGCTCCCATAAAGCCGCTCGACAGCCCGGCCTCTTCGGCTAATGCTCCTCCCGTGGAGCAGGAGCGCATCATCGGCGGGGAACGGCGGCCCGAGGATATCGACGCGGCGCTGCGCCCCAAGACACTCGACGATTTCGTCGGCCAGAAAGCGGCGCGCGAGAATCTTCGGGTGTTCATCGAGGCGGCGAAGAGCCGCGGCGATGCGCTCGACCACGTCCTCTTCTTCGGGCCGCCGGGCCTCGGCAAAACCACGCTCGCCCAGATCATCGCCCGCGAGCTCGGGGTCGGATTCCGGGCGACGTCGGGCCCGGTCATCGCAAAGTCGGGCGATCTCGCCGCCTTGCTGACCAATCTCGAGGACGGCGACGTCCTGTTCATCGACGAGATCCACCGCCTCGCGCCCGCCGTCGAGGAAATCCTCTATCCCGCCATGGAGGACCGCGCCCTCGACCTGATGATCGGCGAGGGCCCCTCGGCCCGCTCGGTGCGGATCGACCTGCCAAAATTCACCCTGGTCGGCGCCACCACCCGCCAGGGCCTGATCACCACTCCGCTCAGGGACCGGTTCGGGATACCCGTCCGGCTCACTTTCTACTCGGTCGAGGAGCTCGAGCAGGTCGTCCGTCGCGCCGCCAGGCTGCTCGGCCTTTCGCTCACCGAGGACGGCGCGAAGGAGATCGCCCGCCGCTCGCGAGGCACGCCGCGGATCGCCGGTCGGCTGCTCCGCAGGGTGCGCGACTTCGCACAGTCGGGGGGAGCCGGCGAGGTCGATTCGAAGGTGGCCGACGGAGCCCTGACCCGGATGGAGGTCGACCAGCTCGGCCTCGACGCGATGGACCGGCGCTACCTCACGATGATCGCCGACCTCTACAAAGGCGGGCCGGTAGGCGTGGAAACGCTGGCCGCGGGCCTCTCCGAGCCGCGCGACACGATCGAGGAGGTGATCGAGCCCTTCCTCATCCAGCTCGGTCTCGTCGCCCGGACCGCCCGCGGCCGCTGCCTCAACGGCGCGGCCTGGACCCATCTCGGCCTGCCTCAGCCCAGGACGGCGCAGGACGGGCTGTTCGATTGAAGCTCGAGAGGAAGAAATGACTGCCATCTGCAAGCTCGCCGCCGCCGCGGCTCTGCTGCTCACCATCGCCGCCGCACCGGCGAGTGCCCATGATGGGCCCCATTACGAGCAGGACTCGGCCTGGCTCTGCCTTCCCGGCCGTGCCGATACTTGCGGCGGACCGCTCGCGACGACCGCGCTCAACCCCAACGGCTACGGCTCCACGGGACAGGTGCTTCCGGACAGGGACGCCAGGGCCGATTGCTTCTACGTCTACCCGACCATATCCCGCGACCCGGGCCTCAACAGCGACCTCGTGGCGGGCCTCGAGGAGCAGGCGACGGCGACCGTGCAGCTCGCCCGGTTCGGTACCGTATGCAAGACCTATGCGCCGCTCTACCGCCAGGTGACTCTGGCGGGCCTGAGGCGCGCCCTTTCGGGCGAGGATCTCACCGCCGCCACCGCCACTGCCTATGGCGACGTGCTCGCCGCGTGGCGGCAGTTCCTCGCCGGCCGCAACCGGGGTCGGCCGTTCGTCCTCATCGGTCACAGCCAGGGCTCGATCCACCTCCTCAAGCTTCTCGCCGAGGAGATCGAGGGCAAGCCGGTGGCGAAACGGATGCTCTCGGCCATCCTGCTCGGCTGGACCGTCGAGGTGCCGGAGGGTAAGCTGGTTGGCGGCAGCCTCAAATCGACTCCGCTCTGCACCAGGGCCGGCCAGACCGGCTGCGTCATCACCTACATGACCTTCAGGGCCTCCGCCCCGCCGCTAGCCGGCGCCCTTCTCGGCCGGGCGGCCAGGCCGGGAATGACGGCCGCCTGCACCAATCCCGGAGCGCTCGGCGGCGGCAAGGCCAGGCTCGATTCCTACTGGTTCGCCCTCTCGCCGCCGCAGCCCGGCGCTCAGCCCATCGTCTGGTCCAGCCAGGGCGCCCCGCCAACCCCCTTCCTTCGCACCGAAGGTCTCGTCACCGCCGAATGCCGTCACGTCGGCCAGGCCGGCTATCTGGCGGTGGCCGAGAATGCCGACCCGAAGGACGCCCGGACCGACCGAATTCCCGGCGACGTCTACATGGCCGGCAAGCTCAACCCCGGCTGGGGCCTCCACCTCGCCGACGTGAACGTCGCCCAGGGCGACCTCATCCGTCTCATCGAAACGCAGGCGGCGAAGCGCCGATAAATCCTCCCCATCGCCAGATGGGGAGGATCAGTTTCGCTCCAGCCTCGAATAGACGAGCAGCGCGGTCGACAGGCCGGCCGCCGCGATCACCCTGATCGAGTCGCCGCTGGCGACCTGGGATTGTCAGGCGAAGAGATAGAGGGCGAGCGCGGCGGCCAGCATCGCGTAGAAACCTGCGGCGAGAGCCCGGGCGCGGTTGCGAAGCGACAATTCGTCGTTGAGAAGGGCGCGCATCCGCTTGCCGAGGGCGAGACCGCCGCCCGTAGCGAGCACCGCAGTCCAGACGAGGACGAGCAGCACCCACAAGGCGACGCCGCCCGGGCGCGGTGAATCCGAGCCGCCCCATTCCGCCCACGCGTTGATGGCGACGATCGCAGCCCCGGCCGCCATCAGGCTTGCTCGAAGGCTCGACGCGCGCTCCGCTTTTTCGACGCTCACATCCTGTCTCATCGTTCGTCTCCTTCGATTTCAGTCTTCGAGCGAGAAGATCGCCTCGACCGGGCAGCCCAGCGCCCGCGCCAGCTTCAGCGCGAGCAGGGCCGAGGGGACGAAGACTCCGTTCTCGACGGTGTTGATTGTCTTGCGGCTGACTCCGACCAGCTCCGCCAGGGCGGCCTGGGTCAGGCCGCGCTCGGTTCGAAGGTCGTGCAGCCGGTTCGAGAGGCCCTCAGCCATCGCGATGGGCGCGGCGCTCGAGGGCGCCGAAGGTGAGCAAAGCCCCGGCGACTGCGGCGGTGACGATGATGTGGATCGCTTCCCTCGGCATCACCCGGTCGAACGCGGTGAGGGCATAGATTCCGACAGAGGTGCCGATGGCGACCCAGAAACCCACGGCATAAGCCCGGCCGCGATGGGCCCGTGTCCCCTCGTCGTCCATCAGGGCCCGAACCCTTTTGCTTCGGAAGGCTCCCCCTCCTGTTGCGAGGAGCAGGAGCAGAGCCAGCGCCCAGACCAGCCACGCCGCGACCTTCACCTGGTCGACGGTGCGCGTGGGATCGTCCGGGCCGATCGCGAAGATGGCTTGGCCCGACAGGAACAGCACCGCCATCGCCGGCAGCATCCGTGCCCGACGGCGCGACAGCCTTTCCGCAGTCTCGAAATCCGATTCGGTCATTTCAGCTCTCCGTTGCCTTGGGTGCGGCCAATCCGGGGCCTTGCACCGGGTGGTGCCTGCCGGGATCGAGCAGTCGCCAGAGGCCGCCGGCCACGATCGCGGCGAGCAGGAACGAGGCGCCGACGTCGCTGGCATAATGGTCGTGAGATACGATGCGCTGAGCCCCGACCAGCAGCGGCACCACCAGAAGAGCCGCGGCCCATCTCGGGAACAGCAGCGCCAGAGGAAGGAACAGGCCCGCGTAGAAAGCGGCATGGCCGGACGGGAAGGATCCGAAGTCCGGGCCCATGAACCAGCGATCCGCCCCGGCCGGGTCCGCCAGCGCCTGGAACGGGCGGAGGCGTCCGAACGGAGGCTTGGCGAAATCGGCCGCCGCGGTGCAGATCAGCTGGACCGCTCCGACATAGAGCAGCCGGCCCGACCAGAGCGGGCGGCGCTTCAGCGCGTTGCGGATCAGCGCGGCGGCGATCAGCGCCGCGCCGAGAAGGAAGGCGCCGATCTCCTTGCCCGAGGCCAGGTCAAGCAGGGCGAGGGCGGCGCTCCAGGCGCGATCGACCGCGTCCGGCGCCAGATCGGCCCGGGCGAGGAGCCGGTCGCCGCCGAGAAGCCCCGCCCCCGGCAACGACACGCCCAGAGCCGCGGCGCTCCAGATGATCGGCTTCGCGCCATGGGCCGCTTGGGTCGCCTGCTTTTCCATCTCGCCCCGCTCGATGTAACCTATGGGTGACATGTAACCTGAAGGTTACACGCCCGTCAACGCAAAATCGTCACGTCTCGTCCCGGCGCTCCCCTTAGGCCTTGCCCCGGCGAATCCGCAGCCGATAGAGCCGCGCTATGGGAGGGGATCAACCGAAGCCGGCGGACGGAGTCATGCGGGGCGCGACGCACCTCTTCCCGCTGCGCGTCTATTTCGAGGACACCGACGTCGCCGGGATCGTCTATTACGCCAATTACCTGCGCTTCATCGAGCGCGCCCGCTCCGACATGCTGCGCCTTATCGGAGTGGATCAGCGCGGCGCGCTCGAAGCCGCGGAGGGCGTCTATGCCGTCGCGGAGATTTCGGTGAAATATCGATCGCCGGCCAGGCTCGGCGACGACCTCGTCGTCTCGACCGAGATCGAGGCGGTGCGCGCCGCGAGCGTGCTCATTCATCAACAGGTCATCCGCGGCGATGAACTTCTGGCCGACGCCAGGGTCACGGCCGCCTTCCTGACGCCGGGCGGCCGCCCCCGGCGCCAGCCGGCCGAATGGGTCGAGGCGTTCGAGCGGTTGCTTAAGGAAGGAAGAGCGTGAACGAATTGGCGATGACCGGAGCGGACATGTCGCCCGTCGCCCTGTTCCTGGAGGCCGACATCGTCGTCAAGGCGGTGATCGTCGGCCTTCTCCTCGCAAGCATCTGGACCTGGGCGATCATCGTGGGCCATGCGCTCAGGCTGCGCCGCGCCTCCACCGGTTCGCAGGCCTTCGAGCGCGATTTCTGGAAGGCCGACGACATCGACCGCTTCTACGAGGCTCGCGGCAAGTCGGACATCCCGAGCGCCAAGGTCCTCGCCGCCGGGATCGCGGAATGGCGCCGGTCGACCGGAGGCAAGGTCGTCGACCGCGAGGGCGCCCGCTCGCGCCTTGCGCTCGTCATGCATTCGGCTTTGACCGAGGAGGTGGACAAGCTGGCGGTGCGCCTCAACATCCTCGCCACCGTCGGCTCGGTCGCCCCCTTCGTCGGCCTGTTCGGGACGGTTTGGGGCATCATGCGAAGCTTCACGGCGATCGCCGGCGCCAACAACACCAGCCTCGCGGTGGTCGCTCCGGGTATCGCCGAGGCCCTGTTCGCGACCGCGCTGGGCCTGTTCGCCGCAATCCCGGCGGTGATCGCCTACAACCGAATGAGCTTCGGCATTAACCGCCTCGAAGCGAGGCTCCAGCGCTTCGCCGACGGCTTCCACGCGACGCTCAGCCGCGAGCTGGAGCTGGACGGATGAGGGGGGTCCTGCATTCCCCCCTCCCTGCAAGGGAGGGGCCGGGGGTGGGTCCGCCGAAGGCGGTCGAAACTCCGAGTCCGGAAAGTCTCGCTGCGCTCGCCTACCCACCCCCATCCCCTCCCTTCCAGGGAGGGGGGTACTGATGGCCATGGGACCCATCCTCGGCTCCCACCGCCGCGCCCGGCGCTCGCCGATGGCGGAGATCAACGTCACCCCGATGGTCGACGTGATGCTCGTCCTGCTCATCATCTTCATGGTGACCGCGCCGCTCCTCGTCGCCGGAGTCCCGGTCGACCTGCCCGACAGCAAGGCCGGAGCGCTCGACCAGGAGCTGAGGCCCGTCCAGATCTCGCTCGACGCGGCAGGCGCCCTCACCGTCGACGACCGGCCGGTCGCGCCCGCCGACCTCGGCCGCCGCCTGGCCGCCATCGCCGCAGCCTCCCGGGAACCGGGCGGCCCGCGAATCTTCCTGCGCGCCGACCGAACCCTCGATTACGGCCGGGTCATGGCGGTGATGGGCGCGATCAACGCCGCGGGCCTGCGCAAGGTCGCCCTCGTCAGCACGCAGGGGCGGGAAGAGTGATGGACCGCGCCGAAGCCGCCGGCCTCGGCATCGCGACGGCGGGCCACCTCGCCCTCCTCGCCGCGCTCAGCTTCGGCTTCGCAGCGACCCGGCAGCCGGCGCCGAAGACGGCTCCGATCGAAGTCTCTTTCGTCGACGAAGTCGGTCTCGAAAGCACTTCCCCGACGCCCCTGGCCGACGAACCGGCGCCGCTCGCCGCCCCACAGGACGCGCCCCCCGAACCGGCCATGCCGGCGCCACCCGAAATCCAGCAGGTCCCGAAGCCGCAGCCCCCCGCCAGTGCGCCCGCTCCGGCACCCAGGCCGGCGCCGAGAGAGGCCGCCAAGCCGAAGCCGAGCCCCGCGCCGGCGCGGCCGACGCCTGCGCCGTCCAAATCGACGTCCAGGCCGGCCACCCTCAGGAAGCCCTTCAGCGTCGCCATCCCCGACGCAGCGGAAGGCAGCGGCAAGAGCGAAGCCGCGGCGCCCGCCGCCGCGGCAAGCGCAGAGGTCAAGGCTTCGCTCGGAAGGCTGGTGCGGGAGCAACTCAGCCGGCACTGGGACTCCCCCAGCGGGGCCGATGCCGAGCTCCTGCGCACCGAGCTCAGCATCTGGCTGGCCCGCGACGGCTCCGTCACTCGAGTGGAGGTGCTCCGTACGACCGGTCAGACACCGAGCAACCGTCCGCAAGTGAAGCTCCATCAGGAACAGGCTCTACGCGCGGTTAGGCTGGCCTCGCCCTTCAGGCTGCCGGACAAGTTCTACGAAGCCTGGAAACATCTGAGCCCGATCGGTTTCGACAGGAGACTCTCCCGATGAAAAAGCTTCTCCTGGCAAGTCTTGCCGGGCTCCTCGCCTTCGCGGCGCCCGCCTCCGCGCAGCTCAGCGTCGACGTTACCGACGAGAGCGGCGAAGATCTCGTCATCGCCATCCCGGTCATGCCTACCCCGCAATCGACCGATACCCCCGCCGGGAGCACCGAAGCGCTCGGCCGCCAGGTCGCGGAGGTCGTCGCCGCCGACCTGCGCGGAAGCGGTCTGTTCCGGCCGGTCGGCCCCGGCGGGGTCCGGACCGTGCCCTTCTCCGAAGTGAACGCCCCCGCCTACGCCGCCTGGAGCAGGGCCGGCGCGGCCGCGCTCGTCCAGGGCTTCGTCCGCGCCAATCCGGACGGACAGCTGACCGTCGGCTGCTATCTCTACGACGTCGCTCTCCAGTCCGAGCTCACCCGCGCGGGCTATGTCGTCGCTCCGAGGGACTGGCGCCGCGCCGCCCACAAATGCGCCGACGCCATCTACTCGCGCCTGTCGGGGGAGAGTCCCTTCTTCGACAGCCGAATCGCCTACATCGCCGAGAGCGGGCCGAAGGACCGGCGGGTGAAGCGCCTCGCCATCATGGATTCGGACGGCGCCAACCACCGCTTCCTGACCAACGGCCAGTCAACCGTCCTGACCCCGCGCTTCTCGCCGGACTACAGGCAGATCGTCTATCTGAGTTATGTCGAGAAGCGGCCGCGGATCTACATTTACGACATCGGCACCGGCCGCCAGCGGATCGTCACCGAAAGCTCCAACCAGACCTTCGCCCCGCGCTTCTCGCCCGACGGGCGCTGGATCCTCTACGCCATGGCTGTGGGCGGCAATACCGACATCTACCGGGTGTCAGCCCAGGGCGGCGCGCCGGTGCGCCTGACCAGCTCGCCGGGCATCGACGTCGGAGGCTCCTATTCGCCCGACGGCAGCCGGATCGTCTTCGAAAGCGACCGCTCGGGCCGGCAGCAGCTCTACGTGATGAATGCCGACGGCTCGAACCCGCGCCGGATCAGCTTCGGCGGCGGCGGCTATGCAACCCCCGAATGGAGCCCGCGCGGCGACCTCATCGCCTTCACCCGGATCGCCGGCAATTTCCGGGTCGGAGTGATGAGCCCGGACGGCTCGGGCGAACGGCTCCTCACCGACAGCTGGCAGGACGAGGCCCCGAGCTGGTCGCCCAACGGCCGGGTCCTCCAGTTCTTCCGGACCAGCCAGGGCCGCGGCGGCCGGTCAAGCGTGTGGCAGGTGGACCTGACCGGCCGCAACGAACGCCGGATCCCCACCCCCCTGGACGGCTCCGATCCCGCCTGGGGCCCGATCCTCCCGTAAGTAAGTATCCAAAGGAGAGCGTAAGATGAGAGCCACCCCCTGGAAAGTCGCCGCCATCGCGGCCGCCCTCGCTCTGACCGCCGGCTGCGGCAAGAAGGCGCCCAAGGACCTGCCGCCGCCGCCGGGCGACAGCGCCGATGCCGGCACCGCCACCGGCGTGGACGACGGGTCGGACGCCGACCCGAGCGGCGGCGTCGGCCCCGGTTCGCGGGAGGATTTCATCCGGACGGTGGGCCTCGAGGGCGACCGGGTCTTCTTCGACACCGACCAGTACGATCTCGACGACCGCGACCGGGCGACCCTCGACGCCCAGGTCGAGTGGCTTACACGTTATCCGGCCGTCCGCATCACGATCGAGGGCCATGCCGACGAGCGCGGCACCCGGGACTACAATCTCGCGCTCGGCGACCGCCGCGCCAACGCGGCCAAGAACCACCTCGCCGCCCGCGGCGTCGCCCTCCACCGGATGACGGTGGTCAGCTACGGCAAGGAGCGGCCCGAGGCGCTCGGCTCCGACGAAAGCGCGTGGGCGCAGAATCGAAGGGCGGTGACGGTCCTGCCGCAATAGCCGTCATCCCGGGCTTGACCCGGGATCCATGAACACGGTGCAATGGGGTTTCGAACGGCGGCGTTGATGGACTCCGGCCTTCGCCGGAATGACCGAGGGGGATGCATGCGGTTGAGCGGTCTATTGTCGGTAAGCGCCATGCTGGCCTTAGGTGCGGAGGCGGCCCAGGCCGAGAACTGGCGGGCGGTGTCGCTCAGCAGCCATGACGTGGTCTTCGTCGATGCCGACAGCGTCAGGCGCCAGTCGGACGGGCGCATCGCCTTCCGGGCCCGCCATCGGCTCGCGGAAAACGATTCGAACCGGGACTTCGGCTACAACCGGATCGACCTGGCGGTGAGGTCGCGCTGCGGGGCCGCGAGCGCCGTTCCGCCGCCGGCGAGCAGCGTCAGGAAATATTTTCTCGCCCACCGGCCGGTCGCCGCCGTCGGATGGCGGGACGAGGAGGTGGTCGAAGACGCCGCCTCGCTCGCCCAGACGGTCTGCCGCGGCCTGATCGGCTTCCGCTCCTGGGCAGACCTCGACGACGCCATGATCGAATATGGCCGGCATGACAGCCTCGAGCGGCTCGCCGCCTATGTCACCGGCGAGTCCGAGCTGACCGGGATCGTCGTCCAGGGCTTCGAGATGAACGCCGTGGCGCTCTGCGGCGAGGATGGGTGCGGGGAGGCGCCGACGCAGGAGACGTGCTGGCTCGACGGCGGAATCAACGTCCCCGCCCCGTCCGGAGCCCCGGAGTGGGTGAACGGCGGGCCGCGCCGCGACAGCGCGGGGGCGATCTTCAGGGGTCGAATTCATCGCTCGCAGACGGGTAGGGGCTTCGGCCACCTGCGCGGCTGGGGCTGCCTGGTCGAGGTAACGGGCCCCGCCCGGTTCGTCGAGATCGTGCCGCCGCCGCGTCCGCGGGTCGCCTACGGCGCCGCCGGAGCCCGTCCCGAAGCCGTCGCCGCTCATGCCGCCTTCGCGGAGTCGATCAAGGCCGCTTCCCCCGTGAAGCTGGCGGTTGACGGCAAGCATTGGACGGTCGACGATTTCGGCACCGCGGCCGGCCCGCCCAGCGGAGGCGCCTGCTATTCCCTGCCGAGGTTCAGCGGCGATTACGTCAAGCCCTGGGGTCCGGCGCTGGGCTGGCCCGACGTCCGGGAAGTGGTGCGCCGCGGGGCCGCCGTCACCGTCGCCCAGGACCGTCACGACAGCGATCTCGATCTCTATCTCGCTCACGACGAGGCCGCGCAGGGCATCGCCGCCTTCGTCCGGCGCCTGAAGGACCTCGGGGTCTCCGCCATTGCCCAGAAAGGGCTTCGAGTGACCGTCGCCGGGCCGACCGGGTCGAAGGAGACGTTGCGGTTCGCTGACGCCGCCGAGGCCGTCCGGGCCGCCGGAATCGTGAACCGCCTGCTCGGCCGCGAGATCGCCGAGGTGAAGCAGTCGGGCAACCGGGTCACGATCCGCCGCGTGCAGCGGCAGACGCTGACTTTTACCGACGAGGCAGGGGCTGCCGAAGCGGAGCGGCGGATTCTGGCTCTGCGGGCGGCTTGCGCCTGATTTGCCTCCCCCAGGCTTCGCCTGGTCCCTACTCGTCCGCGTAGATCGCTACCCGCCGCCCCTCCGCGGACGCCAGCCCTCGGTACATGCCCGGCGTGTTGAACGCCCAGGCGGCGTCGCCGTCCGGAGTGACAAGGATCACTCCGCCGCTTCCGCCGAGCGAGCCGACGTCGGCGATCACCTTGTCGGCGGCGACCTCGGCGCTCTCGCCGAGCATGCGCATCCGGGCGCAGATTTCGTGAGCGACGGCCGCACGGATGAAATATTCGCCGGCGCCGGTCGCCGAGACGGCGCCGGCCCGGTCGTCGGCATAGGTTCCGGCGCCGATCAGAGGCGTGTCGCCGATCCGGCCCCAGCGCTTTCCGGTCAGCCCGCCCGTCGAGGTCGCGGCGGCGACATGGCCATGGCTGTCCACCGCCACGGCGCCGACGGTGCCATATTTCAGCTCCTCGTCGAAATAATGCGATTCGTCCGACCGCATCATCTCGAGCTGGCGCCGCCGCTCCTCGGTCGCGAACCATTCGGGGCCGACTTGCTCGAGGCCATGCTCGCGCGAGAATTGGTCCGCGCCTTCGCGGCTGAGGAAGACGTGGGGGCTGTGCTCCATGACGGCGCGGGCGAGGCTCACCGGGTTCCTGGTTCCGGTGACTCCCGTGACGGCGCCGGCGTCGCGTGAGCGGCCGTCCATCACCGCCGCGTCAAGCTCGTTGGTGCCCTGATAGGTGAAGACGGCGCCGCGCCCGGCGTTGAAATGCGGATCGTCCTCGAGGATGCAGGCGGAGCGTTCGACGGCGTCGAGGGCGCTTCCACCGCCGGCGAGGATCTCGGCCCCGGCCGCCAGCGCCCGGTCGAGCGAGGCCCGGATGTCGCGATCCTGCTCCGGGGTCGACCGCTCCCGCTCGATCACTCCGGCGCCGCCGTGGAGGACGAGCTTCCAGGGGACTTGGCTCATTCTTTGCTCCGTTCGGGAAGGCAACGCTCAGGAGCGGCCGCCCTATCCGCGGGGGGTGGAGGGAGCAAGGCCGGCTCACCGTCATCCCCGCGAAAGCCGGGACCCCGGGACGAGAGATCTCGGCGGGTCTCCCCGAGGTCCCGGCTTTCGCCGGGATGACGGCGTGGCCTTTCGAATCCTCTTGCCAAAACCAGCATCATATAATTATGATATCATCATTACAGGAGGGAATGATGACGACCACGACCACCGACCGCACTCCCGACCATCAGGCGCTCCGCCTCTCGCGCGAGCGGCCGGCCATCACCTTCAACGGCTTCGTCATGCTGCTCGTGCTTCTGCTGGCGATCGCGGGCAGCCTCGCCGGTCTCGGCCTGTTCGAGTCCAGCCCCGTGGCCGCTCTGGCGGTGGTCGGCACCGGCCTGCTCCTTCTCCTCTTCGTCGCGTCCGGCTTCTACCTGCTCCAGCCCAACCAGGCCGCGGCGATCCTCCTGTTCGGCGATTATCGCGGCACCGACCGGAATTCAGGCCTGCGCTGGCGCTGGCCGTGGCTGACCCGGACCAAGATCTCGACCCGCGTCCACAACGTCACGTCGGAGCGGCTGAAGGTGAACGACCTTCGCGGCAACCCGATCGAGATCGCCACCAACGTCGTCTGGCGGGTGACCGACACCGCCCAGGCCCTGTTCGACGTCGACGATTACACCAAGTTCGTCTTCGTCCAGATCGAGAGCGCGGTCCGGGCGATCGCCGCCAAATATCCCTATGACGATATCGAGCATCAGGAGACCACGCTCCGCGGGCATGCCGAGGTGGTCAGCCGCGAGCTCAAGGAGGAATTGCAGGAGCGGGTCGGAGTCGCCGGGATCACCATCGACGAATGCCGGCTCACCCACCTCGCTTATGCCGCTGAGATCGCCCAGTCGATGCTTCGCCGCCAGCAGGCCGAAGCGGTGATCGCGGCCCGGCAAAAGATCGTCATCGGCGCCGTCTCGATGGTCGAGAACGCCCTCCAATTGCTGTCCGAGAAGAACGTGGTCGAACTGGACGACGAGCGGCGGGCGGCGATGGTGTCGAACCTGATGGTGGTCCTTTGCTCCGAGCGCGACACCCAGCCGATCGTCAATACCGGCACGCTCTACCAATAGGACGGCCCCGATGCCGCCGCCCCCGAAGAAGGCGTTCCCGCTGCGAATCGAGCCGGCCCTGTGGGCCGCGCTCGAGCGCGCCGCGGCGACCGACCTGAGGAGCGTCAATTCCGAGATCGAATGCCTCCTTCGCGAGGCGCTTCAGCGGCGGGGAGTAAAGATCGCGCCGCCGGAGCCGCGGCCGCGAGGCCGCCCGCCCTTGGACGGCAAAAAGTAAATTGGTTCGTTTCGGATGCGATTCCCGCTCCGGGACAGATTTCGTTTCGCAACGGGAGTAGTCTTCCTACCGCGCCGCATGCCGCGGCGCCCGAGCGAAGGGGCTCTGACATGGCGATCATCAACGGTACGAGCGCGAACGACTGGCTCAACGGCACCAGCGGCGCCGACTCGATCTACGGATTCGACGGCCACGATTCTTTGTACGGCAATGACGGCGACGACAGCCTCTACGGCGGACTCGGCCACGACACGCTCGTGGGCGGGCTCGGCGCCGACTATATGGAAGGCAATGAGGGCGACGACGCCTATATCGTCGACAATGCCGGCGACGTCGTCGTGGAGCTGAGCGGCGAGGGCGACTTCGACATCGTCTACTCGAGCCTCTCGACCTACACCCTCCCCGACGAGATCGAGAATCTCCAGTGGAACACCTCCGGCAGCTTCACCGCCACCGGCAATGCGCTCGACAATATCATCTGGAGCGGCGGCAGCGACGACGTCCTGAGCGGCGGCGACGGCGACGACGAGCTCCGCGCCAGCGCCGGCAACGACACTTTGAACGGCGGCGACGGGGACGACTATCTCATCGGCAGCGCCGGCGCCGACATCTATACGGGCGGTGCCGGTTCGGATCTCATCCAGATCGGCTTCTTCGAAAGCGGCAACGGCGCCGCCGCCGACCGGATCACCGACTTCGCCACCGGCGTCGACACGATCGACGTCTCGGCCTGGGATGCGAACCGCAACCTCGCCGGCAACCAGGCCTTCACCTGGGTCGGGAGTGCCGCCTTCAGCGGCACGGCGGGCGAGCTGCGCACCTATTTCGACGGAGTCAACACCTGGGTTCAGGCCGACCGCAACGGTGACATGCTCGCGGATTTCGAAATCCTCTTCGACGGCGCGGTGACCCTCGCCGGCTCGGATTTCGTTCTCTAAGCTGGAATGGCGGTCCGGCAGGGCGAGCGCTCTGCCGGACTTTCCACAATTAATTGGTTCGTTTCCGATCTAAAGCCCTTTGACGGAAGGATTTCCTCGGCGTTCCTGCGTAACGCTCGCCTTTTCAGGCGCTGCCCCCGCGGCGTCGGCAGTAAAGGGGCTCATCATGGCATACATCCAGGGCACGATCGCCAGCGAAACCCTCACCGGAACCAGCTCCGACGACGAGATTTACGGCCTTGAAGGCTACGACTTCCTCTATGGCCTCGACGGGGACGACCTGCTTGTCGGCGGCGACGGCAGCGATACGCTCGATGGCGGGACCGGCGCCGATACGATGGTCGGCGGCCATGGTAACGATACCTTCTACGTCGACGACGTCGGCGACGTGGTGGAAGAAGTCTGGCAGGGCTATCCGGACACCGACGTCGTTCATGTTTCCGTCAATTATTACGATGTCGGAGACGCCGCAGTAGAGCAAATCTATTACGAGGGTAACGGCAACGGGACTATCGTCGGAAGCGACACCAACAATTTCATCGCTTCAGGCAGCGGCGCCGACTGGCTGTTGGGCGAAGGCGGCAACGACTGGCTTTTCGGCGACGGCGGCGACGACCTTCTCGAAGGCGGCGCGGGCAATGACGAGCTCGACGGATGGCAGGGCGCCGACACGATGGTCGGCGGCATCGGCGACGACGTCTACAACGTCGATTCCGCCGGCGACGTCCTCGTCGAATATGCGAACGAGGGCACCGACACGGTCAAGGTCAGGCGGTCCAGCTACACGCTTCCGACCGATTTCGAGAATGCCGACCTGCGTTATTATTCCGGGTCGATCTCGGTCACCGGCAATTCGGCCAACAACGTCTTCATCATGGGGACCGGCGCCCAGTCGGTGATGGGCGGCGCCGGAATCGACACCGTCTCCTACGCCTATTCCGCCGCGGCCGTCAGCGTCGACCTGCTGACCTGGACCTACGGCGGCGAGGCGGCGGACGACTACATGACCGGCATCGAGAACCTCACCGGGAGCGCCTATGATGACGTGCTTCGAGCCCTCGGGACCCAGAGCATCATCGACGGCGGCCCCGGCGCCGACACGATGGAGGGACGCAACGGCTCCGACATCTATTATGTCGACAATGCCGGCGACGTCGTCACCGAGGTTGCCGGCGGCGGCACGGACGAGGTGCGGATCCGCAACCTCGCCAGCTATACGCTGCCCGGCTATGTCGAGAAGCTGACCAACTTCACCAACCACATGTTCACCGGGACCGGCAATTCCCAGAACAACGAAATCAACGGCGGCATCAACACCGACTATCTTCACGGCGCCGCCGGCCATGACACACTCAACGGCGGCGACGGCGACGACGAGCTTCACGGCGGCGCCGACCACGACATCCTGAGGGGCGGCGCCGGCTCCGACCTCATGTACGGAGGCTATGGCAACGACACCTTCTACGTCGAATATGAGGGCGACTGGGTCGTCGAGCTGATCGGCGAGGGCACCGACCACGTCTATACCTCGCTCGTCAACTACATGCTCAGCGACCATGTCGAGAATCTCACCTTCAACGGCGTCGGCGATCCGGACCTCAACTTCATCGGAAGCAACGTCGGCAACATTCTCGTCGGCAAGGGCGGGAACGACATCCTGGACGGCCTCGGCCTGTCGGACGAGCTGTACGGCGCGGCCGGCAGCGACGTCCTCCACGGCGGCTCCGGCGACGACCTGCTGATCGGCGGTCCCGGCGCGGACGTGCTCTGCGGGGGCTCCGGCGGCGATCTGTTCCGCTTCTTCGCAGGCGACGTCGGCCTCGGCGCCTCGGCCGACACCGTCACCGATTTCGTCAACTGGGTCGACAAGAACGACCTGAGGGACATCGACGCCAACACCGGGGTCGCCGGGGACCAGGCCTTCACCTTCATCGGCACGGCCGCCTTCTCGGGTACCGCCGGCGAGCTTCGCTACACCTTCGACGGCACCGACACCCGGCTGCAGGGCGACTGGACCGGCGATGGAGTCGCCGATTTCGAGATCGTTTTCACGGGCAGCCTGACCCTGTTCGCGACCGACTTCTACCTCTAGCGCCGGTCGAATCCCCCTCCCTGCAAGGGAGGGGCTAGGGGTGGGTCCGCCGAAGGCGGCCGAAACTCCGAATCAGCGAGAAGTCTCGCTGCGCTCGCCTACCCACCCCCGGCCCCTCCCTTCCAGGGAGGGAGAAATTCACACCTTCGCCGAATTACGTCCATTTCGGTGCGGCTTTCGCCGGCCCTTTCAACCGCCTATATGGAGCGGATGAGCATCCGCCCGTGGCGCGATATCGCGCGTCGTCAGTCCCGCCAGATCATGGTCGGCTCCGTGCCGGTGGGCGGCGACGCGCCGGTCACCGTCCAGACCATGACCAATACGGTCACGGCCGACGTCCGGGCCACGGTCGACCAGATCCGGCGCTGCGAGGAGGCCGGGGCGGACATCGTCAGGGTCTCCTGCCCCGACGAGGATTCGACGAGGGCGCTGAGGCAGATCGTGCGGGCCGCCCGGGTGCCGATCGTCGCCGACATCCATTTCCACTACAAGCGCGCGCTCGAGGCTGCCGACGCCGGCGCCGCCTGCCTTCGGATCAATCCCGGCAACATCGGTTCCGCCGACCGGGTGCGCGAGGTGGTGAACGCGGCGAAGGCCAACGGCTGCGCGATCCGCATCGGGGTCAATGCCGGAAGCCTCGAGCGCGACCTTCTGGAAAAATATGGCGAGCCCTGCCCGGAGGCCCTGGTCGAAAGCGCTCTCGACCATATCCGGCTACTGGAGGACCACGATTTCCGCGAATATAAGGTCGCGGTCAAATCGTCGGACGTCTTCCTCGCCGTCGCCGCCTATCAGCAGCTCGCCGAAGCGGTCGACTGCCCGCTGCACCTCGGGATCACCGAAGCGGGAGGGCTGATCGGGGGCACCGTCAAATCCTCGATCGGGATCGGCGCTTTGCTCTGGTTCGGCATCGGCGACACGATCCGGGTCTCGCTGTCGGCCGAGCCCGAGGAGGAGGTCAGGGTCGGCTTCGAGATTCTCAAGAGCCTCGGAATCCGCAACCGGGGGGTCCGGGTCGT
This sequence comes from Allosphingosinicella sp., assembly GCA_036386555.1. Classification (GTDB taxonomy): domain Bacteria; phylum Pseudomonadota; class Alphaproteobacteria; order Sphingomonadales; family Sphingomonadaceae; genus Allosphingosinicella. Next base: position 60,261 of record DASVVM010000017.1, read on the forward strand.
CTCCTGCCCGAGCTGCGCCCGCCAGGGATTCGACGTCATCCGGACCGTTCAGGCTCTGGAGGGCCGGCTCGCGCATATACGGACGCCCATGTCCCTTTCCGTCCTCGGCTGCGTCGTCAACGGGCCCGGCGAGGCTCGCGAGACCGACATCGGGATCACCGGCGGCGGCAACGGCAGGCACATGGTCTATCTGTCGGGGGTCACCGACCATCACGTCCGCGACGAGGAGATGGTCGACCACATCGTCCGGCTGGTAGAGGCCAAGGCGGCCGAGATCGAAAGGGCGATGATCGACACCCCGATACCGGATGCGGCGGAATGAGCGCCCATTGTTGCCACGAGAAGGGCCACGAGCTCGAGCGGATCGCCCTGCACAAGGACATCCGCCGGGTCCTCGTCGTCGTGATGATGCTCAACCTGATGATGTTCGTGCTCGAGTTCGGGGCCGGGATCATCGCCGATTCGGCGGCTTTGATGGCGGATTCGGTGGACATGCTCGGCGACGGGCTCGTCTACGGGATCAGCCTCTACGCGCTCGAACGGAGCCTGAGGTGGCGGGCCGGAATGGCCCTGGTCAAGGCCGGGTTCATCCTCGCGCTGGGCCTGGGCGTGATCGTCGAGATCGTCCTCAAGATCATCTGGGGCCATCCGCCCGCTTCGGGGATCATGCTGATCTTCGGCACGATGGCGCTGGTCGCAAACCTCAGCTGCGTCGGCCTGCTCTGGCCCTACCGCCGCCACGACGTGAACCTGTCGAGCACGTTCGAATGCTCGCGCAACGACGTCTTCGCCAATATCGGCGTTCTCGCGGCGGCGGTGCTGGTCTCCTTCACCCACTCGCCCTGGCCGGACATCGCCATCGCGGCCGTCATCGCCTTCCTCTTCTTCCGCTCCTCCCTGAAGGTGACGCGCGACGCCTGGCCGCAATATCGCCACGCCCACGTCCATCCGGCGGAGTAGGGTGGGGGACAACCCTTAGGCCTTCCTTCACCGTCCCGCGCTAGTCTCGGGCCATGCAGAAGGCTTTCGTCCTCGTCGTCGCGGCAGGCGCAGTCATCGGCCTTGCGTGGCCGTCGAGCCGCTCGGCGGAACCAGCCGCGCCGGCAATCTCTCCGCCCGCCGCCGCCGAAGCCGGCGACGACGTGCCGAAGGAGACGGTGCTCGAGCGGAGCGGCGGCGGCCATTTCTACGCCGACGTGGAAGTGAACGGGGAGCTCGTCCGTTTCCTCGTCGACACCGGAGCCACCGGGGTCGCGCTGACCGAGCGCGACGCGGAGCGGGTCGGGCTCAGTTTCGACCGCGGGCAATACGAGCCGGTTGGAATGGGTGCCGGAGGCCCGATTCGAGGCAAGTTCGTGATCCTCGACGAGGTGAGCCTCGACGGCAAGGCAGCGCACAAGGTCGAGGGCGCGATACTGGAGGGAAGCGAGATTTCGCTCCTCGGCCAGAATTATCTCGGCCGCTATTCGATCGAAATGCGCGGCGATACGATGCGCATCTATTAGGCGGGCGTGACGGCGGCTGCGGCCGCCGCTATCGGACGCGCCATGAGCGCGCCCGAGCTTCATCCCAGGCCCATCATCCCCTTCGCGGTCGCGACGGCGGGAATTGCGCTCTTCTCGACCATGGACGCACTCATGAAGGGCCTGTCGCTCGCCATCGGCACCTATAACGCTTTGCTTTGGCGGACCCTTGCGGGGGCCGCCATCGGCGGGGCCGTCTTCTTCCTTCGCCGGTCGCCGCGCCCGGGCCGGGCCGCGCTCAGGGTGCACCTCATTCGCGGAATCATGGGCAGCGTCATGGCGATGACCTTCTTCTGGGGACTGGCGCGGGTGCCGATGGCCCAGGCGATAGCGCTGGCCTTCGTGGCGCCCCTCATCGCCCTCTATCTCGCCGCGGTGATGCTCAAGGAGCGGATCGAGCGGGCCGCCATCCTCGCCTCGCTGCTCGGCTTCGCCGGGGTCGTCGTCATCCTCGCCGGCCAGGCTCAGGCCGAGCTCGGCCGGGAGGCGCTGCTCGGTTCGCTCTCCATTCTCGTCTCGGCCGGCCTCTACGGCTGGAACATCATCCTGATGCGTCAGCAGGCGCAGCTCGCCGGGCCGGTCGAGATCGCCTTCTTCACCGCCCTGATCATGACCTTGTGCTTCGTCCTTGCAGCGCCCTTCCTCGCCACTCCACCGCCGCCGGCGCAGGTGCCCGCGATCCTGGCAGCCGCCGCGCTCGCCTTCGGATCGCTGATGCTCCTGTCCTGGGCCTATGCCCGCGCCGAGGCTCAGCGGCTCGCGCCGGTCGAATATACCGGCTTCCTGTGGGCGGCGATCTTCGGCTGGCTGGTCTTCGCCGAGCCGATCCAGCCGCTCACCCTGGTCGGAGCGGCGATGATCGTCGTCGCCTGCTGGGTCGCGACGAGGCCGAGCCGGGCGCCGATGCCCGCGGTCGAGGCGGGCGCCTGATGGCTTGGCTGCTCCTCATCCTCGGCGGACTCTTCGAGGTCGGCTTCACCACCTGCCTCCGCTTCGTCGACGGCTTCCGGAACCTGCCCTGGACGCTCGGATTCCTCGCCTCCGTGACCTTGTCCATGGGCTTGCTGGAGCGCGCCGCCCGCGACATCCCGATGGGCACCGCCTACGCGATCTGGGGCGGGATCGGCGCGGCGGGGACGGTGCTGGTCGGGATTCTCTGGTTCGGCGAGCCGGTCAATTCGATCCGGATCCTCCTCCTCCTCGCGCTCATCGCCTGCATCGTCGGGCTGAGGCTGACCGCCGGATGAGCTTCGACGAAGGCCTCTACGCCTGGGTGCAGGAGGCTTTGGAGCCGCTGGGGGCGGTCACCATGAGGAAGATGATGGGCGGTGCGACGCTCTACCTCGACGGCACGGTGTTCGCGATCCTCGACGAGGGCGAGATCTGGCTCAAGGCGGATGGCGAGAGCGACGCGATCTGGGACGCCGAGGGGTGCGAGAAGTTCAGCGTGACCTTCAAGGACGGCAAGGTCGACACCATGAACTACCGCCGGGCGCCCCAGGACGTCTACGACGATCCCGACGCGATGCGGCGCTGGGCCGCGCTGGCGGTGGAGGCGGGGGCGCGGGGCGCGGCGAGGAAGCGGCCCAGATCGTCATTCCGGCGAAAGCCGGGACCTCCGGCCGGATAAGGCTCGGCGGGCCTCCCCGAGATCCCGGCTTCCGCCGGGATGACGGGATCAGATGTCCGGCAGGGACTGATCGCTCACCCCCCAGCCGCGCAGCCTGCGGGCCCGCTGCTTCGCTTCGGCGATGTCTGCGAACGTCATCGCGACGGCGCTCCGGGCCTTCTCGAACTCGTCCCAGTTCACCGGCGTCGCCACCGGCGCGCCTTCCCGGGCCCGCAGCGACCAGGGCATGATCGCCGTCGCGGTGCGTTGATTGCGCAGGTAATCGAGGAAGATCCGGCCGCCCCGCTCCTTCTTGGGCAGAGCCACCGTGAACCGGTCGGGAAGCAGGCCGGCGAGCGCGGCGCAGAAGCGGCTGGCGAAGGCGCGCACCGAGTCCCAGCCCGCCTCGGGCCGGATCGGAACGACGACGTGGGCGCCCTTGCCGCCGGTGAGCAGCGGCCAGCTTTCGAGACCGATCGCGGCCAGCGACTGACGGATCTGCGACGCCCCGTCGCGTACCTGGGCGAATCCGACCCCTTCGCCCGGATCGAGGTCGATCGCGATCCGGTCGGGCCGCTCCAGATCGTCGACCCGGCAGCCCCAGGCATGGAATTCGATGGCCTTCGCCTCGACGCAGGCGATTATGCCTTCGACGTCGTCGACATGGAGATAGGATTCGGTCCGCCCGTTCTTCTGTACGATCGGGACCTGCCGGATCGGCGGTCGGAAGAAGCCCTCGCCGGTCGGCGGATGGTCGCGGTTGCGCTGGAAGAAGCAGCGTTCTCCCGAGCATCGGAACAGGTTCAGGGGCCGCCGCTCCAGGAACGGCAGCATCAGCGGTCCCGCGGCGCGATAATAAGCGGCCAGCGCCTCGCGCGGCGGCAGCTCGGGCCGCGGATAGACCGGTTCGGAAAAGCGGGTCACAATCCCCTTGAGGATAGCCGCGCGGGCCTCATCAGCGGCGCCACCTCCGGGCTGTCCTCGATCGAGGGAAGGAAGCGCGGCTCGATCCGCTTCCTCGACGCCTGCTCATAGGCATAGCCGAGCGACAGGATCATCCCGTCGGACCATTTCGGGCCGATGAAGCTCAGGCCCACGGGAAGCCCCTTCACATGGCCCATCGGAACGGTGAGGTGCGGATAGCCCGCGACCGCGGCGAAGCCGCCGGCGCCTCCGCCGGAAATCTGGTCGCCGTTGACCGCGTCGATCGGCCAGGCCGGAGGCATGGTGGGTCCGACGAGGGCGACGACATTGTTGTCCTTGAGCATCTTGTCGATGCCCTCCGCCCCGGCCAGCCTCAGGCTCGTTTCCCGCGCCTTCCTGTAATCGGGGTCGTCGAGGCCCTTGGTCTTCTCCGCCTGCTCGAACGTGTCCTGGCCGAACAAGGCGAGCTCGCGCGCCGAGCCCTTGTTGAAGGCGATGACCTCGGCAAGGGTCCTGGTCCTGACGGTCGGTGGGGTGGTCGCGAGATAGGCGTTCAAATCGGCCTTGAGCTCGGTGAGAAGGACCTTGAACTCGCCCTGGCCCATTTCGGGCTTCCGGTCGAACTTGGCGATCTCGACCAACACCGCGCCCTGGGCCCTCAGCGTTTGAAGCGCAGCCTCGAACGGCCCGTCGGTGCCGAAGCCGCTGGCGAAGCGCATCACGCCGATCCTCTTCCCGCGCAGCGAATCGGCCGCGAGCCCGGCCGCGTAATCGGAGCGGCGCGAATCCGCCTCGCGGGTCTGCGGGTCGGCCGGGTCGCTTCCGGCGATCGCGGAGAGCACGAGGGCGGCGTCGCGCACCGTCCGGGTCATCGGCCCGGGCGTGTCCTGGCTGTGGCTGATCGGGATGACGTGGGTGCGGCTGACCAGGCCTACGGTCGGCTTGAAGCCGACGATGCCGTTGATCGCGGCCGGGCAGGTGATCGATCCGTCCGTCTCGGTGCCGATGGCCGCGGGCACCATCCCGGCCGCGACCGCCGAGCCGCTGCCGGTGCTCGATCCGCAGCCGTTGCGGTTGAGCGCATGGGGGTTGCGGGTCTGGCCTCCCACCGCGCTCCAGCCCGAGATGCTGTCGTTGTCCCGGATGTTCGCCCATTCCGACAAATTGGCCTTGCCGACGATCACTGCGCCGGCCTGCCGAAGCCGGGCCACGAGAGGCGCGTCGCGGTTGGTCACGTTCTGCGCCAGCGCAAGGCTCCCCGCCGTGGTGGGCAGCGGCCCTATGGTTTCGATATTGTCCTTGATCAGAATCGGCATCCCGAACAGCGGCCCGCGCGCGCGCCGGATCCGGTCCAGGGTCCGCGCCTGGTCGAGCGCGGTCGGATCGACGGCGATGACGGCGTTGATCCGCGGATTGAGCGCCTTGATCCGCTTCAGCGCCGCCTTGGTGTTGGCGGTGGCGGATTCCGACGAGCTGAATTCCGGCCCCCGCTGGGCGGACGCGGCGGTGGCGAGCAGGGCAAGGGCGAGGACGGGGGCGGTGCGGCGCATGTTTGCGACTCTCCTGGAATTTTCCGTTCCGATGCCGCCTCTTGAGCGTCGCGTCCAGCCGTCGCCTCTTAAATCCTCCCCTGCATTTGCAGGGGAGGGGGGCCATGCGAAGCATGGTGGAGGGGCCTTACGGAGTTCGAAGAACCCCTCCACCGCGCTCCGCGCGGTCCCCCTCCCCCGGGAAACCGGGGGAGGAATTAAGGGGCGCATGCCTTCCCCCGCCCCGCAAAAATGCTAAGGCCCCGCCGATGAGCAAGGGCCCGCAAAGGATCAGAGGTACCCAGGACATCTGGGGTGAGGACGCCGACCGCTTCCAAACGGTCGTCGCGGCGTTCGAGCGCGTCCGCAGGCTGTACGGCTTCGGACGGGTCGAGATGCCGGTGTTCGAGAGCACCGCCGTCTTCGCCCGCTCGATCGGCGAGACCACCGACATCGTCTCGAAGGAAATGTACAGCTTCGAGGACCGCGGCGGCGACAGCCTCACCTTGAGGCCCGAGTTCACCGCCGGAATCTGCCGCGCCTATCTGTCGGAAGGCTGGCAGCAGAATGCGCCGGTCAAGATCGCCACCCACGGCCCCGCCTTCCGCTACGAGCGGCCGCAGAAAGGCCGCTACCGCCAGTTCCATCAGCTCGACGCCGAGATCATCGGCGCCGGCGAGCCCGCGTCCGACGTCGAGCTGATCGCCATGGGTGCGCAGCTGCTCGCCGAGCTCGGCATCGGCGAGCGGGTCGACCTCAAGCTCAACACGCTCGGCGATCCCGCCACCCGCGACTCCTGGCGGGCCGCCCTGGTTGATTATTTTCAGGATCACCGGGGCGACTTCTCCGCCGAGAGCCGGGCCCGGCTCGAGAAGAACCCGCTGCGGATCCTCGACAGCAAGGAGCATCAGGACTGGCCCATCGTCGACTCATCGCCGGCGGTCGACGATTTCCTGACCCCGGAAGCCTCCGACTATTTCGCCAGGGTGACCGCCGGCCTCGACTCCGCCGGGATCGTCTGGAAGCGCGACCCGCGCCTCGTCCGGGGCCTCGACTATTACCGCCATACCGCCTTCGAGTTCGTCACCGAGGATCTGGGAGCGCAGAGCGCGGTGATCGCCGGCGGCCGCTATGACGGGCTGATGGAGAGCCTCGGCGGTCCGCACACGCCCGCGGTCGGCTGGGCGGCGGGAATCGAGCGGCTGGGGATGCTGATCGAGCCCCCCCTCAGGCCGGGCGTCGACGCCGCTCTGGTGCCGCTCGGACCGGCGGCGGAGACCGCCGCGGTCGGCCTCGTCGCCCAGCTCCGCCGCGCCGGGATCGCGTGCGAGATGGCCTACAAAGGCAATATGAAGAAGCGGATGCAAAAGGCGGATTCGAGCGGCGCCCGCTACGCCGTCATCCTCGGCGACGATGAGCTCGCTCGTGGCGAGGCGGCGGTGAAGGATTTGTGGTCGGGCGAGCAGAGGAATGTGGCTCTGACGCAATTGGCCGAGGCAGTGCGCCCGCAATGACGAGCATCTCCGCCGAACGGATCTCCGCGATCGAGGCGCGGCGCGAGGAGCTTCAGAACGCCATGTCGTCGCCGGCGCTCGCGCCCGACGAGTTCGTCCGGCTCTCCAAGGATTATGCGGAGATCGAGCCGGTCGCGGCCGCCGCGCGCGAGGTGCGGCGGATCCGGGCGGAGATCGAGCTTCTCGGGGAGATGCTCCAGGATCCGAACCCGGAAATCCGCGAGATGGCCACCGAGGAGCTGAACGGCCTCCAGGCGCAATTGCCCGAGGCGGAACGGGCGCTCGCGCTCAAGCTCCTGCCCAGCGACGCCGCCGACCAGCGCCCCGCCATGCTCGAGATCCGCGCTGGCACCGGCGGCGACGAGGCCGCCCTGTTCGCCGGCGACCTCTTCCGGATGTACCAGCGTTATGCCGAGAACCAGGGCTGGAAGGTCGAGCTCATCTCGGCCAGCTCGGCGGAGGTGGGCGGCTATAAGGAAGTCGTCGCCTCGGTGCGGGGGCAGGGCGTGTTCGCCCGGCTGAAATATGAAAGCGGGGTCCATCGCGTTCAGCGCGTGCCCGTCACCGAGAGCGGCGGCCGGATCCATACCTCCGCCGCGACGGTCGCGGTTCTGCCCGAGGCGGAAGAGGTCGACGTCCAGATCGACGAGGCCAAGGACCTGAGGATCGACGTCTATCGGTCGTCCGGCCCGGGCGGCCAGTCGGTCAACACCACCGACAGCGCCGTCCGGATCACCCACCTGCCTACCGGCCTCGTCGTCATCCAGCAGGACGAGAAGTCGCAGCACAAGAACAAGGCCAAGGCCCTGAAGGTGCTCCGCACCCGACTCTACGAGCAGGAGCGCGAGAGGCTCGCTTCGGAGCGCGCCGGGGCGCGCAAGTCGATGGTCGGCTCCGGCGACCGCTCGGAGCGGATCCGCACCTACAATTTCCCGCAGGGCCGGGTGACCGACCACCGGATAAACCTCACGCTCCACCGCCTGCCCGAAATCCTGGAAGGCCAGCTCGACGAGCTGATCGGAGCGCTCATCTCGGAGGACGAGGCCGAGCGCCTGTCGAGTTTGGATGAAAACTAATCCTCCCCATGGGGCGGAGCTCCATGGGGAGGGGGACCGCGCCAAGCGCGGTGGAGGGGCGGACGGCGTCGGCAAGGCCCCTCCATCGGACGTCGTCCGGTCCCCCTCCTCATCGCCTTCGGCGCCAGGGGGGACGAGCATTGCGGCCGACCTCGCGGCGGCGGCCTCCACCCTCGCCCCGCACAGCGACACCCCCCGTCTCGATGCGGAGCTGCTCATGGCCCATGCACTGGGAGTCGAACGCGAGACCATGCTGCTGCGCGGGCTGGACCGCGAGCCGCCTCCCGCCTTCGCCGCCCTCCTCGCCCGTCGCGAGGCCGGCGAGCCCGTCGCCTACATCACCGGTCGCCGGGGCTTCTGGACGATCGAGATGGAGGTCGGCCCGGGAGTCCTCGTCCCCAGGCCCGACAGCGAAAGCCTGATCGAGGCCGCGCTGTCGCATTTCGGTCCGGCCGGCCCGAAGCGGATCCTCGACCTCGGCACCGGCCCCGGCACGCTGCTGCTCGCCGCCCTCGATCAGTGGCCCGGCGCGACCGGCCTGGGGATCGACTGTTCCGAAGCCGCGCTCGGCTATGCCTGCCGCAACGCCGAGCGGTTCGGCCTGTCCGGCCGGGCGGATTTCAGGAAAGGCGATTGGGCGGAGGGGGTGGAGGAGCGCTTCGACCTCATCCTGTGCAACCCGCCCTATGTCGCGAGCGGCGCCGATCTTCCCCGCGACGTGGCCGAGTGGGAGCCGCCCGAAGCCTTGTTCGCAGCCGCCGACGGCCTCTCCGAATATCGCCGCCTCGCCCCTCAAATCCCCCTGTTGCTCGCCCCGGGCGGTCTCGCCTGTCTCGAACTCGGGGCCGGCCAGCGCGAGGCCGTGGCGGATTTGTTCGAGGGTTCGGGATTAACCCTATCCTCACGCAAGGACCTTAAGAATATCGAGCGCTGCCTGCTGCTAAGCCGTTAATCCACGTCATCATCTTTCCGCTTGGATTTCGTTGCGGGCATAGCTACATAGGGGTTCAGGGACGGGGCACTTCACAGCGAAACATGCGTGAGGCCATCCGTCGCCGACCCCCGATTGCTTAGACGTCTCAGGACGTTCGCAGCGTGAGGTGGCGGAGGCCGCGTGCGCGGCCCTGCCCGGGTGTCGTGCTTAAATAAGCGGCCGGGAGGGGCCCGGTTGTCACGGTGGCGTGAATAGGACCACGAGGACGAGGACCTACATTTGATAAACAATCGTCAGAACGGCCGCCGTCGCGGCCGCGGCGGCAGCGGACCCCGTTCGCCGAACCAATCGCCCAATGTGGGCAACCGGCAGGACAACCGCTCGCGCGGCAATGCCGCCCAGCTGCTTGAGAAATACAAGTCGCTGGCCCGCGACGCCCAGCTTCAGGGCGACCGTGTGCAGTCGGAATATTGGCTGCAGTTCGCCGAGCATTATTATCGCGTCTTGAACGAGAACCGAGCCCGCTTCGAGGAGCAGCGCCGGACCCGCGACGATTACGGGTCCGACGAGGACGAGGATCAGGACGATTCGATGGCCGCCGAGGGCGACGACGGCGACGAGGATGAAGGCGACCGCCACATCCGCGACGACCGTGGCAATCGCGACGATCGCGGCAATCGCGAAGATCGCGGCAACCGCGAAGACCGCGGCTACCGCACGGAGCGGGCCGAGCGTCCGGAGCGCAACGACCGCCCGGAGCGCAACGACCGTCCGGAGCGCGCCGAGCAGCCGGAACGTCCGCGCCGTGAATTCCAGGCTCGCGAGGAGCGCAACGGCGAGCGCCGGCCGGAGGGCCTGCGTCCGCGTCGCGAACGCCCGGAGCCCCGGGTGCAGGCGCAAAACGACTCCGACGAGCGCATTTCGCTCGACGTGCTTCCGCCGGCGATCGCGGTGATCGAAGGCGACGCTCCGGCCAAGGCGCCGCGCCGCCGGACCCGCCGCCCCCGCGAGGACGGCGACGCGGACATCGCTCCCGCGGCCTGAGCTAAGGCACTTGCAGGAGAGAGAGTGGCGGTCCCGGAAGGGCCGCCGCTTTCGTTCAGCGTCAACGCGGTTGACGATCAGGTGACATTGTAACATTCTCCGGGCCGAAGAAGCCAGGGAGCCTGTCCATGCGTCGCCCGATCCTCCTGCTCGCCGCCTGCCTCGCAGCTCCGGCCTTCGGGCAGGCCGCCCAGAGCGACCTCAAGGTCACCGTCTACAACCAGAATCTGGCGCTGGTTCAGGACACCCGCCAGCTGAGCCTCCCGGCGGGCCGCTCGAGGCAGGAATTTCCCAACGTGTCCGGGCAGATCAGCGCCGAGACCGTTACTCTGAGCGGATCCGATGTCGGCGTCATCGAGCAGAATTTCGATTTCGACCTGCTCTCGCCTTCCAAGCTGATGGAGAAAGCGGTCGGCGAGACCATCACCCTGGTGCGCACCAATCCGGCCACCGGCGCGGAGCAGAGGGAGCGGGCCAGGGTGCTCGCGGTCAACGGCGGGGTCGTCCTCCAGATCGGCGAGCGGATCGAGGTGCTTCGCGACGACGGCCTTCCGGTCCGGGTCATCTTCGACCGGGTGCCGGAAAACCTGCGCGCCCGGCCGACCTTGTCGGTGACCGTCGAGGCTGCCCGGGCCGGGGCCCGGCCGGTGACCTTGAGCTACCTTACCCCCGGCATGGGCTGGAAAGCCGATTACGTCACGCTGTTCGACGAGGCGGCGGGCCGGATCGACGTTCAGGGCTGGGTTACCCTCACCAACACCACCGGCACCACCTTCACCAACGCAGACACGCTGCTCGTCGCCGGCAATATTGCCGGCCGCGGCGAGAGCTATGACAACCGAAGCTACCGCCGGCCCCCGCCTCCGGGGAACCGTCCGGGAACGGAAACTCCGGATCGCGAGAGCCTCGGCGATTTCTACCTCTATCCGCTGAAAGAGCGTACCACGATCGCCAACCAGCAGACCAAGCAGGTGAGCTTCCTCGACGTCAGCGCCGCCGCGGCGCGCCGCGCCTATGTCTATCGCAATCCCTGGCTCGGGGCCCGCGACAATGGCGGGAGCGCCGACACCGTCCTGCAATTCTCGAGCTCGCGCGACCAGGGCCTGGGCGATGCGCTCCCGGCCGGCACGGTCCGGGTCTATCAGAAGGACGCGCGCGGCAACGCCCAGTTCGTCGGGGAGAACCAGATCGGCCACACGCCGATGGGATCGGACATCGCGATCAAGACCGGCGAGGCCTTCGACGTGAAGGTGCAGCCGGTCGTCGTCAGCCGCGAGAAGATGAGCAGCAGCCGCTGGCGGACCGCGATGCGCTACACGCTGACCAACGCGAAGCCGCAGCCCGTCGTCGTCGATCTCATCCAGGACGGCCTCTGGGGCGATGTCCGAATCGTCGAGCAGAGCCAGCCGGGCGAGCGGCGCTCCGCCGACGACGTCCTCTGGCGGGTCTCCGTTCCGGCCAATGGCGAGGCCGTCGTCACCGCCACGTTCGACTCGCGCTACTGATCCGGGCGATGGGGCTGGCGCGCCTCTTCGCCGGGCTGACCCTCATGGTCGCGGCGCCCGCCTCGGGCCAGGCGGGGTTCAGCTCGCCGGGGCCCGAAAAGGTGTCCGTCACCGTCTACCGCGACCCCAACCGAGGCGCCGACCAGCCCTTCAACCTGGGCTGGCTGAACGGCTATGCCCTCATCACCGAGCGGCGGACCGTCGACATTCCGGCCGGCGACTCGGAGATACGCTTCGAAGGCGTCGCCGGCGGAATCCAGCCGGAAAGCGCGATCGTCACCGGCCTGCCCGACGGCGTGGTCGAAAAGAATCAGGACAGCTGGCTGCTTTCCCCGGGCAGCCTGCTCGACGCCTCGCTCGGCCGCAGGGTCCACATCCGCCGGACCTCCCCGGCCACCGGCGAAGTGAGCGAGACGGAGGCGGTGATCCGCTCCGGCGCGGGAGGCGCCGTGGTCCTCGAAACCCCTTCGGGAATCGAGGCCCTGCGCTGCACCGGCCTGCCCGAGACTCTGGTCTGCGAGCGGGTGCCGCCGGGGCTGTCGGCCAGGCCCACGCTTTCCGTGCGCACCCGCGCCAAGGCCGCCGCCCGCGCCACGATCACCTTGTCCTATCTCGCCGCGGGCTTCGACTGGCAGGCCGATTACATCGCCGAGGTGTCGCCCGACCGGCGCCGGATCGATCTGTTCGCCTGGCTGACCCTCGCCAACGGCGATCCGACCGGCTTCGTCGAGGCGGAAACGCAGGCGGTCGCCGGCAGGCTCAACCGGGAGGAGGCGGAGCGCCGGCTGGCCGAGGCGCCGCCGATCAACCTCCAATGCTGGCCGCAAGGCACGACCACGAGCGACCTCACCGAGTTCCAGCCGCCGCCGCCGCCGCCGATGGAGATCATGGTCAAGGGTTCGCGGGTGGCGCGCGCCAATCTGGAATCGGCGGTGCCCATGATGTCGATCGGCTCGGAACAGCTCTTTCAGGCCCGGCAGGAGGAGCTCGGCGACCTCAAGCTTTACCGGATTCCCGAGCCTGTCACGGTCGCGGCGAAGAGCCAGAAGCAGGTGGCGCTGCTCCGCCGCACCCGAATCCCGGTCGAGATCGCCTATCGGGGTCTGGTCCACAGGGAGGAGACGCGGGGCCTCTCGCCCACCCTCGTCACGCGCAATCGAGAGGAGGAACGGCTGGGCCTGCCGCTCCCCGCGGGCCGGATCGACTTTTACGAATCCCATTCGGGACGCCGCGTCCTGGTCGGCCGCGGCCAGATGTCCGACACCGCCGTCGGCGAGCCGGTCGAGGTCGACAGCGGGGTTTCGACCGATGTCGTCTCAACCGTCGTCAAAGAGAAGGACGGCGCCGATTGGGACGAATATCGGATCACCCTGACCAACGCCAAGCCCTATGCCGTCATGGCGGAGATGGAGCTCTGGATCTGGAACGACGACGCTCCCCAGGCGATCGGAAAGCGCCTGCCGGAGCGCGACGGAAGGCCGCTGTGGCGGGTGAAGCTGCCTGCCAACGGAAGCGCCAGCCTGCGCTTCCGCCGGAAGAGCGTCGATTAGCCCCGCCCGGCGCGCCCGGGCCGGCACTCTCGTCGAGCGCGACTGAGGTGAACCCGCCTTCCGCCATCTTCGCCTTGCCGGATCAAGAGCGGATATTTCGTCCCCGTAATTAAATTCTTGCCTATCGTGGCGGCATGCCCGACCCTCGTCTGATCCGCGTCGAGTCGATTACTGTCCGCGGATCACGAACCGAGGAGGAAGTGATGGCGACGACTCCGAGCACTCCGATATCGACTGCGGCGGTGAACTGGCTCACCGGCGACCAGGTCCACATCCGAGTCTATTCGACCGACGGCTATAATGTGACGGAACGTTGCTGGGACGGAAGCGGGTGGACGGACGGGAGCTTCAAGGCGAGCGGGGAAGCGGTGTCGGCGACCTGCTGGATGGGCGGCGGCGGATTGTCGATCCGGGTCTATTGCACCTTCGAGGACGTCACGACCGAATGGTGCATCGACCAGGGCGGTGGCTGGTACGTCGGCGCCTATACGACGGTCTGAGCGGCTTTCCCAGGCAGCCGGCTCAGACGGCCGGCAGGGGCCTCGGGCGGTTGTCGGCGTCGAGGGCGACGAAGGTGAAGACTCCTTCCGTGACCTTGACCTGGCGGCTGCCGCGGTCGCGGTCGGCGATCACCTCGATCCTGATCGCCATCGACGAGCGGCCGGTGCGCTCGATCCACGCATAGACCGAGATGATGTCGTGGAGCAGGATCGGCGCGATGAACTCCATCGCCTCGATGGCGACGGTGGCGACCGGGCCGTCCGCCCGGCGCGACGCGACGATGCCTGCGGCGATGTCCATCTGGCTGAGCACCCATCCGCCGAAAATATGACCGTTCGAGTTGATGTCGCCCGGCCGGGGCACCACCCGCAATATCGGCTCGCGCCGCTCCTCGCCAAGCCCGCCTTGGCTCACCGCTGGCCCTCCTTGCCCGAAGCCGCCTCGTCATGGCCGGTCCGGTCGGACAGGAAGACGAGGCCCATCAAGGCGGTGCCGAGCAGGACCGACAGTCCCACTCCGGCGACCGTCGCGAGCACCATCTGCCAGGGCATCGCATCGCTCGTCGCCTTCAGCCATGCAACTGCGAGCGCGGCGGCGATCGCGGATGCGAGCGCCATCCACTTCATCATCTTCCTGTAGCGGGACCAGGCGAGTGCCGGGGCTTCGGCCTTGGTCGGCAGGGGATCGTGCTGGGGCATGGCCGCCATGTGGCGCGGTCGGCGCCGATCATCAAGTCGCCACCGCTTAAAGAATTGCGGCGACCGGAGCGGCGGGCTCCGATCGCCGACCAGGACTGGGCGGAGGCGCCCGCCTCCTAGTTCTTGTTGGTGACCGTCGCCTCGCGACAGGATTGATCGCCGTCGACGCCGTAGGTGAAGCTGCCGTGGCCGTTCCATTTGGCATCGAGCACCAGCGCCGCGGTCATCAGGCCCTGGCTGATGGCGATGGTCGGCGGCGGGCCCGGAATCCCATATTTACCCTTGAGCGCGACCAGCAGCTGGTCCTTGCCCAGCCCGGTATGGCGGACCTGGCCGGTGACGACCGGGATCGGCAGGTCGCCGCCGGGAGGAGTGACCGCCTGCTTGACCCGCCCTCTGCCGTAGACGTGGCCGTTCGTGGCGTCGACGACGAGCTCGAATTCGAGCGTCGCGCCGCCCGCCTTCACGTCGCATTTCACGACCGGCGACGCTCTGTAAAGACCGACATCTGCCATTTTCGCTCTCCTCGGCGGGATTATGCCTCGAGCGGCGACCGCCAACCTGTGATGGGCACAGGTCGATTAACCCAAGTCAAAGACAATAAGGCCCGAAACGGATGCATGCCGCGGGAGAGCCGGCCGAAACGGCCGGCGGACGCTCCCGGCTTTCCTTTCCCGGCCACTCATGGGATCATCCGGCCGAGTCGGCTGGAACGACGGATCAAGGGAGCCCGGCATGACCATCTCCGCGATACTAGAAGGGAAGGGCCACGATATCGTCAGCGTCGAGGCGGCGACGCCTGTTCGCGATGCCGTCGCCCTGCTCGCCGAGAAGAAGATCGGGGCGATGCCGGTGCTCGACGGCGAGCGGGTCGTGGGGATCATGTCGGAGCGCGACGTCATCTACTGCCTCTCGAGCGACGGCGCCGCGATGCTGGACTGGCCGGTGAGCCGGGTGATGACGGCGCCGGCCATCACCATCGAATCGAAAGTCTCGATCCTCGCGGCCTTGTCGCAGATGACCAAGCGCCGGATCCGGCATCTCCCGGTGGTCGACGGGGAGAGGCTGATCGGCTTCGTCTCGATCGGGGATCTCGTCGCCTACCGGATCAGCCAGATCGAGCAGGAAGCGGAGGCGATGCGCGCCTATATCCAGAGCGCCTAGATTCGCGGTCGGCGCCAAGAGGCGGATCGACCCTCACGTCGTCATCCCGGCGAAAGCCGGGACCTCGGGGAGACCCGCCGAGACGTCTCGTCCTGGGGTTCCGGCTTTGCCGGGATGACGAGAGAAGCCGTCCGCAATGCAAATTTTTGATCCGAACATCCGATTCGGGGGGTTGCCACAAGGAGGAACCTTACCTAGATCAGCCCCTCGTTGGCGACGGCCGGTACCTCCGGGCGCTAAGTCGCTGACATCTTTGAAAAGTTGCACGAGGGCCTTGAAGGCGGGATCAGTCCCGACTAAATAGGTTCAAGAAGGCGCGGCCCGGCGACGGATCGCGGTTTTTCGGAAACCCTCCAGCTCCGCATCCCCTCCCGGTCCAGGCCGGCACGAGGGCGCGGCGCCGGCGCTTCGGCGCCGGATCTGGCAAGTCTTGCCAAGGTTGGGAAGTTTCCGAAAAAAGCCATTGACGGGGGCAAATCGCCTCCATATATGGCCCTTCACCGGCGGGGCGGTTTTGCCCGACCCGTCTGCGTCTTCTCAATCGGTAACCCGGTTGCCCCGGTCATAGGGGAGAGGAAGTCGCGGCTCTTTGACATTGTCGGTTAAGATGAAGGGACATGTGGGCGGCGGCCCCGGTCAGCGACAGCCTCTGGGTGTCGTTGGTCGGTTAAAGCCAAGCCGTTCCAAAGGTCGTTCCTATGAAGCTTGCTTCAGGGATCGGTCCTACATGTCTCGTTACATATCCACAGTATATGTGAAGTGCAGGAACGGCTCCCAGAGATGCCGGCCTCTTCTTCGGGTTTTCCCCCGGAGTGGTTGTCGGTCATTAACTTGAGAGTTTGATTCTGGCTCAGAACGAACGCTGGCGGCATGCCTAACACATGCAAGTCGAACGAGACCTTCGGGTCTAGTGGCGCACGGGTGCGTAACGCGTGGGAATCTGCCCTTAGGTTCGGAATAACAGT
>DASVVM010000018.1:0-58737 GCA_036386555.1 Allosphingosinicella sp.
TTCAAGCTTTATCCGTGGGAGTGGATCGTCGCCGAGGCTTACGGGGAGGACATCGTCCGCAGGCTTCCGCAAACCGCCTGGATCGAGCCGATCTGGAAGATGATCTGGAGCAACAAGGCGATCCTCCAGATCCTCTGGACGATGTTTCCCAACCACCCGAACCTCCTCGCTGCGTCGGTGCGGCGGGAGAGGATCGGCGGATCCTACGTCGCCAAGCCCTTCCTCGCCCGCGAAGGCGCGAACATCGAGGTGGTGGACGGCGGCCGCACCGTCGCCCAGAGCCAGGGCGCGTATCGCGAAGGCCTCACCATCTACCAGGAGCTCTATCCGCTTCGCGATTTCGGCGGCGGCTATCCGGTGCTCGGGAGCTGGGTGGTGGACGGCGAGGCGGCCGGAATCGGCATCAGGGAGGACGGCCTCATCACCGGCAACCGGGCGCGGTTCCTCCCGCATGTGATAAGGGGCTGATCATGAAGAAATTGCGGGCGGCGACCGACACTCTGAAGGAGCTGGCCTTCCTCTATTGCGTCCTTCTGCTCGGTTGCACCTTGCTGTTCATGCTGCTCGAACGGCAGGATTTCCTGACCAGCCTCTACTGGGCCGGCGCGACCGCCACCTCCACCGGCTATGGCGACATCGCGCCCAAGTCATTCGGCGGCCAGATCCTCGCCTTCGTCCTGATGCACATCTCGATATTCGGGGTCGCGCCCCTGATCATCGTCCGCCTCGTCGACCGGCTGAACGAGAATCGCGACGCCTTCACCCACGAGGAGCAGATCCACATCCTCGAAGGCCTGGCGAGGATCGAGGCCGAGCTCAAGCGCCTGCGCGGCGAGCCGGACGACAATTCCGGCAAGCCCGCCTAGGCGACCTCGTCCCTCGCCGCCCGGGCGAACAGCCAGGACGCGAGCAGCCAGAGCGGGACGAACATCGCCGTCCCAACCGCGAAGCCCTTCAAGTCCGGCACCATCGCGACGGCGAGCGCTGCGGCCGCGACCTGCGCTCCGGCCGTGACGGCCATGGCCCGGGACATGCCCGCCGGCCGGAACCGGACGATGACCGGTCCGCCGAAAGCCAGGGTCAGGACTCCGAAGAAGAGCAGGTTCACGGGATCGTCCTCATTGCCGATGAAGCCGACGGCCCCGTTGACGACGAAGAGCAGGAAGGCGGCGCCCAGGGCGACGATCGCGCCGGCCGAATAGGCCCAGTTCCTGGTCTTGCGCATGGCGAGCTCCCAAATGCCGCAGCCCGCGGCGAGCATGATTGCGACGAGCATGAAATCGAAAGAATCCCAGGCCATTTCATCCGTGAGACGGGTGGCGATCACAGGCGCGAGCATCAGCGCCGCAGCTGCGCCCCAGACCACGATGCGCCAACGCTGGGCCGCGCTGCTGCCGTCCATTCGCATTTGTCCCGCCATCGTTTCGCCCTCGCCCTTACACTATCGGCTTCCCCTGTCGCACAGGCTCCTGCAGCAGTGATGCCCTGGGAAAGGAGAAATTATGCAGGAACGACAGCAACGCGCTTCGCCACGGAGGCCGGCTTGACCGACAAGGCCGTTCCCGCCCTTCCCAGCAGGGACCTGGCTCGGACCCGCAAATTCTACCGCTATTTCGGCTTCGAGCCGGTCGACGGCGAGCCCGGCCCGGAAGACCGCTGGCTTCGACTGAAGCGGGGCGGGGTCGAGCTCGAATTCCGCCTCAGCGACATAGACTATACGGACGATCGTTACGTCCAGCACCAGAGCCTCTGCGTCATCCGCGTAGCCGACGTCGCCGCCTGGTACGCCAGCTTCGCCAACACGCGGATGGGCTGGAAGTGGATCTTCCCCTCCCTGACGAAGCCCCGAACCGACATTTGGGACGGCCTCCCCGCCTTCTGCCTCACCGACAGGGACGGCAACCTCATCTGGGTGGTGGAAAGCGAGAAGGAGACAGGGCAGGAATAGCTCCCGTCGTCCGGTTCCCTATGCAAGGGTCACTGGCGCACTGCCCTGCGCGCGATTAGGCTGCCCCGGACTCCGGGGGGAGACCGACATTGCCGTACCGCCACGCCCATTGGTATCTGCTGCTTCTGTTCCCGCTCACCGGCCTCGCCTTCTGGCCCAATTACTTCTCGAAGTTCATGGCCTCCCCCTACGCCTTCCACATCCATGGGATCACCGCGTCCCTCTGGATCCTGCTTCTCGCGCTCCAGAGCTGGACCATCCATAACCGCCGCATCGCCCTCCACCGAAGCGCCGGCCTGACGAGCCTCGCCTTGTTCCCGGTCTTTCTGACGGGCGGCCTGCTCGTTCTCCAGACCATGGCGGACAAGTTCGGCGCCCGGCAGGATCCGTTCTATGCCCTCTTCGGAGCCCGCCTGGGCGCGATCGACACGGTATCGTCGATCGCTTTGCCTTTCCTGTTCTACATGGCGATCAGATGGCGCAGGAAAGTCCATATCCACGCTCGCTACATGCTCGCGCCGATCCTGTTTCTTCTCCCACCAATCCTGTCGCGGGTGATGCCGGCGCTGCCGCCCTTCGCGATCACCGGGCCGGAGACCTTCTATCGATTCGGCTATGGGGTCCACGTCGCCGACGGCATCGCCGTCGTGGTCGCGGCCTTACTCTACCTGCGGGCGCCCAGGCACGGAGGCCCCTTTCTCATCGTCGGGGGACTTATCCTTCTCCACAGCCTCCTGTTCGAGACTCTCGGCCGGACTCCCGGGTGGGAGGCCCTCTACGCCTCGCTCGCCCAGGTTCCGACGTCCCTGGTCGTCAGCTTCGGCCTCGCCGCGGGGATCATGGCCGGAGCGGCAGGCTGGGTCGGCGGGCATCCGCCGGCGCGAAGGCAGGCCGCGGCCTAGGCGACCGGCGGGCCGGCCTCGCCATTCTTGCCAAGGCGCGCACTCGCTGGCAGATTGGCTTCGGCGCACTGGCGCCGCCGTTCCGCGGAAAGGGCCATGCCCACCCGAATGTATGCGTGACATCGACGGACTTTCCCGCCTGCACATGCGGATCCAGGCGCTCCGGGAGAGGTTCGTATGCCGACCAAAGCGTTTCCGTCCCGTCCCAGCCTCGACTGGTTCAAGAAGCAGGCCGGCCGTCTGCTGCGCGACCGCGCGGCCGGCGACCCCCAGGCCTGCCAGCGCCTCCGCGAGTTCCATCCGAGTCTCGAAGGCGCCGACGACTTGGCCATCGCCGAGGCTGAGCTACGCTGGAGCGACGCCCTCTTCGCCGTCGCCCGGGAATATGGCTTTGCCAGCTGGCCTCGGCTCAAGGCGAAGGTGGAGGGTCCGGCGGAGCCCGGCACGCCGGTCCCTCATCACAGGCGAATCGAGGATCCCGACTTCCGCCGCGCGGTCGACCTGATCGACGACGGCGACGTCGCGGGCCTCGCCGCCCATCTCGCGGCTCATCCCGGTCTGGCGACCCGCCGAGTGATGTTCGAGGGCGAGAATTACTTCCGGAACCCGGCCCTGCTCAGCTTCATCGCCGAAAACCCCGTCCGCCACGATTGCCTGCCGCCGAACATCGTGGAGATCGCGCGCCTGATCCTCGAATCGGGCGCAAGGGCCGACAAAGCCGGCCTCGACGAAACGCTGATGCTGGTCGCCTCGGGACGGGTGGCGCGCGAGTGCGGCGTACAGGAGGAGCTGATAGCCTTGCTTTGCGCTCACGGCGCCGATGCAGACCGCGCCGTAACCGCGGCCCTCGGGCATGGCGAGTTCGGGGCGACGGAGGCGCTCATGCGGCACGGGGCTCGCCTTACCTTGCCGGTTGCCGCGGCTCTCGGCCGCTCGACTGAGGCGCGAGCCCTGTTCCAGGCGAGCAGCGCTGCCGAGCGGCACTACGCGCTCGCCTTCGCCGCGCAGCACGGCCATGCGGAAATTATCAGGATGCTGCTCGACGCGGGGGAGGATTCTAGCCGCTACAACCCGCCTTCGGCCCATTCCCATTCGACGCCTTTGCACCAGGCCGTCTGGAACGGGCATGAGGAGGTCGTGCGGCTGCTCGTCAGGAACGGCGCCCGCCTCGATTTGCGCGACACGATTCACGACGGCACGCCTTTGGATTGGGCGAAGCATTGCGGCCGATCGGCCATCGCCGCTTATCTGGAGGCGAGTCCGGGCGCGAGGGACGGGGAGCGGATGAGCGAAGCCGAGCGACTTTTCGCCGAGGGGGGCCGACTCCGGCTGAAGGGAGATTCCGTCGGCGCCCGCCCGCTCCTGGTGCAAGCCGTTGCGCTTGCGCGGGAGAGCGATGACCGGTGGCGGCTCGGACGGTTGCTCGCCAGGCTCGGCCAGATCGAACGCGATCTCGGAGAAATCCCGTCCGCGCTGGCCTGTTATTCGGAGGCGGCGGAGCTTGCCCGGCAGGCGGACGATCCGCTCGGCCTCGCCCACCGGCTTCGGCACATCGGCGACATCCACCAGGATTCCTGCCGGCTGGAGACGGCCGACGGCTGCTATGAGGAGGCGCTGGCCGTCTATCGAAACCGGGCCGATGCGGCCCCTCTCGACTTCGCCAATGCTCTCAGATCGATCGCAATGTTGCGGGAGAAGCAAGGCCGCGGCGATGAAGCGCTTGGACTGTGGAACGAGGCGCGATCCCTGTACGAACGAGCCGGGGTCCCAATGGGCGCGGAGGAGAGCGCGAACCGCGCCGATCGCCTGTGATCGCCGGCGCATAGTCAACACCGCGAGAGGAGGCTCCAATGAACCAGCAAGTCGTTCCAATGCTCCACGTCCCGGACTTGCCGAGGACGATCGCCTTCTACGAAAGCATCGGTTTCAGAAGGGAAGAAACCTACGAGGATGAATGCGAAATAACCTTCGCGATCGTCCGGTTCGGCGGAAGCATCGTGATGCTCAACGGTGGAGGTCACGAAGCCGAAAGGGATCGGCGGGACGTCGATCTGTACGTCTACACGGACCCGGACGAGCTGTATCTCCGACTGAAGGACAAAGTCGAGATTGTCGCAGATCTGAACGACACATTCTACGGAAACCGGGAATTCGCAATCCGCGACATCAACGGCTTCTGGATCACGTTCGGAATGCCCATATCCGACCGGCAGCGTTGAAGGCGGGGGCGCCCGCCCAGCCGCGGGTCCAGCCACCCGCGCGAGATGACGGGGAATAAACCGTGACAGTATATATTTACCGGCGCGGTGAGTGGCTGTGCATCTGCCTGTAAATATATACTGTCACTAATTAGCCCCGGGTACCGCTTCCCAAGCCGGATCGATTCACCTCGACCAGCTCGTCGTCCTGGATGTAGGCCATGGCCTGCTCGAGCGTCATCCGCGGCGGCGGGGTCAGCCTTATGCTCTCGTCCTTCGCGCCGCTCGCACTACAACAGCGCCAGCCTCACCCCGACTTCCTCGCCCGCCACAATCCCCTCGGGACGGGAAGAGGGGCGACGGATTGGAGGGGTGTCGCAAGTGCCGACGGGAAGGCCCATGGGAGCCGGCTCGCCGTCAAGCCATAGCGCGGTCATATCTGGAGATGAAGGATTCCTTGAGATCACGCAGCTCTTTCAGCTGAGATTCAGTCACCTGATCCGCGCCGTAATCGTACTCACGAATATAGTCGAGCACGTTATTCCAGGCTTCCATGCTCTCATTGTATCGCTTCGGCGACTCCGTCAAAGAATAGGCTTGGACCTGATTTGCACCTTTGATCCTCCATTCGGAGCAGAAGTTGTTAATGCCGTCAACGATGCAAAATTCCATGTCCTCATTGTCTTGGAGCAAAATATGATTGCCGAAGACATTGATATAAACGCAGGCAATTCCGTGCATGCTCCGGATCGCCTTGAGATATGCTTCGACCCTCTCGGAGGTTTGGCTTTCACGGTCGATGAGCATGCGGAAAAGGAACCCACGTTTGGTGAAGCGCGAGTGCAGCGCTCGTAAGGGGCGCGCATCCTTGTCGTAGAAGATATCGATCTCGCTCGAGTGGGTCAGGCGCGCGATCATCGGTTTTCTCGAATGCTGTTGAAGGTCGAGAATATCGTCCCAAAAGCGGGCATAACATTTGAGTGCCAGCCGCCGGCCCTCGATATAGGTAGAATGGACGTCTTTCTCGACCTGTATCCCTTCGATCGCCGCCTGTAATCCGCACAGCGCAACGTTATGGACGACTGAGGGTAGCAACGGCAGCCGGTTCAGCTTTTCCATAAGCATCGTGTTCACGGCCCCTCCTTGGGAGGCACGGGTGCTGATTCCCATCGCGTCGCGGGCGATTTTTTCGATATTGCCGAGCTCGCGGTTCTGCAGGATCTGCATCGTGATAACGCTTGCCATCAGGCCGACGAGCAAGCCGCCCAGCGCTTCAAGCTGGGGTTCCGATTTGCCCGTTACTGCTGCAATCCCTATCGTGGCCGCCATCAGCACGCCCCCAATAAGCGCGCTTATCCCCGCAAAACGGAAATTCCATTCCCGTTGCTCCATCGGCCGCTCCCCTTGCTGAGCCAGCGCAGCAATGACACAGATCGAGGCGTCAGTGAACGCGCAATATCGCTCCGCAAAGTTCGAAAGCTCATCAAGTCTGAAGCTTGACGAAGTCGAATATTATCCTCGCTGCTTGGACTTGAGTGGGTTCACCTCCAAATCCCGGGCTTGGCGTTCACGACCTCGATGATGCCCTCGCGGAGCTTCCGCCGGTCGGGACGAAGAGGATTCGGCGCGCGTCAGCGCATGCAGCCGCCGGCGCCCGAGGCCTAAGCCGGGAGCTGCTTCACTTGCGGCTCTTGCGGGCCGCGTAGCGGGCGTCGCGGGCGGCCTTGCGCTCGGCTTCGGTAGCCGGAGGCGGTGCCGAGGCGGCCTTTTCCTGCGCAGCGGCGCGGGCCTCCTCGGCGGATCTCGCCTTTTCCGCTTTGGCCGCCCTTTTCTCTTCCGCGCGGACCTCGCGCTGGCGGCTGGCTTCAAGGCGCGCCGCGGCCACGGCTTCATCGACCGGCGGCCTGGAGCGCAGCTTCTCGAGCGCCTTGCGCTTGGCTTCGGCGGCCTGGCCGACCCGGTCCTGGAAACTGTCCTTGAAGGGCGGCATGGTTCGGTGGATCCTCAGTTGATGGGTGGCGGAGACGACAGTTCCCGCCAGATATGCTCTAAGCCGCTTCTGCCTTGCGGCTTTGTCTTTTCCGCTCGTGCGGATCGAGATGCCGCTTCCTCAGCCTTATGGCCTTGGGAGTCACCTCGACCAATTCGTCCTCCTGGATGTAGGCGATGGCCTGCTCCAGGGTCATCCGCTTCGGCGGGGTGAGGCGGATGCTCTCGTCCTTCGGCCCCGACGCCCGGAAGTTGGTGAGTTGCTTGGACTTCAACGGATTGACCTCGAGGTCCTGGGGCTTGGCGTTCTCGCCGATGATCATGCCCTCGTAGAGCTTCTCGCCCGGCGAGATGAACAGGATTCCACGCTCCTCAAGCGCGTTCAGTGCGTAGGCGACGGCCTCGCCCTGCTCCATCGAGATCAGCACCCCGTTCTGCCGGCCGGTGATCGGGCCCTTGTAGGGGCCGTATTTCTCGAACAGCCGGTTCATGATCCCGGTGCCGCGAGTATCGGACAGGAATTCGCCGTGATAGCCGATCAGGCCGCGCGACGGCGCCGAGAAGGTGAGACGGGTCTTGCCGCCGCCCGAGGGGCGCATGTCGGTCATCTCGCCTTTGCGCTGCGCCATCTTCTCGACGACGGTTCCGGCATGCTCCTCGTCGACGTCGATGACGACCGTCTCATAGGGCTCCTCGCGGCCGCTCGGCCCGTCCTGGAAGAGAACCCGCGGACGGCTGATCGAAAGCTCGAAGCCCTCGCGGCGCATCGTCTCGATCAGCACGCCGAGCTGGAGCTCGCCGCGCCCGGCCACTTCGAAGGCGTCCTTCTCGGCGCTCTCGGTGAGCCGGATGGCGACGTTGGTCTCGGCCTCGCGCTCGAGGCGGTCGCGGATCACGCGGCTCTGCACCTTGTCGCCGTCGCGTCCCGCATAGGGGCTGTCGTTGACCGCGAAGCTCATCGCCAGGGTCGGCGGGTCGATCGGCCGGGCGGCGATGGCCCGGGTCACGGCCATTTCGGCAATGGTATTGGAAACGGTCGCCTTCGTGAGTCCGGCGATGGCGACGATGTCGCCCGCCTGGGCGGTCTCGACGGCCACCCGCTCGAGGCCGCGATAGGCGAAGACCTTGGTGGCCCGCCCGGTCTCGACCTCGTTGTTGTCGACGTCGAGCGCCTTGATCGGCATGTTGACCTGGAGCCGGCCGCTCTCGATCCGTCCGGTGAGGATCCGGCCGAGGAAGGGGTCGCGGTCGAGAAGGACCCCGATCATGCGGAACGGACCTTCGGGATTGGCGTCGGGCGCCGGGATGTGGCCGACGATGGCCTCGAACAACGGGGTGAGGTCGCCTTCGCGGACGTCGTCGCTGAGACCGGCATAGCCGGAGCGGCCCGAGGCGTAGAGGGTCGGGAAGTCGAGCTGCTCGTCGCTCGCCTCGAGGGTCAGGAAGAGCTCGAACACCTCGTCCAGCACTTCCGCCGCGCGCGCGTCGGGCCGGTCGATCTTGTTGACGACCACGATCGGCCTCAGCCCCAGCGCCAGCGCCTTGCCGGTGACGAACTTGGTCTGGGGCATCGGCCCCTCGGCGGCGTCGACGAGCAGGATCACCCCGTCGACCATCGACAGGATGCGCTCCACCTCGGCGCCGAAATCGGCGTGGCCGGGCGTGTCGACGATGTTGATGTGGGTCCCCTGCCACTCGACCGAGGTGCATTTGGCGAGGATGGTGATCCCGCGCTCCTTCTCGAGGTCGTTCGAGTCCATCGCGCGCTCTTCCACGCGCTGATTGTCGCGGAAGGTGCCGGACTGGCGGAACAGCTGGTCGACCAGCGTGGTCTTGCCGTGATCGACGTGCGCAATGATCGCCACGTTGCGGAGGCTCATGAAGATGTAACTCTTTAGGTGAGGAAAGGTCGCCCGGGCCATAAGCACCACAATGCGGCGCGACAAGGGCAGCTTTGGCTTTGCGGTCGGTCCGCCTCTTAGGAGCCTGTTAACCATCGCCCCATAGCAAGGCGTCATGGACACTGCGCTCGACTCCCGCCCTGCCATCGCTCTCAGCTGGGCGATGATCGCCGTGATGGCGCTCATCACGCTCGCCTCCCTCGCCTGGCTCGGTGTGTCGGCGCCGGCCTCGAGCCTGCCGGTGGGAGTCGTCGCACTGGTCGCCACCCTTCTCGCCTTCCACCTGAGGCTCAACCGGATCCCCCGAATCCTGATCGGAACCGCGGCCTTCCTTCAATTCTGCCTGATCCTCCCGATCGGCATGCTGCTGAGCTTCGCCGCCGCCGCCAGCGACGCGCCTTTCCGGGACGGCCTGCTCCTTGCCGCCGACCGGGCGGTCGGGTTCGACTGGATGGCCTACGCCCAGTGGGTGGATTCGCGTCCGTGGGTCGCGATCGCCTACCGCGCGGCCTACCTCTCCTTCATGATGCAGCCGCCTTTGCTCATCGCCCTCCTCGCCTGGCACGGGGAGTTCAGGCGGCTCCACCTCTTCTCCTTCGCCTTCACGTTCACGCTTACCGTCACCTGCCTGATTTTCTATTTCGTGCCGGCGGTCTCAATCTACGCCCACCTGCAGGTGCCGCCGGAAGGCTTCCGCAACCTCCATCCGGTCAGCACCTTCCAGCATCTCGAGTTCATCGAAGGGATGCGCGCCGGCACCATGCCCTGGATCGATCCCCTGAAGGGCGCGGGCCTGATCACCTTCCCCAGCTTCCATGCGTGCGGAGCGGTGCTCCTGGCCTGGGGTTTCTGGGGCGTGCGCGCGGCGCGGGCGCCGGCGCTGCTGCTCAACCTCACCATGCTGGCCTCGACTCCCCTGGATGGAGCGCATTACCTCGTCGACGTGATCGGCGGAATGCTGCTCGCCGCCGCGGGCATCGCCGTCGCCCGGACGCTCGAGCGCCGCCTCGGCCCGGGCCTCGCCCAAGGCGTCGCAAGGGCTTGCGCGCCGCTTGCCGCTCATCCCGCTTTCGCGCGCCGGCCGAACCCAACCGCCGCGGGCTGATCCCCTCGGGCGATCCGCCCGGAGCCGGGACGCTACCGCAACGCCCGATCCAGTACCTCGACCCCACGCGCCAGCGCCCGCTGCTCGGAATCCGCAAGGCGCCGAAGCCGCTCGCGAAGCGCCCGCACCCGCCGCTCCCGCCCGGCCTCGAGCCGCCGCTTTCCTTCTTCGGTCGCGGCGATTCGCACCTTCCGGCGATTGGCCGGGTCGGCTTGGCGGGTCGCAAGCCCCTCTTTCACCAGTCCCTCGACGATCCGCGACATGGTCGGCGCCTTGACCTCCTCGGCCGCGGCGAGCTCGGCGAGGGACACGGCCCCGCCGAACACAAGCACCGACAAAGCCGACAGCCGCGGCGGACTGATTTCGGTCAGCCGGTCCTCCCGCCGGACCATCCTCAGCAGCCGGATCGCGGCCGAATGAAGGCTGCTGGCCATGTCGTGCAACTGGTCGTCGTTCAAGGCGCTTGCCTCCATACTATTAGCTGTGCTAATGGTTGTACTTATACAAGAGTTAGCACGACTATTCGAGGAACGGAAGCATGGCCCCGATCCACCTCGCCCAAGTCGCCATCGTCGTCGAGGACCTCGATCGCGCCAGGCTCTTCTATCGCGACGTGCTCGGCCTCCCGCACCTGTTTGACGCGCCGCCGGGCCTGGCTTTCTTCCAGTGCGGCGAGACCAGGGTGATGTTGAGCCGCCCGGAAGGTCCGGACATGGCCGGCAGCTCGATCCTCTATTACGGCGTCTACGACGTCGAGGCGGCTTGGCGGGAGATGCTCGCCAGGGGCGTCGCCTTCGAGGAACCGCCGCGCGTGATCGCCGAGGTCGACGGCAAGCCCATTCACCTCGCCATCTGCCGGGACAGCGAAGGAAACCTCCTCGGCCTGATCAGCGGCTGATCCACAGGCGCAACACCCACGCCACCGCCGCCACGCTCGCCACCCCCGCCGCCCACAGCCCGACGAACCAGGCAAGCTGCCGCGCCTTAATGATAGCCGTCCTCCCCGACCTTGCCCCGGAACACCCAGTAGCTCCAGGCCGTGTAGGCGAGGATGAGCGGGATGAGGACCAGGGCGCCGACGAGCATGAAGAGCTGGCTCGAATAAGGCGCTGCGGCGTCCCAGATGCTGATTCGGCCGGGGATGACGTCGGGCCAGATCGAGATTGCGAGGCCGCCGAGCGTAAGCCCGAACAGGGCGAGTGACCAGACGAACGGCGCCCAATCCCGCCCGCGTCGGAGGCTGCGCCAGCCGAGGAAGGCGGCGCCCGCGACCAGCAGCGGCATGGGAACCGTGACGAAGAGCCCCGGCGTCTCGAACCAGCGCTCAAAATATTTGGGCTCGACGAAGGGGGTATAGAGGCTAACCGCGCCGATGGCGGCGAGCAAAGCGGGAAGCAGCAGGCGCGCCTGTGCCCTCGCCCGTTCCTGCAAAGGTCCATCGGTCTTCCAGATCAGCCAGGCGGCGCCGAGCAGCGCGTAGCCTGCGACGAGGCTCGCGCCGGTCAGCAGGCTGAACGCAGTCAGCCAGTCCCACCAGCCGCCCGCATAGGCGCGGCCCTCGACGGCGATGCCCTGGATAAGCGCTCCGAGCGTGACGCCCTGCGCGAAGGTCGCGGCGAGCGAGCCCAGGAAGAAACCGGCATCCCACATCCGGCGGTGCCCCGAATCCCGCCAGCGGAACTCGAAGGCCACTCCGCGGAAAACCAGGCCGAGCAGCATCGCGATCAGGGGCGCGTAGAGCGCCGGGAGGACGATCGAATAAGCGAGCGGGAAGGCGGCGAGCAGCCCGCCGCCGCCGAGGACGAGCCAGGTCTCGTTGCCGTCCCACACCGGAGCGATCGCGTTCATCGCCCGGTCCCGCTCCTTGCCGACCGGGAAGGAGGGGAAGAGGATCCCGATGCCGAGGTCGAAACCGTCCATCACCACATAGGCCGCGACCGCGAAGGCGATGAGCAACGCCCAGATGATCGTGAGGTCCATTATCCTTATCCTCCCCGCCGCAGGTGGGGAGGGGGACCATGCGAAGCATGGTGGAGGGGTAATTGGCGCCGAAGTGGAGGTTTCGTGGGTGAACCTCTTACCTCGGGGCAGCTACCCCTCCACCACACTTCGTGTGGTCCCCCTCCCCCCGCTTCGCGCGGGGAGGATACCAATGACCTCATCCGCCCCTCCTCTCGCCCGCCGCCGGAGTGATCCCCGCGGTCCGGATCGGAGCCTTGGGCTCCTCCCCCTCCCCTTCCTCGGGCGCCTTCGCCATCAACCTCAGAATGTACAAGGTCCCCGCCCCGAACACCGCGAAATAGACGATCACGAAGGCGATCAGCGATCCCGTCACCCCGGCGGAAGCGATCGGCGACACGGCGTCCTTGGTCCGGAGCAGCCCGTAGATCACCCAGGGCTGCCGCCCGACCTCGGCCGTCACCCAGCCGGCTATCACCGCGACGAACCCGGCGGGCCCCATCGCCACCGCGAAAAGGAGAAGCCAGCGCCAGTCGTAGAGACGTTTCCGAAGCCGGGCGAGCAGGCTCCAGAGGCCCAGCGCGAACATCAGCAATCCGAGCCCGACC
The DNA here is from genome assembly GCA_036386555.1 of Allosphingosinicella sp. Lineage (GTDB taxonomy): Bacteria > Pseudomonadota > Alphaproteobacteria > Sphingomonadales > Sphingomonadaceae > Allosphingosinicella. The sequence goes on from DASVVM010000018.1 coordinate 12,611, forward strand.
ATGATACGGAACGACCAGAAGATTATCTCGGCCGGCGGCCGGTCCGACTTCGGGATCGTCTTCAGACCTGCGAGCGGAGCGTCCGGATCGTGCTTCAGGATGATCGAGGACAGCTTGGGCACCTCGATCAGCACCCGGGTCTTCTCGGCGCCCCGGTCGGGATGCCCGATCAGGATCAGCGGCGCGCCCTTCTCGTAGCTTTCGAAATGGCCCTCCATCGCCATGATCTTGGCCGGCTGGTGCTCGAGCGTGTTGAGGCCGTGAAGGTCGCCGACGAAAATCTGGACCGGCGCGACCAGCGCCGCCATCCACATCGCCATCGAGAAGCTGGTCCGGACGGCCTTGTTGTCGCGGCCCTTGATGAGGTGCCACGCCCCGACCGCTCCGACGACGAGCGCGGTCGTCAGATAGGCGGCGAGAACGGTGTGGACGAGCCGGTAGGGAAAGCTGGGGTTGAAGACGATGTCGAGCCAGCTTCCGGCCGGGACGAACTGGCCCTGGGCATTCATCGCCCAGCCCGTGGGAGTCTGCATCCAGCTGTTCACGCTCAGGATCCAGAAAGCGGACATGGCCGTCCCCGCCGCGACCATCAGGGTGGCGAGGAAGTGCAGCTTCTTACCGACCCGTTCCAGCCCGAACAGCATTACACCCAGGAACCCCGCCTCGAGGAAGAAGGCGGTCAGAACCTCATAAGCCATCAGCGGCCCCACGATCGGCCCGGCCCGGTCGGAGAAGACCGACCAGTTGGTCCCGAACTGGTAGGACATGACGATTCCGGAGACGACGCCCATGGCGAAGGCGATGGCGAAGATCTTCAGCCAGTAGCGGAACAGCGTCAGGTAGCGCGCCCGTCCGGTGGCCAGCCACAGCCCCTCCAGAACGGCGAGATAGCTCGCCAGCCCTATCGAGAAAGCGGGAAAGATGAAGTGGAACGAGACCGTGAAGGCGAATTGCGCTCGGGCAAGAAGCAGGGCGGTCTCGCCGTCGGCCATGGCGCGCATTAGCAGATATCGTCATCCCGGCGGAAGCCGGGACCTCCGGGAGCCCCGCTCTAACCGTCACCCCGGCGAAAGCCGGGGCCTCGGGGCGGCCCGCCGAGACTTCTCGACCTGAGGTCCCGGCTTTCGCCGGGATGACGGATTAGGCCAATGCCCCGCCCCGCCCCCGGACCAGCAGCCAGAAGAGGAGCATCACCGGCAGCGCGAGCCAGCCCAGCTCCGGCGCCCGTTCGAGGGCCTCGCGGACCTGCGGCGCCCGGGCGACCACGGCGAGGCTAGAGGCTACCGCGCCCAGCGCCAGCGCCTCGCTCGCGAGCTGCCGGAACAAGGCCGAGCGGCGACGCCGATATCGCTCGTCCTCGGCCATCGCCCGTTCGACCCGAAGGACGAAGCCGCGGTCGGCGGGTCCCTCCGGGGGCGACAGGGCTTCGCCCAGCAACCTGTCCAGTTCGGGATCGTCGCTGTCCATCACCTCAGATGCTCCCGGCATTTATGCTTTGCCCGCCGCACCGTCGCCTTGAGGGTGCCCAGCGGTATCCGCAATATCTCGGCCGCTTCGCCATGCGACCAGCCATGGCCGTCGCACAGCACCAGCGCCGCACGCTCGACCGGCTCCAGCCGGGCCAGGGCCCGCGCCAGGTCGAGCCGTTCGCCCGCATTCGGCGCCTCGACCGACTCGGCGAGCCGGCCCGCCGCCTCGCGCTTGACCTCTTCGCTGCGCTGCCGCCGCCGATGGTCGGCGAACAATCGCCAGCCGATCGCGAACAGCCAGGAGGAGAATTTGGCTTCACCGCGAAAGCCCGGCAGCGATTGCCAGGCCTTGAGGAAGGCCTCCTGCGCCAGCTCGTCGCCCAGGTCGGCCCCGCCGAGCTGGGCGAGGAAGGCGCGCAACCGCCGCTCGTGGATCTCCACGAGCAGGCGGAAAGCGCCCCTGTCTCCCCCCGCGGCGCGGCGGCAGAGGACCTCATCGGCCTCACGCTCCGCCGGCACTGCCCGGCTCGGCCGATCGGCTCAACATGCGGTGCCGGATCAGCAGGGCCGCTCCGACGAGGCTCGGGAACAGGGCCGCGCCGAGCCCATATCTGAGCCATTGGGAATCGCCGACGATCAACGAGAATCCGGCCATGGCGATTCCGACGGCGAGCAGCACCAGGCCGGTCCGGTCGTCCGTACCGGGGCCCTCCCCCGCTTCGGTCAGGTCTCCGCGTCCGAGCCGGTCGACCAGCGTGCCCGCATGCGCCGAATCCCTCTTGATCGCGTCGCGCAGCGTCCGGTGAAGCAGCCACGCCTGGATCAGGCGAAGCAGGAAGATGAACCCGAGCAGGAAGAACAGCCCCGCACCCAGTCCGATGATCATTTCAGTTACAGGCATTATCAAGCTCCTTTCCCCGTTCGAATTCGGGTTCGAAGCTTAGACGGAAGCCGCGGCCGCTTTGGATGCCGGCCGGCGAAATTTATTTCTTCGGCGGTCCGCCGCAACCCGCGGCGACGAACAGCCCGATCGGCATCCCCTCCTGCTCGGCCGCGGGATCGTTGCCGGCGAGAGTCGACGGACCGTACCAGAGCGCCGGGCCGAGGCCGCGGGCAAAGAGCAGGGCCGGTGGCCTGTCCCTGGATTGCGGCGGCGCCTGGAAAGCGGCGAGATCGGCCCGGAAGGCGTCGAACTCGATATTGAGCGGCTCGGCCGGCTGCATCCGCTCCGCGGCGTCGCGCTCCTCGTCGTCGGACAGGCGGACCGAGACTCGCGGGTCGACCTCCGGATTCAGGTAGGTGCCGCCGTAGCCGTTGGGAGCGCCGAACGCGAACCAGTAGGTGCGCTTCGGGGTGTTCAGCCAGAGCACGAGATCGGAGACCCCGGAGTCGCGGCGGTCCTGGCGCGCGAAGCCCGCGGTGAACCTCGGATCCCCCTTCAGCCGATAGACGGCCTTGTCGATGGGGCAGGCCGGCGTCGCAGGCACGGCAGCGGCGAGAAGGAGGGCGGTGAGCATGAGCGCAGGCTAGCGCATTTATCCTGCCCATGCGACAGCATGGGGAGGGGGACCATGCGAAGCATGGTCGAGGGTAGCTGGCACCGAGGCAGAGGTAAGGCGCTCGATCCGCCGAGGTGGCAGCCAATTACCCCTCCACCACACTTCGTGTGGTCCCCCTCCCCATCTGGCGATGGGGAGGATTTAACTAGACGAAGATCGACCAGCCCGTCCGTTCCGCCAAGCGCTCCAGCGCCATCGCCCCGGCGAGCGAGGTCCCCGCCGCGTTGAGGCCGGGCGACCAGGCGCACGCGGCCCCGTGGCCCGGGATGACGGCGAGCAGCCCGCCGCTCATCGCGCTCTTGCCCGGAAGGCCGACCCGGAAGGCGAAGTCGCCGCTATTGTCGTAATGGCCCGAGGTCAGCATCAGGGCATTGATCCGGCGCGAGCGCGACGCGATGGTAACGGCGTCCCCGGTCCGCGGATCCACTCCGTCGAACGCCAGGAACAAGGCGGCCTGGGCGATCTGCCGGCAGCTCATCGCCACCGAGCATTGCCGGTAGTAAGCGGACAGCACCTGGTCCACCGGGGCTTTCAGATTGCCGAACGCGGCGATGAAATGGGCGAGGCTTCGATTGAAGGCGCCCGCGCGCGATTCCGACATGGCCAGGCTTTCGTCGATCGCCACGGCCTCGCTTCCGCAACGCTCGCGCAGGAAGCCGACCAGCTCCCCGACCGCCGCATCGGCACTGCCGGCCGCTCCCACCAGCTGATCGCAGACGACGAGGGCGCCCGCGCTCGTCATCGGATTGCGCGGCCGGCCTTTCTCCATCTCGAGCTGAAGGATCGAGTTGACGGGCGAACCCGCCGGCTCGCGCCCCACATGGTTCCAGAGCGACGCTTTGACATGGTGCAAGGCGAGGCACAAAGCGAAGACGTAGGAGAGGCTCTGGATCGAGAAGGGTTCGTCCGAGTCGCCGGCCACGAAGCTCGAACCGTCCTCGAGCACGAGGGCGAGACCGAGCTTGTTCGGATCGGCCTGCGCAAGGGCCGGGATGTAGGACGCGACGTTGCCTTGACCCTTGTAGGCGGAGACGTCGGCGAGCACCTCGTCGACTAAGGCTTGGTAATCCATTCTCTCTCCTCGGTTCTCAATTCCTCCCCGAGATTTCTCGGGGAGGGGGACCGCGCGAAGCGCGGTGGAGGGGTTCTTTCGGACTCAGAAAGGCCCCACCACCAGGCTACGCCTGGTCCCCCTCCCCTGCAAAAGCAGGGGAGGAATTTAGGGAGGTAGCCCCGTCCTTGCAGCCCCCTAAACCTTCATCGGATAGACGGGCTGGATGTCGGTGGGGATATGCGCCGTCTTTGCAAGCACTGCCCGGGCCCGCTCGTCGAGCCTGGCGTAGCGGTCGAAAAAGGCCTTGGTCCCGGCATAGTCGCCATTGCCCTGCAGCCGGACCAGCTCCGCCACCAGCTCACGAAGCCCCGCCTCCATCCGGTCGTAATCGACCCGGAACCGGCCGGCCCCCTCGTCCCAGCTAAAGGCGCCTTTCTCCTTCAGATAGCTGTATTGCAGGGCGGCACCGCGGCCGTGCGCCTCGTCGGTTCCGAAGCGGACCGCCCTGAAAATCCCGACGAAATAGGTCGCAAGGGCCTGCTCGCGCTCCGCCGCCGGAAGCTCGCCCCGCTTCATCATGTAGAGGATGTTGTGGAGCCCCATCACGTCCGCCTTGGCTTCCTCGCTCGCCGAATAGACGTCCTTGAGCTCGGCGTTGACCGTCGTCTGGCGGCCACCCACCTTGATCGTACCCGGCCCGAGGCTGTGCGACAGCTCGTGGAAGAGCGTCTCGTTGGTCATGTATTTCTTCGTCACCAGCCTGGACTGCTCCGGAACCAGGACCAAAGCCGCCATCGGCGCCAGGATCCGGTCGTATTTGGCGCCGAGCACATTGGCGAGGATCACCTTCTTGGCGCCCTTCGCCTCCCGCACCCGTTCGTCATTGGGCAGGTTGAAGGCGATGGTCTGGACGCCCGGCACGTTGTCGCCTCCGCCGTGGATCTGGTCGGCGACCAGGATCGGCGAAGCGAACGGCCGGTTGAAATTCTTGTAGCGTTCCTCGACCGGCAGGTTGCGCTCCATGTCGGGCAGAAGCGCCTTGTACTTGCTCAGCGCCCCGCTCTCCCGCGGATCCTGCACCGTCACGAACGCCTCGAACGCGGTCTTCGTCCCGTAGAGCGTGTCGGTATAGACCTCGTAGGGGCCGATCACGACCTCGATCGGCGTTCCGCCGACGTCCATCCAGGCCAGCTCCGATTCGTAATAATCGTTGGTCCGGAAGGCCTTGGCTCGAAGGTTCAGGAACTTGCGGAGCGAGGGGTTGCTCGTCCGGGCCGCGGCGCGCTCGAGCAGCTTCGCGGCCGGCTCGAGCCATTGCCTGTATTCGACGCTGTAGGGCACGGCGACCAGCCGGCCGCCCTGCCGCTTCACCACCGTGTAACCGCTGGTGAGCGCCTCCTTCTCGCCCGGATGGGCATTGAGATAGGCGTCGAACTCGGCCTTGGTCAGGTCCTTCGGATAGAAGCCCGCGCCCGCCGGCATCTTCTCGCCGCCGTAGAAGGGGTGGTTCTCGGCCAGCGTGTCCCAGGGCCCGAAATGGAGGTCGAACATGTCGAGCAGGGCGGCCTTCTGGAGGTGCCGGCTGCGCGCGATCTCGGCCCGGATGGTCGGATTCTCAATCGAGCGCTGCCGAAGGTAGATGGGGTTCATGAGCTCGGCCGCCCGGATCAGGAGGTTCACCACGTCCCGCTCCTCGGCGTTGAGGAAGGCGGTGTTCGGAGCCATCTGGATTCGTGCGATCTTGGCCCGCTGGGCGGCGAGGTCGTAAGCCTCCGGGGCCGGTGCGGCGGCGGTTGCGGGCGGCTCGGCGGAGTTGGTCGCGCAGGCGGCCGTGGCGAGCAGCAGGGCGGCGAGAGCGAAATGACGCAACTTGTTTCTCCTTCGGCGCGGATGATTGGAACGGCTGCGGCACGAGATACGTTCCGGAGGGCGTGACCAGTAAAACGCAGCGTAACCGCGAAAGCCGCATCTTCAAGCTCGACGAGGGACGCAATTGCTGGCGGGTGTCGCGCGCAGGCCGGGCCTCGCTCGTCGTCGACGCCTGCGACTACTTCCGGCTCGCGCGCAAGGCGATGCTCAAGGCGCGCTCGCAGATCATGATGATGGGCTGGGATATCGACACGCGGGTCACCCTGGACGACGCGCAGGGCAAGGGGGAGCCGCCGGTGAAGGTCGGGGCCCTCATCTCCTGGATCGCGAAGCAGCGGCCCGACCTCGACATCTACATACTCGCCTGGGACGGGGAGGCCTATCGCTACCTCGGCCGGGGAACGACCCTGTTCCAGCTCGCCAGCTGGGCGCGGCGGAAGAACATCCGGTTCAAGCTCGACCACAACCATCCCCGCGAGGCGAGCCATCACCAGAAGATCCTCGTTATCGACGACCGGCTCGCCTTTTGCGGAGGAATCGACATCACCGGCTCGCGCTGGGACACGCGCGAACATAAGGACGAGCCCTCTCAGCGGCGCGAGCCGACCACCCGCCGCGCCTACGATCCCTGGCACGACGCCACCATGTGCGTCGACGGCGGAGTCGCCCATTGCCTGGGAGACCTTGCCCGGCTGCGCTGGCTGGCGGCGACGGGCGAGCGTCTCGACTCCGCAAATCCGGGCGACGCCGACCATTGGCCCGACGAGCTGGAGCCCGATTTCCGGGACGTCGACATAGCCATCGCGCGTACCCGCGGCGAAGTGACCGACTGGTCTGAGATACGCGAGATCGAAGCCCTGTTCCTGGATTTGATCGCGAGCGCGCGCCGCTTCGTCTACATCGAGACCCAATATTTCGCCTCCCGCGTCGTCGCCGAGGCGATCGGCAGGCGGCTCGGCGAGCCTGACGGGCCCGAGTTCGTCATCGTCAACCCGAAGGCGGGCTATGGCTGGCTCGACGAGTCGGTGATGGGGCCCGCCCGGGCCGAGCTGGTCAAGACGCTCGAGCGCAAGGACCGCTACGGGCGCTTCCGAATCTACACTCCGGTGACCGAAGGCGGCGCCGACATCTACGTCCACGCCAAGATCATGGTCGTCGACGACCATGTCCTGAGGGTCGGGTCGGCCAACCTCAACAATCGCTCGATGGGCCTCGACAGCGAGTGCGACCTGATGATCGACGCCCGGCTCCCCGGCAACGAGGCGGCCTCCGCGACGATCACCCGGCTTCGCGCCGATCTCATCGCCGAGCATCTCGGAGCCGATCCGGCGGAGGTCGCCTCGACCTGTGAGAAGACCGGTTCACTGATCGCAACGATCGAGCGGCTGCGCGGCGAAGGCCGAACCTTGATCCCTTACGAAATTCCGGAGTTCAGCGCCCCGCTCAAGGCGGTGGCGAAAAGCGAGACCCTCGACCCCGAAAGCGCCTGCGAGCCCTTTGAGCCCCTCAACCATCGGCGTCTGCTTTCGAGATTGAGGCGGCGCTGAGCCGTCACCCCGGCGAAAGCCGCGGGCCTCGGGGAGACCCGCCGAGACTGATCGACCTGGGGTCCCGGCTTCCGCCGGGATGACGCGCTTGCGTCCGAAGGCTATTCCCTTCTCTATGCGGGGGCTGGACATCGGCATTGCCGGGTGCGGGATCGGCGGCCTCGCGGCCGCCCTTCTCCTCGCCCGCGACGGCCACCGGGTCCGCCTCTACGAACGTTTCGACGCGCCGCGTCCGGTCGGATCGGGCCTGATGATCCAGCCGACCGGGCTCGCCGTGCTCGAGCGCCTCGGGCTGGCCGGGGCGCTGGCGGAGGCGGCGGCGCCGATCGAAAGGCTGCTCGGCAAGGCCGAGCCGTCGGGGCGGGTCGTCCTCGACGTCCGCTACCAATGGCTGCGCCGCCCGGGCGCCTGCGGCTACGGCGTCCATCGCGCCGCCTTGTTCGACATCCTTCATCGCGCCGTGACCGCACAAGGCATTCCGATCCACACCGGCCGCAAGGTCGCCGGACGGGACATGGGCCGGCTGCGGTTCGACGGGGGGGACGCCTCGCCGCGCCACGACCTCCTCGTCGACAGCCTGGGCGCTGGCTCGCCTCTGGCCGGCCAGCCTGTCCGGCCGCTGGCCTACGGCGCCTTGTGGGCGAGCCTCGACTGGGTCGACGGCTTCGACGAGTCCGCGCTCGAGCAGCGCTACCGCCGGGCGAGCGTGATGACGGGCGTCCTCCCGGTCGGGCTCGCCCCCGGCGGCGGGGGCCGCAAGGCCGCCTTCTTCTGGCTGCTTCGCGGCGACCGGCTTGCCGAGTGGCGGAGGCTCGGACTGGAAGCCTGGAAAGCGGACGTCCGGACGCTCTGGCCGGCGACCGCGCCGCTCCTCGACCAGATCGACAGCCTCGACCGGCTCACCTTCGCCCGCTACGCCCACCGCACCCTCGGCGAGCCCGCAGCGCCGGGCCTTATCCACATCGGCGACTCATGGCATTCGACGAGCCCCCAGCTCGGCCAGGGGGCGAACATGGCCCTCCTCGACGCCTGGGCCCTCGCCTCCGCGTTGCGCGAGGAAACCGGGCTCGATTCCGCGCTCCGCCGCGCCGTTACGCTTCGCCGTCCCCATGTCCGCCTTTACCAGGCGCTCTCCGCCCTCTTCACGCCGGCCTACCAGTCCGACAGCCTGGTCCTGCCCTGGATCCGCGACCGGATCGTCCCGCCCTTCGGCCGGCTCTGGCCAGCGACGAGGATCCAGGCGGAGATGGTGGCGGGCACCTTCGGGGGCCCGATGGAGCGGCTCGGGCTGCGCTGAAGAACCGTCATCCCGGGCCTAGGCCTCGTCCGTCTCGGCTCCGCCGCCCTCTTCGTCCCCGCCTTCTTCCGCCGGCTTGGCGTCCTGGAAGAAGGGGTCGACCTCGCCGTTCAGCTTGATCGTCATGGGCTGGCCGTAACGGTCCATGCTCCGGCCGGCGGCGACCCGGATCCAGCCTTCCGAGACGCTATATTCCTCGACGTCCGTTCGTTCCTTGCCCTTGAAGCGGATTCCGACCCCGCGGCGAAGCAGCTCGCCATCGAAGAAGGGGCTGCGCGGGTTGAGCGAAAGTCGGTCGGGAGGCGTGTCGGCCATGTGTCATCTCTCGTGAAGGGCTCGGGCGGCGATCAGCGCAGCTTGCTGATCTTCAGCCCGTCCTGTTTGGCGCGCTCCTTCACCGACTCCTCGGTCCGGGTCAATGCCTTGGCGACCGCCTTCAGCGACATGCCCTTGCCGGCGAGCAGATGGAGCTTCTGGATCTCCTCCTGCTTCCAGGGCTGGCGGTGGCGGGCGAAGGGCTCGGCCATCAATCCTTCACGACACCCTTGCTCGAGGGGTTGGCGGCGATCGTCTTCTTGACCTCCTTCTTGGGCTTCCTGGCTTCCTTGTTGCTCTTCTTCTGACCCTTGGCCATCGCGTCTCTCCCTGTGATCCCTGCCCTATACGTCATTCCGGCAAAGGCCGGAATCCATGAACGCCCCTACCCGTCATCCCGGCGAAAGCCGGGACCTCAGGGCGAGAAGTCTCGGCGGGTCTCCCCGAGGTCACGGCTTTCGCCGGGATGACGATTGCCGGCTAGCCCTTCTTCCCCGCGATATAGGCTTCCACCTGCTGCTCCAATATGTCGAGAGGCAACGGCCCGTTCTCGAGCACCGCGGCATGAAAGTCGCGAATGTCGAAGCGCGTCCCGAGCGCCGCCTTCGCCCGCTCGCGGAGCTCGACGATCTTCAACTGGCCGATCTTGTAGCTCGTCGCCTGGCCCGGATTGTTGATGTAGCGCTCCACCTCCTTGACGATGTCGCGCTCGGAAAGCAGCGAATTGTCCTGGAAATATTTGATCGCCTGCTCGCGCGTCCAGCGCTTCGAGTGGAGGCCGGTGTCGGTGACGAGGCGAACCGCCCGCCACAGCTCGAGCGAGAGGTGCCCGAACATCGAATAGGGATCCTGGTAGAAGCCCATCTCGCGGCCCAGCCTCTCGGCGTAGAGGCCCCAGCCCTCGCTATAGGCGCCGTAGCCGCCGAATCGGCGGAACTTGGGGACTCCCTGCAGCTCCTGCTGGAGCGCGATCTGGAAATGGTGGCCGGGCGCGCCCTCGTGATAGGCGATGCCCTCGATCTGCGGCTTCAGCACCTGGTTCATGTCGGCGAGGTTGACGTAGAAGATGCCGGGCCTGGAGCCATCCGGCGAAGGCCGGTTGTAGAAGGCGACCGACGCGGTCTCCTGCCGCCAGGTCTCCACTGCCCGCACCTCAAGCGGCGCCCTGGGCAGCCGGCTGAACCACTTCGGAGCCACCGCCATCACCTGGGCGATGAAGGCGTTGGCCTCCTTCAGATATTGCTGACGCCCCGCGTCGGTGTTCGGATATTTGAACCGTGGTCCGGTCTTGATGTGCTGGAAGAATGACTGGAGCGTGCCCTTGAAGCCGACCTGCGCCTTGATCTGCTCCATCTCGCCATGGATCCGCGCCACCTCGTCGAGCCCGATCTGGTGGATCCGGTCTGCGGAAAGGTCGGTGGTGGTCTGGGCCCGAAGCCGCGAGGCATAATATTCGCCGCCGCTCGGAAGACTCCAGGCCCCGCTGTTGCCGGTCGCCTTGGGCTCGATCGCGCCGAGCGTCGCAAGCATCTCGTCGATGGCCCGGCGGAACGGACCGGCCAAGGCGGCGGAGGCGTCGGCGATCAGCCGCGCTTTCACGTCGGCGGGCGCGTCGAGAGCGTTCACCTTTTTCCGGAAATCGGCGAGCAGCGGCGAATCGGCGCCCGCTCCGAACGGGGCTCCGACGATCGCCCGCTTCGCGTCGGCGCGGACCGGCGCGAAGTTGAACCTGGGCGGGACGATGCCCTTCCCGGCGCGCGACCGCGCCTCGGCATTGATCTCCCGCATCGCACGCTCCGCATCGCGGATACGCGCGACATAGGCTTCTGCGTCAGCGACGCTGTCGACCCGATGCTGGTTGATCAGGAAGACCGGAAAGGCGCCCGCCGGGCTTCCGTTGGTCGACATCGGAAAGCCATAGTCGCGCCAGCGGAACTGCTCCCGCCCGCGCTCGACATTATATTCGAACAGGCGGTAGTTGAGCTGCCCCGCCGGGCTCAGCCTCGAATAGTCGAACTCCGATTTCATCCGCGCGAGCTGCGCCTCAGACATCGCCCGCTGCCGCTCGGCCTGGGCGTCGGTATAATCGTCGAGCCGGTCGTAGTGGGTCTTGCTGCCGAGCGCGGTCAGGGTCTCGGGGGATGAGGCAATGGCCTCGTCGAACGCGACGTCGAGAAACGCGAGGAGGCGCGCATCTTCAGCGGCGGGATCGGCTGCAGCCGGAGCGCTCGCCGCCCCGGAAGCCGGCGGATCGCTGAAAACGGCGTCTTCCCGATGGTCGGAGGTGGTGGAGCAGGCAGTGGCGAGGATAAGGGCGAGGAAGGGGAGAGCATGTTTCATGGCGCGACGCTCTAGCGGTTCGCGGCCGCTTTGTCCTCCCCATGCGCAGGAGGAGACGCGATTACGTAGCGTCGTGGAAGATGAGGCCCAGGGTGAAGCGTTCGCCCGCGCGAATCGTGCTGACGCCGTGTTTCATCCGGGCTCGATAATATCCCCGGCTCCCTGGGACTGGCCGCTCGTTGACCGGGAACACCACCGCGTCGCCCTGTTCCAGGGGCACGACCGTCCCCCGCGACTGCCGGCGCGGACGCTGCTCCGCCAGCAGGAATTCGCCCCCGGTGAAATCCGACGCCGGGCGCGAGAGCAGGATGGCAACCTGGAGCGGGAAGGTCTCGGCGCCGTAGAGATCCTGATGGAGGCAATTATAGTCGCCCGGGCCGTAGCGAAGGAGAAGCGGCGTCGGCCGCGCCTGGCCGGCGGCCCTGCAGCGCGCGAGATAATCCTCATGGGCCGGTGGGTAGCGATCGTCGCGGCCCAGGGCCGTCTGCCAGCGGTTGGCGATCCGGGCGAGCGGCGGGTAGAGCCGGGTCCGCAGGCGGGCGACCGGCCCGGGCAGTCCATAGCCGAAATAGCGATATTCGCCCCGGCCGAAGCCATGACGCGCCATCGTCACCCGGCTCCGGAAGCAGCTTTCGTCCCGCCACAGGGCCGCCGCGTCGCGGCAGCCATCGGCATCGAGCAGTCGAGGGAGGAGAGCCCACCCCTGCTCGTCGAGCTCTGCGCCGATGGCGTCCGGATCCAGGCTGGCAATGGTCATGGCCCCCCGTGCCCGGTGTCCTCGACATGGGCACTCCGCGGCTTGCGGTCGATGTCCGTCCGTGGACAGGCGCGCGTCCGCAACCGGACAGGGAGCGGACCGGCTCGGCTGGTTTCGCTGCGCGCCGGCGGCTGGGCGGAAAGATAGGCCGGCCGGACGGCTTGCTTGCCAAGGCAGGCGGGCGGCCGGATAGTGGCCGACGATGGAAGTCCTGCTCGCCCTTCTGATCGCGCTCGTGAACGCGGCCATCCCCTCGGGCCCGGGCGCCCGGAGCAACGAGGGCGTTCCGATCGCGACTGCCGGCGGAAGCGATCCCGCGCGGGGCCTGCCGCGAATCCTCGGCGATCCCGCCCGCCCCCTTGTGGTGCTCGACGCCGGCCATGGCGGCCGCGATCCGGGCGCCGTCTCTCCCTTCGGTGCGCGCCGGGAGAAGGACGTAACCCTCGCCATCGCCACCGCGATCCGCGATGCCCTCGCCGAGTCGGGGCGGGTGCGGGTCGCGATGACCCGGGAAGACGACCGCTATCTGATCCTCAAGGACCGCTACGAGATCGCCCGCAAGATGCGCGCCTCTCTGTTCGTCTCGATCCACGCCGACGCGGCGCCCGCCAACGACGGCGCCCGCGGGGCCACCATATACACTTTGTCGGAGGTGGCCTCGGACCGGGAGGCGGCCCTCCTCGCCGAGCAGCAGAACCAGTCCGACCGGATCGCCGGAGCCTCGCTGAGCGGCGACACGGGCGTCGACCGGATCCTGATCGACCTCGCGCAGCGGGAAAGCATGACCGTGTCGGCGGAATTCGCGGCTCTGCTGAAGCGCGAGGCCTCGGCCTATTTCCCCTTCCGCCCCGAATATCACCGCTTCGCCTCGCTGGTGGTGCTGAAGGCGCCGGACGTGCCCTCGGTCCTGTTCGAGACCGGCTACCTCACAAACCCCACCGACGCCGCCTACATCTCCTCGGCCGAGGGCCGTCAGCAGATCGCGCTCGGAATGAAGAGCGCTATCGAGACCCATTTCGCGAGGCGGCTGGTGCGGGTGGCGGCGCGCTAGTCTTTCGCCGCCAGGGCTGAGTCCATCCGTTCGCGCAGCATATCCTCAAGGCGCGACTGCCAGCCAGGCCCGGTGGAGCGAAGCCACCAGAGGATGTCCGGGGACAGCCGAAGTGAGACCAGTTCCTTTCGGGTGCCTTCCGGCAAGGGCGGCCGGCCGCGATTCGTCAGCGTGCCGGTCCCCTCGCGGATCACCTTTCCACCGCGCATAAGCGCCGCTCGCTCGAAGAAGGTGTCGTCGAGCTCAGGGATCTCCTCGTCCGGATCAGTCTGAAAGCCGGCGGGTTCCTCACGCACCTTCCCGCCACCTGAAATATCTTTCTTCCTCACGCGCAGTCGCCTTCCACATCGTTATCACCCGTACGACTTCATCGCCCCGATCGGTCCAGACGCAGGCCACGATTTCGCCACCCAGGGGTCCGACCGAGATCCATCGATCCTCGCCATAATCGAACCGGTCATCTGCTTCCGTGAGGCATTCGCCAGTTACCAATTTGCCCGCGGTCGCGAGGTCGAGGCCCCGATGGAGTAGGACTGTCTCGCGCTTCACCGGGTCGAATTCGATTTTCACATAATTATTGTATATACGATATTTCGAGAAAGTCAAGCTCGCAGCCGCTTCACCCCACCGTCATCATCGGCTAGAGCTTGGCTCGAATGTCCGCCGAAGCCTCCCCAGCCCGCCGCACCCTTTACCGCGACGCCGGAAGCCGCTTCGGCGGCGCCGTGAAGCGCGCCTGGGGGAGACGCTGGGTGCGGATCCTCGCCTATCTGGCCGCGATCCCGCTCATCCTCTACTTCCTGTTGTGGCTGCTGTTCGCGCGCAACCTGCCCTCGGCGGAGACCCTGCTCACCTACCAGCCGCCGCTTCCCACCAACGTGCGCGGAATCGACGGCGAACCGGTTCAGACCTTCGCCCGCGAGCGGCGGGTCGAGCTCTCCTACGACGAATTCCCGCAGCAGCTGGTCGACGCCTTCACCTCGGCCGAGGACAAGACCTTCTTCACCCATGGCGGCATCGACTTTCCGGGCCTGGTCGGTGCGGTCGGCGACTATATCTCCAAGGTCGGAAGCGGCGAGCGCGCCCGCGGCGGCTCGACCATCACCCAGCAGGTGGCGAAGAACCTGCTGCTCGGCGACGAATATTCGGTCACCCGCAAGATCAAGGAGGCCTTCCTCGCCCGGCGCATCGAGAGCGTGCTGACCAAGCAGCAGATCCTCGCGCTTTACCTCAACCAGATCTTCCTCGGCCGGAACGCCTATGGGGTCCAGGCTGCGGCGCGGGCCTATTTCGACAAGGACGTCGAGGCCCTCCAGCTCCACGAGGTCGCCTATCTCGCCATTCTTCCCAAGGCGCCGAGCAATTACGATCCGCAGCGGCGCACCCGGCGCGCGCTCGACCGGCGCAACTGGGTGCTCGCCGAGATGGAGCGCAACGGCAAGATCACGACCGCCCAGCGCGCCGCCGCCCAGGCCGAGCCGCTCGGCACGGTCCGCTTCGCCAGCAACAGCGTCCGCAACGTCAACGGCTATTTCGTCGAGGAAGTGCGCCGCCAGCTGATGGAGCGCTGGGGCCAGCAGACCGAGAAGGGGCCCAACGGCGTCTATACCGGGGGCCTGTGGGTGCGCACCTCGCTCGACGTTCCCAAGCAGAAAGCAGCGGAGATGGCGCTTCGCGACGGCCTGATGCGCTACGACCGGGGCAAGGGCTGGCGCGACCCGGGCCTCAAGGTCGACGTCGGCGGCGACTGGCGGGGCGAGCTCGCGCGGGCGCCGTTCGGGGTCGGCTACGACGACTGGCGGGCGGCGGCGGTCCTTTCGCGCGAGGGCCAGAGCGCCACTATCGGATTCACCGACGGCTCCACGGGCGAGCTCCCCGCCTATGCGGCGTCGATGCCCAAGCGCGGCACCGGCACCGCCGCCTTCAACTTCCTTCGCCCGGGCATGGTGATCGCGGTCAAGCGCGAGGGCGGGGTGTGGTCCCTCCGCTCCGTTCCCGAGGTGAAGGGCGGAATGGTCGTCGAGGAAGTCGCGACCGGCCGCGTGCTCGCAATGCAGGGCGGCTTCGACGCCCGCGGCGACGATTTCAACCGCGCCGTCCAGGCCCAGCGCCAGCCCGGCTCGACCTTCAAGCCGATCGTCTATTCGGCGGCGCTCGACAACGGCATGACCCCGGCCTCGATCATCATCGACGGGCCGTTTTCCGTTTATCAGGGCGCCGGCCTCGGAATGAAGATCTTCCGGAACTTCTCGGGCGGCAATGCCGGACCCCAGACGATGCGTTGGGGCGTCGAGCAGTCGCGCAACCTGATGACGGTGCGCGCCGCCAACCAGATCGGGATGGACAAGGTCACGCGGCTCGCGCGAATCCTCGGCGTGGGTGACTATCCCAACTACCTCGCCATCTCGCTCGGGGCCGGCGACACCACCGTCCTCAAGATCACGAACGCCTTCGCGATCCTCGCCAACCAGGGCCGGCAGGTGAAGCCGACCCTGATCGACTATGTCCAGGACCGGAACGGCAAGGTCATCTACCGCGCCGACACCCGGCCTTGCGAGGGTTGCAATGCGCGCGACTGGGACGGCAAGCCGATGCCGAGGCCGCCGCTCCGGACCAAGCAATTGCTCGATCCTCTCACCGCCTACCAGATGGTCCACATCCTCGAGGGCGTCGTCCAGCGCGGCACCGCGCAGGTGCTTCGCGACCTCGGCCGGCCTCTGTTCGGCAAGACCGGAACGACGACCGGCCCGACCAACGTCTGGTTCATCGGCGGAAGCGCCGAGATCGTCGCCGGAATCTACATGGGCTTCGACCAGCCCCGCCCGATGGGCGGCTACGCCCAGGGCGGCACTCTCGCGGCGCCGATCTTCAAGCAGTTCGCGCAGGTCGCCTTCAAGGACATGCCGGTGCTTCCCTTCCGGGCCCCGTCGGGGATCCGGATGGTCAGGATCGACCGCCGGTCGGGCAAGAAGGTGTTCGGCGCCTGGCCGACCGACGATCCGAAGGCGGCGGTGATCTGGGAGGCCTTCAAGCCCGAAAGCGAGCCGCGCCGCTCGATCCGCCGCGACGAAATGGCCAACCGTCCGCCCGAGAAGGCGGTGCGCAAGGTCCGGGTGCAGCGGCCGCAGTCGACCCCGAGGGACAGCGACTTCTTGCAAAATCAGGGTGGAATCTACTAGTTCCGGCCCGAACCCGTCATCCCGGCGCAAGCCGGGACCTCGAAGACAAGAAGTCACGGCGGGTCTCCCCGAGGCCCCGGCTTTCGCCGGGGTGACGAAAGGTAACGAAGTCATGCGCGCCGAGGCGCAAGCCCATGTCGACCAGATCAGGTCGGCGCTCGACCTCCTCCGCCGGTTCCTCGACTGGGACCGGGCGCTGAGGCGTCTCGAGGAGTTGAACGCCAGGGTCGAGGACCAGTCCCTGTGGAACGACCCCAAGGCGGCGCAGGAGGTCATGCGCGAGCGGCGCCGGCTGGAGGAGGCGGTCGGGGCTACAAGGGCGATCCAGCAGGAGCTGGACGACACCGTCGAGCTTCTCGAAATGGCCGAGGCCGAGGGCGACGAGTCGATGGAGGCGGACGCCGTCGCCGCGCTCGCCGAGCTCGCCGAGCGCGCCGAGCGCGACAAGGTCACCGCTTTGCTGGCCGGCGAGGCCGATTCCAACGACACCTATATCGAGGTCAATTCCGGCGCCGGCGGAACCGAGAGCCAGGACTGGGCCGAGATGCTCCACCGCATGTACCGGCGCTGGGCCGAGCGGCGCGGCTACAAGGTCGAGATCGTCGACTATCATTCGGGCGAGCAGGCCGGGATCAAGTCCGCGACCCTGATGGTCAAGGGCGAGAATGCCTATGGCTATGCCAAGACGGAGAGCGGGGTCCACCGCCTGGTCCGGATCAGCCCCTACGATTCCAACGCCCGGCGGCACACCAGCTTCTCGAGCGTGTGGGTCTATCCGGTGGTCGACGACGACATCGACATCGAGGTCAACGAAAGCGACCTCAAGATCGACACCTACCGCTCGTCCGGCGCCGGCGGCCAGCACGTCAACACCACCGACAGCGCGGTCAGGATCACCCACGTGCCCAGCGGCATCATCGTCGCCTGCCAGAACCAGCGCTCGCAGCACAAGAACCGGGCCGAGGCGATGAAGATGCTCAAGGCCCGGCTCTACGAGGCCGAGCTCCAGCGCCGCGAGGCCCAGGCCAGCGCCGAGCATGCCGCCAAGACCGACATCGGCTGGGGCCACCAGATCCGCTCCTACGTCCTCCAGCCCTACCAGCTGGTCAAGGACCTGCGCACCGGCGTCACGTCCACCGCCCCGTCCGACGTCCTCGACGGCGACCTCGACCGCTTCATGGCCGCGGCCTTGTCGCAGCGGGTCACGGGCGAGAAGGTCGAAGTCGAAGATGTGGATTAGGCGCTTTAAATCCTCCCCGAGCCTGCTCGGGGAGGGGGACCACCCGAAGGGTGGTGGAGGGGTAAATGGCAGAAGCCTGCGTCATTTACCCCTCCACCATGCTTCGCATGGTCCCCCTCCCCGGCAAATGCCGGGGAGGATGTTATGCCTCCTTCCCTTCCTCCTCCTCGCCGCCTGCCAGGAGAAGACGGAGGAATCCCCCTTCCCCAAGCCAAAGCGCCCGGTCTCGCCGATCGTGTCGTCAAGCTATTCGAACGAGGATGCCCGCGACAGCGTGCGCGAGGCCGAGACCGTGATGGACCTCGCCGACATCGAGGCGGGGATGTACGTGGCCGACATCGGCGCCGGCGAAGGCTATTACACGGTGCGCCTCGCACCGCTGGTCGGGCGCAAGGGCCGGGTGCTGGCCCAGGACATCGTGCCCGAGACGCGCGACGCGCTCGCCAGCCGGGTCACCCGCGAGGACCTGCACAACGTCGCGGTCAAGCTCGGCAAGCCCAGCGACCCGCTTCTCCCCGATGCGAGCTTCGACCGGGTCTTCATGATCCACATGTACCATGAGATCGAGCGGCCCAGCGAGTTCCTGTGGAACCTGAGGCCCGACCTCAAGAAGAACGGCCGGGTTGTCGTGGTCGACGCCGACCGGCCGACGGACCGTCATGGCACGCCTCCGCGGCTGCTCATCTGCGAGTTCGCCGCGGTCGGCTACCAGCTCACCCGCTTCGAGCGGCTGAAGGACAGCGAGTCCTATTTCGCGCAGTTCGAGCCGGCCGGCACCCGGCCAGAGCCGAAGGACATTCCGGTCTGCCCGGCGGTGGCCGGCTAGTACCCGTCATCCCTTGAAGCCCTGCGCCACCACATACCATTCGGACGAGCCCTTGCGGCTCGCAGGCGGCTTGGCGTGCTTCACCGCCGTGAACCGGCGCTTGAGCTCGGCCACGAGATGGTTGTCGGCGCCGCCCGCGAGCACCTTGGCGACGAAGGCTCCGCCGGGCCTCAGTACCTCGCCGGCGAATTCCAGCCCGGCCTCGACCAGCGCCATGGTTCGCAGATGATCGGTCTGCGGATGGCCGACCGTGTTGGCCGCCATGTCCGACAAGACCAGGTCCGCGGGGCCCCCTAGCGCCTCGCGGAGCCTCTCCGGGGCCTCCTCGGCGAGAAAGTCGAGCTGGAGCAGGACGGCGCCGTCGATCGGGTCCGTCGAGAGGAGGTCGATGCCCACCACGATCGCCTTCGGCATCCGCTTCCGGACGACCTGGGTCCAGCCGCCCGGAGCGACTCCGAGGTCGATCACCCGCTCGACGCCTTTCAGGAAGCCGAAGCGGTCGTCGAGCTCGATCAGCTTGTAGGCGGCGCGCGAGCGGTAGCCCTCCGCCTTGGCGCGCTTCACATAAGGGTCGTTCAGCTGCCGCTCGAGCCATTTGGTCGAGCCCACCTTGCGGCCCTTGGCGGTGCGGACACGGGTTACCACCCTGATCCTCCCCAAGCTTGCTTGGGGAGGGGGACCACCCGAAGGGTGGTGAAGGGGTGAAAGCGCAGGCTTCTGCCAGCTACCCCTCCACCAGGCTTCGCCTGGTCCCCCTCCCCATCTCCGATGGGGAGGATTTTCACAACAAATGCCCGTCCTTGGCCATGAGCGAGCGCAATATCCCCTCGCGTATGCCGCGATCCGCCACCCCGAGCGTCCGGGCCGGCCAGATGTCCATGATCGCCTCGAGGATGGCGCAGCCGGCGACGACGAGGTCGGCGCGCTCGGCGCCGATGCAGGGCAGCTCCGCCCGCTCGGCGAAGCTCATCCGCGACAGCATGTGGTTGACCGCGCGCATCTTGTCGACCGGCATCATCAGCCCGTCGACCGCCCGCCGGTCGTAGCTCGGCAGAGCGAGGTGGACGCTTGCGAGGGTCGTCACCGTTCCGCTCGTCCCGAGCAGGCGGATATTGCCCTCGCGCGGCGGCAAAAGCTCGGCGAAGCGGCGGAAGGCGTGGCGCACCCGCTCCTTCATCCGGCCGTAGGCGGCGAGCCTTTCGTCGGCGTCGGCGAAGTCGCGCCCTTCGCTCTCGGTGAGGGAGACGACGCCCCAGGGCGCGCTCCACCAGCATTTGATCTTGGGCGTGCCCTCAGCGTCGGTATCGATCAGGATGAGCTCCGTCGAGCCGCCGCCGATGTCGAAGATGAGCGCGGGGGCGTCGCCCGGCTCGAGCAGCCGGTGGCAGCCGAGCATGGCCAGCCGCGCTTCTTCCTCGGGAGCGATGATCTCCAGGCAGATGCCCGTCTCCCGCCTCACCCGCTCGACGAACTGGCGGCCGTTCACGGCGCGGCGGCAAGCTTCGGTGGCGACCGAGCGCGCGAGCGAGACGTGGCGCCGCTTCAGCTTCTCGGCGCAGACCGAGAGGGCGGCGACGGCTCGGTCCATCGCCGCGTCGGCGATCCGGCCGCTGCCCGCCAGGCCGTCGCCGAGCCGGACCACGCGCGAGAAGGCGTCGATGACGACGAAACCGTCATCGGCCGGGCGAGCAATCAGGAGACGGCAATTGTTCGTGCCGAGGTCGAGCGCGCCATAAGTGTGCCGGGGAGAGCGCAGGGGCCGCTGAGCGAGCGCGGGATTCGCAAGTTCGGCCGGACCGGTTGCCGGCGGGAGCGGAGCCGTAGCAACCTGCTGCGCCATAGCGGAAAAACTCTTTTTCTCGTTCCTGCGGCCAGACCGCAGGTGACTTGCCTCCTTCGTACCGCGCCGCGCCCCGGTCGGCAAGGGAGTGGGGTGTCGGGCTGCGGGACAGTCCCCCGTCATCCCGGCGAAAGCCGGGACCTCGGCCAGACCTGCCGAGACTTCTTGTCGTGAGGTCCCCGCCTTCGCCGGGATGACGAATGGTTTTCGTCCGGGTAGAATTGACAAGGGTTTTTACCCGGATATAAAGCCCGGCAAAGGATCGACGATGACTGAAGTGACTGCTTTCCTCGGCGACAGGATCGTGGCGCGCGGCGAGCGCGAGGCGATCACCCGCGAGCTCGAGCGGCTCTATCCGGCGGATCTCGCGGCCCTTCGTGTGTTCGAGGACGGCACCGGTCGGGTGGTCGATCTCGATTATTGGGACGCCGCCGCTTCGGCGCCTCCGCCGCCTCCCCGGCGCAGGGGCCGTCCGAGCCTGGGAGTCGCGGCGCGCGAGGTCACCTTGCTCCCGCGCCACTGGGACTGGCTGTCGCGCCAGCCCGGCGGGGCGTCCGCCGCGATCCGCCGGCTGGTCGAGGCCGCGAGCCGGAAGTCGCCGGGACCGAAGGAGAAACGCGACTCGGCCTACCGCTTCATGTTGGACATGTGCGGCGACCGCCCGGGCTACGAGGAGGCCCTTCGCGCGCTCTACCGCGGGGAGGAGGCGCGGTTCCACAGCCTCATCGCCGACTGGCCGAAGCAGGTCCGGGGCTATGTGAAGGAGCTTCTTGCCTAAAATCCTCCCCATCGCGAAGCGGTGGGGAGGGGGACCATGCGGAGCATGGTGGAGGGGTAACTGCCGAGGACCCCGCCAGCTACCCCTCCACCACCCTTCGGGTGGTCCCCCTCCCCGAGCAAGCTCGGGGAGGATTTATTGCGAATTCCCCTCGGCCGGGATCTTCGGCGGGGGCACGGGGTCGCCGGGGGCGTGAGGCTTGGCGCCCTGCTGCGGCGGCGCCTCGGTGGCCGCCTGGGCGTTGCCGGCGGCCTGGAGGGCCTCCTGGACGTTGCCGCCGCCGTCGGCCGCGTTGCGCAGGATGTCGGCGGCTTCCGGCGTAGAATGCTCCGCCGCGCGCTCGAGCGCGGCGGCATTGTTGTCGGCGGTGCCGTCCTGGCCGCAGCCGACGAGCATCAGCGGAACGGCAAGCGCCAAAGGGACCCTCTTCATCGGCTTGGCTTCCTCGATTGGGTGGGCCGGGACAACGTGACGGCACGCCAAGGGTTGCGGCGGTGCAACAGGCCGACGGAATTTTAACCATCGTGACTTTTTTGCCGTTTCTCAACTTCTCGGCTTGATAAGCTTGGTGCGTGACCAGGATCGACGACCTCGCCTTGACCCGATTGTTCTCGCCGCTGGCGGGCTGGGCGGAGCATCGCCTCGGGCTCGGCCAGTGGCGGGTCTCGCTCGAATGCCTGAACGGCCACCTCGCTTTCTACCTGGGCGGGCTTGCCCTCTCGATCGGCGGCAAGGGCATGAACGACGGCATCTTCGCCGACGTGCTGGTGGCGCTCGCCTGGCTGCTGCTGATGGAGGGCGCCCGCCGGGTCGCCTGCCGGCAGGCCGGATCCTCGATCGGAGTCCAGACGGCCAGGATGCGCGAATGGCTGTTCCGGGTGGTGCTGCTGATCTCGCTTCCGGTCAGCGTCGCCCGCATCGACGAGCTCTCCAACGCCTTCTACAGCGCCTCGCTGTTCCTCCTCGTCTGCCACCTCTATTTCAAGGCCTGCGACTCCCCGCCGCCACGGGGCCGCCGCCGCCTGGCCTACAACAGAGGCTAGAGACCCTTCGCGAACCTGTAGCTCGTCCGCTCGAAACCGAGCCTCCGATAGAAGCCGTGGGCGCCCGACAGGTCGACGTTGCTGGTGACCTCGATGAGGCCGCAGCCCCTTCCCCGCATTTCTTCGAAGGCGGCCTCGACCAGGGCCCGGCCGACTCCGCGGCGGCGCTCGCCGTCCGCGACGACCATCATCGTGATCCGACCGACCGGCTTCGGGCGGTGGAGGACGGGGGTGACATGCCAGGCGAGCACCCCGATCACCTCGCCCTGCTCGGCGACCAGCGGAGCTTCCCCCGCCTTCTTCAGTGCGGCCAGCCGGATCGCGATGTCGTCGGAACCTGCTTCGAAGCCGAGGCCCGCGACGAGACCGGCGACAGCCTCGGAATCCGCGGGCCGGGCGGAGCGCACCGAGAGGGGCCGCGGCGGCTCGGGCTCGGGCTCGGGTTCCGGCTCGGGAGCCGGCCTGCGCGCCGCCCGCGGCTCTGGGTCGGAGGAATGCTTCTTCGGGCGCGGCCGGGGCCTCGCCCCCGCCGCCCGGAGCGAAGTCTTCCAATCGGCTGCTGCGCCCTTGTGGAGATAATCCTCTATCTCCTCGGCGGTCGCGGTCAGGCCCGATTTGCCGAAGCCGAGGAGCCTCGCGCCGCCCGCATCGGTCAGGCCGTAGCGGCCGTAATCGCCCTTGCCGGGAGTCCGGATCCGCGACTTGACGAGCTTGAGGCCGCGATTGGCCGCGGCTTCCCGCAGCCTCTCATCGCGGCCCGTCTCGCTCATCCTTCGGCCGTCGGCCTTCAGTCCTTCTTGGCCGAGTCCCTTCGTTTGTTGGCGGCCTTCTTGGCGCCGCCCGAGCCCGAATTCTTGCGGCCGCGGACCAGCGGAATGGCGGCCGCGGCGATCACGCCCGCGGCGAGGGCGGCGCCGGCCGCGATCGCGGTCTTCGGATTATCGCGCGCATAGTCGGTCGCCTGCTCGCGGATCTTGCCGGCGCGCTCGGAAATGGTCGCGCCGCCGGCCTGCTCCTGCTGCGCCTCCGACTCGGAACCCTCGCCGGCTTTGGCATGGGGCATGGCGCTGCTCGGGATATTGGACATTTTAGGCTCCGTTCTTCGAGGGTGGATTGCGCAAACGAAACGAACGCTGCGGCGGCGGGGTTCCGGCCGCGAAGCGATCCGACCTTGGTCTGCACCGTCCGGTCGGCTTCGGCCGATTCCGTTCCGGCAACAGCCCGACGCAAATCTTCGTTGCGGAGGCGTATTCGCCGCAACCCTGATCCATGTTATGCGCTTTGCCCTGTCATGCCGACCTATTATTTCAATCTGCGCGGCGAGGATTTCGAGCTGCCGGATCTCGCGGGCAAGAGCCTGAGCGACGATGCCGCAGCCCGTGCGGAGGCCGAGCGACTGGCAGCGGAGCTGGTTGAATCGGCCCTGATCTCGGGGAATCTTCCCCCCGACGCCGTCGTCGAGGTGGACGACGAGCAGATGCGGCCGCTGCTCGCGCTGCCGCTCAACCCGTCGGAGGGCTGAAACCATGCTCGCTTATCCCGTTCGTCTCGTCCCGATGAAGGGCGGCGATGTGCGCGCCGTCTTCCCCGACGTGCCGCAGGCGGTGGCGGAAGGCCGGGACGAGGAGGACGCCCTCTACCGCGCCAAGTTCGTCCTCGAAATGTGCCTCGGCCACATGCTCGCCCACGGCGAGCTGCCGCCCAGGCCTTCCGACATTTGCGGCGCCCCGACGGTGACCACCGACAAGTTCACGCGAGTGAGGGAAGAGGCGGAATAGACCCCCGTCAGCGCACGCAGATCCAGGTCGCTTCGCTTTTCTCCAGCGGCCGCTCCTTGTCGCCGCCGACCGTCGCCCGCGCCGGCCAGCCCATCCCATATTCGGCGGCGTCGTTGCCCGAAGGCTCGGTCCGGCCGACGCTGACCGTCACGCCCGGCCCGGTGAAGAATCCCCCGGTCGGGCCGATCGGCCCCGACACGGAGAGCGGCACGCGGCGGCCGTCGATCCGGGCGACTCCGCCCGCGGCGTTGACGACGAGGAGCAGCCGGCCGTCCCGATGGAGCCGGCAGGCCGGGTTGGAGCGATGCTCGGGACCGAGGTCCGACTCCTTGAGGTTGGTCATCCGGGCCGCCGGCTCGATCTCCTCGCTGGTCCGGTCGGCGAGCTTCTCGAGCCGGTTCTCGAGCTCCTCGACGCTGTTCGCGCGCGGCCGATCGTCCTCCTCCGCGCCTCCGCAGGCGGCGAGGACGAGGGGGGCGAGGAATAGAAAAAGGCGGGACATACCGGCTCAACCCGGAACGGGTGCGACTCGATCCGTCGCCTCGCCCTACCCGTCATCCCGGCGAAAGCCGGGACCTTGGGGAGACCCGACGAGACTATTCGTCCTGAGGTCCCGGCTTCCGCCGGGATGACGCGTTGCGCCGGGGCGGCGCCCGTTCGAAGCGCCATGTCTCGCCGCCCACGCCCTTCACGTCGCCCAAGGTGGCGCTACCGCCCCGCTCCAGCGCCCGGATGAACCCAGCAAGCGCCTCCCCTCGAGGCGCCCCCCCAGGCGCGATCTGCCTCAGGCAGCGAAGCACGAGCCGGCGCAGCAGCTCGGGCGGAAGGCCGTTCGGGCGAAGGATCACCGCCTCCTCTCCGACCTCGGCCCGGGCCGCGAACAGCGGCGCGGCGGTCCACTCGAGCGCTGCCTCCGCCTCGGCCAGCAGCCCCGCGCTTCGGGCAAGCGCGGCGGGATCGAGCCAGGCCGCCTCGCCGAGCCGGCGCCGCAGCCTCGCCCGGTCGAACCGTTCGTCCGAATTGCCCGGATCGAACGCCGCCTCGATTCCCGCCGCGGCGACCACCGCCGCGAGCTCGCTCCGCCGCCAGCCGAGCAGCGGCCGGCACAGGCGAAGCCGGCCGCCGGTGCCGGGCACCGCGCCTTGCGCCCTGACCCCGGCGAGCCCGGCGACTCCCGAGCCGCGGTTGAGCCGCATCAGCAGGGTCTCCGCCTGGTCGTCGGCATGGTG
This sequence comes from Allosphingosinicella sp., assembly GCA_036386555.1. GTDB lineage: Bacteria > Pseudomonadota > Alphaproteobacteria > Sphingomonadales > Sphingomonadaceae > Allosphingosinicella. The sequence goes on from DASVVM010000018.1 coordinate 37,782, forward strand.
GGCGGTAAGGAGAAGTCGAAGCCCCTCCTTGTCCATCCAGCCGGCCAGCGCGGCGTAGCGTGCCCTCCGGGCCGCGGCCTGGAGGCCTTCGCCGGCCGGCTCGACCCGGGCCGCGAGGATATGATGCGGGACCCCGATCCCGCCGCAGAGCCGGGCGACCGCTTCCGCTTCCGCCTTGCTCTCCGCGCGCAGGCCGTGGTCGACCGTCGCCGCTTTGACCCGGCCCGGAAAAGCGGAACGGGCGAGGAGGAGCAACGCGAGGCTGTCGGGCCCGCCGGAAACGGCGATGGCGAGCCGCTCGGGATCGCCCCCCGCGACCGACTCGAGATCGAGGCGGAAGCGCGAGAGGGGATGGGGAGGCGGAGAGTCGGCCATCAGCCACCTTAACGCGGGGATACGACCGGATACAGAATGCGTTCAGCCGCTCCGGCCCAACTCCCGCCCAAGCCCTGTCGGGGTCCAAAAGAAAAAAAAGGTAATATCGCGTGGTTTCCCGCAAAGCGTTCGTCCTCGCCTTACTCGCCGGAACGGCTTCCGCCCCACTCCTCGCCCAAGAAGCACCGCCGCCGGAAGTCGCCGTTCCCGCGCCGGCGACCGTGCCTCCGGCGCCGGAGCCGGCCGAGCCCGAACCGGCCGCCCAGGCCGATCCCGCCGACTTCGATGCCGAGCTGGACGAAGAGGATGAAGGCGAGACGATCGTCGTCACCGGCCAGCGCCAGCGCGGCGCCGTGATCGGCGACATCCCGCCCGAAGTGGTGTTCAACCGCCGCGACATAAGGGCGCTGGGCGCCGGCAGCCTTTCGGAGCTCCTCGAGGCCATCGCGCCGCAGACCCGGAGCGGCCGCGGCCGCGAGGACGGGCGGCCGGTCATCCTCCTCAACGGCCGGCGCATCTCGGGCTTCGCCGAGATCCGCGACATCCCGCCCGAGGCGATCGTCCGGATCGACGTCATGCCCGAGGAGGTCGCCCTCAAATACGGCTATCGGGCCGACCAGCGCGTGGTGAACTTCGTGCTGAGGCGCCGCTTCGACGCCTATACCGCCGAGGTCCAGGGCGGACTCGCCACCGACGGCGGGCGCGAATCCTACGGCGCCGAGCTCAACTACCTCCAGATCAACAATGCGGGCCGGATCAATCTCGGCGCCGAATTCCGCCGCGCCGACCCCCTGTTCGAAAGCGAGCGCGACATCGTCCAGGCCGAGCCCGTGGCGGGAATCGAGCTCGGCCGCTACCGCACCCTCCTTCCCAGGACCGACCAGTTCGAGCTCAGCGGAACGATCAACCGCGCGGTCTCGGAAACCATCTCGGCGACCTTGAACGGCACGTTCGACGTCAATTCGAGCACCGCCTTCCTCGGGCTGCCGAGGCCGAGCCTGGCCCCGCCGGGCCTTCGCCGCGAGAGCGACAGCCGCGCCGCCCATCTCGGCCTTTCGGTCAACGGTACCATCGCCCCGTGGCAATGGACCCTGACCGGCAATCTCGACCGCAGCGCCAGCGAGAGCGAGACCCAGACCAGCACCGGCCTCGACCGCTCCAGCTCGGTCAGCCAGATCGGCAATGCCGAGCTTCTCCTGAACGGGCCCTTGTTCAACCTGCCTGCCGGCGGGGTCACCGCGGCGGCGCGCGCCGGCTTCGACGCCCGCAGCCTCAACAGCCATTCGGACCGGGGCGGCAACTTCACCGTCCGCGAGCTCTCGCGGACCCGCGAGCACGCCCAGGTCAATATCGACATCCCGATCGCCAGCCGACGCCGGGCCGTGCTGAAGGGGCTCGGCAACCTCTCGGCCAACCTCAACGCCGAGGTCGAGCATCTTTCCGACTTCGGCACGCTTCGGACGCTCGGCGCCGGGCTCAACTGGTCGCCCATCGAGCAGGTCAGCCTGATCGCGTCGGTCACCGACGAGGACGGCGCGCCGTCGATGCAGCAGCTCGGCGACCCGGTGCAGCAGACGCCCGGAGTCCGGGTCTTCGACTTCGTCCGCGGCGAGACCGTCGAGGTGACCAGCATCTCGGGCGCAAACCCCAACCTGATCGCGGACAACCGCCGCGTCTGGAAGCTCGGCGCGAACGTCCGGCCGTTCGAGAAGACCGACCTCAGCCTCAGCGCGAACTACACGTCGAGCCGCATCGTCAACGCTATCTCCGGCTTCCCAGCCGCGACCGCTGAGATCGAGGCGGCTTTCCCGGAACGCTTCCAGCGGGATCCGGACGGCCGGCTGCTCCTCGTCGACACGAGGCCGGTCAACTTCGCCCGCCAGGAGCGTTCCGAGCTGCGCTGGGGCTTCAACCTCAGCCTCCCGGTCGGGCCCCAGCCGCAGCCCGGCCAGGGCCGCGGACGCTTCGGCCGGGGCGGCCGGGGCGCCGCGGCCGGCGCTCCTGGAACTCCCGGAACTCCCGGAGCGACGCCCGCCCCCGGCGCGGGCCAGGTGCGGCCGGCCGACGGCTCACCTCCGGGCGCCCAGGGTGAACGCGGCCCTCGCGGCGGCGGCGGCTTCCGCGGCGGCGGGCGCGGCGGTTTCGGCGGTGGACGCGGCGGTTTCGGCGGAGGCCGCGGCGGCTTCGGCGGCGGCCCCGGCGGCGGACGGCTTCAGCTCGCCCTCTACCACACTTGGCACTTCACCGATTCGGTCCTGATCCGCCCCGGCGTTCCGGAGCTCGACTTCCTCGACGGCTCGGCCGGCAGCAGCCGCGGCGGGAGGCCCCGCCACGAGCTCGAATTCCAGGGCGGCCTGTTCAAGAACGGCCTCGGAGCCCGCCTTACCGCCAACTGGCAGAGCTCGACTTTCGTCCGAGGCGGCGCAATTGCCGGCGGCGGCGCCGGGGAAGACCTCTTCTTCGACGATTTCGCGACCGTGAACCTGCGGCTGTTCGCCGATCTCGGCCTCCAGAAATTCGCCCGCGAGCGCCCGTTCCTTCGCGGGATGCGGGTGAGCCTGTCGATCGACAATCTGTTCAACGCCCGCCAGCAGGTCCGCGACCGGCTCGGGACGGTCCCGTTGAGCTACCAGCCCGGTTATCTCGACCCGCTGGGACGGTCGGTGCGGCTCAGCGTGAGGAAATTGTTCTTTTAGCCGTGCCTCCCCATGCGGAGCATGGGGAGGGGGACCACACGAAGTGTGGTGGAGGGGTGACCTGACGAGGCCTCAGCAGATCACCCCTCCACCACCTTCGGTGGTCCCCCTCCCCATCTGACGATGGGGAGGCAGGTTTGCCTACTGCCCCAATATCTTCCCCAGTCCCTTGCGCAGCTTCTCCTTCTTCGTCCGCGGCCGCTCCGACTGCGACTCCCCGCCGTCGTCCCCATCGTCCCCCAGCCCCGGCATGCTCATCCCGAGCATGCCCATATGGGTCGACTTGGTCCTGAGCTTCACCGTCCACTCCGGCCGCCACGCCCGCGCCGCCCCGGCCGGCCTCGGCTGCGCGAAATTGCTCTCGCCCCCGAAGGCGGTGAGGATCAGCATCGACTGCGGCGCCGCCCGCGCCACCTCCGCCGGCACCGTGCAGCGGTCGGCCGTCGCCGGCATCAGCACGCGGCTCTGGACCAGCCGGGCGATGTCGGACTCCGCGATATAATCGGCCGCCATCATCGGCACGGCGGTTTCGGACGAGGTCCAGACGATCATGTCGCCATTCTGCCCGGCGCCCATCACCGAGCCGAACCAGGCGCGGGCGCCGGGCACGGGACGCCAGACCAGCGGGATCGAGCCCGACCCCCCGGCGCTGTTCGACGTCAGTGCGACCGGAGCAAGGAAATCCTGGCCGGCGGCGAGGGCGAACCGGATCTCCGGGGAATAATTGCCGCGGACGAGATGCTCGCCGACCAGCGAACCGGCCGCCGGCACCCGGGCCTGCGACTGCGCATTGGGCCATTCGCCATAGGTGCCCGAGGTCGCGGCCGAAGGGGGGATCATCGGCTTGAGCGGCGTGTTGGCGAAAGCCGGCGGCATCCTGCCCGCCGCCATCGAGGCGAAGTCGATCACCGTCGGCTGGCCCGGCCGGACCGTCTCGCCGCAGCCCCAGTAGATCAGCATCCGCCCCTTCGGCCGCTCCATCTGGCCCCAGGGCGAAGCGGGCGTCGGCGTGCGGGGCGCGGCCTGCGGAGTCACCAGCGGCAGGCTCGGCCCGGCCTGCAGGCCGGCCGGCGGCAGATGCTCGGCCTGCGGAGCCCCGGCCGCCCGGCGCGGGCTTCCCAGCTGGAGGGTGAGCGTTCGGACATAGGAGGCACGGCCGCCGCGGCCGCCGAGCATCGACCCCATGCTCGGCCGGCCGCCCCCGGCCATCGCGGCAAGGCCGGACGAGGTGTCGGCGCTCATCCAGTAGACGGCGGGGCCGGCGCCCCGAGCCTGGCCGATTGCGGCCGCTCCGGCGCACAGCGCGATCAGGCTCGCGCCCGTCCAGATGATCGTCATCCTCGTCATGATTCCCCCCAATCGTCATTCCGGCGAAAGCCGGAGTCCATGAACACCGACCGGGGAAATATTTCAACCGGCCGTGTTCATAGGTCCCGGATCGAGTCCGGGATGACGGCCGACGAACCGTATCGGTTGCGTAAGGTCTGCCGTGGAGAACCGTCCGACGCTCGAAACGGAACGTACGCAACGCTTTTTTCGCTACATCCGCCATGAGCGATGACGCCGCCTTCCTGAGGGAGCAGGCCCGCCGCTGCCGCCGACTCGCCCGGGGAGTCGCCACGCCCGACGTGGTCGCGACTCTCAACCAGATGGCGGTCGACTATGACGCGCGCGCGGAGGAGATGGAGAAGCGTACCAATCCTCCCTGACCGCGAAGCGGTTGGGGAGGGGGACCATGCGAAGCATGGTGGAGGGGTAAGTGCCGATGATTCAGTGATTCGGTCGCGCGACGACGAAGGCCTGCGCCACTTACCCCTCCACCCCGCTACGCGGGGTCCCCCTCCCCATGCTCCGCATAGGGAGGATTACCGGCACTTCGCCTGGGTTCGCGCCGCCGGCAGCCGCGACTTGATCCAGTCGCGCATGCCTGATCCGTAGACCTCCTGCAATTCGTCATAGGCCTTGCAGGCGTCGGCCGGCTTGTCGAGCGAGACCAGCGCCTGGCCGAGGAAGTAGAGGCTGTCGGCGGCGCGCTCGCCCTTGGGATTGGCCTGGTAATTGGCGAGGAAGGCCTTGGCGGCCGTGGCCGGCTTGCCGGCGTCGAGATAGGCGCGGCCGGCGAGGTTGTTCGCCCAGCTCGCCCATTTGCTCTTGGGGTAGCGCTTCGCGGCGGCCTCGAGCGCCTTCTGGGCCTCGGTGTAGCGCTTCGCCTCCCACAGTCGGAAGCCGGCATTATAGGCTTCCTCGGCCGCGGCATCGCCGCTGGCGGCCACGGCGGGGCGGGCGGCCGGCTCGTCGGCCTCCATCTCGTCGGCCTCCGGCCCGGCGGACGCGGCCGGCCGAGGCTGCTGCGAGGAGGTGGACGGGCGGGCGGGCTCCGCCGCCGGCGTCCCGCTCCGTTCCAGCACGTCGAGCCGGGCGCCGGTGCTGTCGCGAAGCCGGGTCATTCCCTCCTCGACCTGGCGCAGGCGGTTGCCGTTCTGCTCGATCTGTCCGGTAAGCTCGCGAAGCTGCCCCTCGAGCGAGTCGACCCGGGCGGTAAGGTCGGCGACGGCGCTCGAAGCCGGAACACCGGGCTGGGCGCCGGCGGGCTGCCGCGGGTCGATCTCCGGCGCGATCTCGGCGCCGTTCGGGAAGACTCGGCGCTGGACGGCCCTAAGCTGTTGCTCGAGCCGCTCGATCCTCCGCTCGGCGGTCTCGCCCCGCTGGGCCGCCGCGGGGACCGCGAAGCTCGCCATCAATAGCATCGCAACAAGATGAAAACGCATGATAAAAACCCCCGCCCTTCGCTCTCGCGCCATCCTAACCGGCTTGGGGCCAGGGTAGAAGAGTGAAATATTACGGGGTCGGCGCGGGCGCGGCCGCCGGCGGGGCGCCGCCTTGGGTGCGGGCGAGGAGGTCGGCGGCGGTCAGGCTGACGTTGGAGATGGTGGTCTCCGGCGGGCCGAGCGGCGGGACCTGCGCGCCTCCGACGCTGACCCTGAGCACGTTGGCCCGCGCCGTCCGGATCCGCGGCGACTGGGCGCCCGCCGGCACCTGGTAGCTCTGGCCGCCCTTGAGGGTGCCCATGTAGAGCGGGGCGCCGCCGCCGGCCTGGTCGATCCTCAGCCAGACGTCCTCGGTCGCGGTCAGGACGACCGGCCCGCCGGTCGGCTGGGGAGCGGCGGGCGCCGGCTGGGCCGGACCGGGAGCCGCCTGGTTCGCCGCCGGCGGCCCTTCCGCCTGGGTGATGGCGACGTCGGCCGGGCTGTCCTCGCCGACCGCGCCGCTGCGCCAGACCAGATAACCGATGACGAGCAGGACCGCGATCACCGCCGCTGCGATGGCGATCGAGCGCGGCGGCACGCGCGCCGGGTCCGCCGGTTCGTAGAAAGGTGCGGCTGCCGTGTTGCCCGGACGAATCCCGCCAAGCTGCTGGCGGACCTCCGCGCCGATCTGCGCTCCGTCGAGATCGACGACATTGGCGTAGCTCCGCGCGAAGCCGACGCTGTAGGTGATGGCGGGGAGCGCGTCCCACTCCTCCCTCTCGATATGCTCGAGGTGACGGACCGGGATCCGGGTCTGGCGGGCAACGTCGTCCAGGCTCAGCTTCTTGGCCTCGCGCGCGACTCGAAGCCGCTCGCCGACCGACTGGCCCAGCAGATGATCCTGGTCCGCTTCCGCCATAATGGTTTCCGATTTCCCCTCGATCTGGATTAATCCATAGAGCCGGGGAGAGCGGGCAAAGTCAACCGGACTGCGGCACGGCGGGTAGGCCCTCCCCGTCATCCCGGCGAAAGCCATCCGTCAGACCTTCACCCCCTGCGCCTCCGCCCAGTCGGCAAGCGCTCCCCGCATGTCCGCTGGCGGCCGGGCCAGTAGGCCTTCGACGAACGGCAACAGGGCCGACCGGTCGAGCGACCGGATCATCGCCTTGATCGGGCCGACAGCGGCCGGAGTGATCGAGAAGCGGGTGAGGCCGATCCCGATCAGCGCCATCGCTTCCAGCGTCCGCCCCCCCATCTCCCCGCAGACCCCGACCGGGACCCCGGCCGAATCGGCCTCGCGCACGATCCGCCTCAGGAAGCGCAGGATGGACGGGCTCAGCCAGTCGTAGCGCTCGGCCAGCTTCGGGTGGGCCCGGTCGGCGGCGAACAGGAACTGGGTGAGGTCGTTGGTCCCGATCGACAGGAAGTCGACCTTGGGCAGGAGGATGTCGAGAGTCTCGGCCAGTGCCGGAACCTCGAGCATGGCGCCGTAGCGGATGCTCGAGGGAAGCCTCTTCTTGTGCTCGGCCAGCCATTCGCGCTGCTGCTCGACCAGGGCGCGCGCCGCGTCATATTCCCAGGGCTCGGAGACCATCGGGAACATGACGTTCAATTCGCGCCCGGCCGCGGCTCCGAGCAGGGCGCGGGCCTGGGCCTTCATCAGCCCGTCGCGGTCGAGTGCGAGGCGCAGCGCCCGCCAGCCCATCGCCGGATTCTCCTCGATACCGCCGTCGCCCATGTCGATATAGGGAAGGGCCTTGTCGCCGCCGACGTCGACGGTCCGGAAGATGACGGGCTTGTCCCCGGCCGCTTCGAGCACCGCCTTGTAGAGCCTCTGCTGGCTCTCGCGGCTCGGCAGGGTGGCCGAGACCAGGAACTGGAACTCGGTCCGGAACAGGCCGATCCCGTCCGCGCCCACCATCTCGAGCGCCGCGACGTCGTCTCGAAGCCCGGCATTGACCATGACGGTCACCCTCAGCCCGTCCTTCGTCACCGGCGGAAGGTCGCGAAGCGCCGCGAACTCGGCCCGGCGCTTCTTGGTGATCAGGAACTTGGCCTTGAACGCTTCCTCGACCGCGCCGGTGGGGCGGACGAAGGCGACCCCGGCGTCGCCGTCGAGCAGCACCTCGTCCCCCTCGCCGATCGTCTGGCGGACGTTGCCGACGCGCCCCAGCATCGGAACGCCCATCGCCCGGGCGACGATCGTGACATGGGCCGTCAGCGACCCTTCCTCGAGGATGACGCCCTTCAGCTTGCGCCGGTCATATTCGAGCAGCTCCGCCGGGCCGAGATTGCGGGCGATCAGGATCGCATCGTGCGGAAGGCCCATCTGGGCGGCAGTGCCGAGCTGCCCCGCGACGATCCTCAGCAGCCGGTTCGACAGATCGTCGAGGTCGTGCATCCGGTCCTGGAGCAGCGAATCGTCAATCTCGCGCATCCGCATCTGCATGCGCTGGCGGACCCGCTCGATCGCCGCCTCGGCGGTCAGGCCGGAATCGATCGCCTCGTTGATCCGCCTCGACCAGCCTTCGTCATAGGCGAACATCTTGTAGGTCTCGAGCACCTCCTGATGCTCGCCGGCCGTCCCGAACTCGGCCTGGTTGGTCATGTTGTCGATCTGCTCGCGCATCTTTCGGAAGGCGGAATAGACCCGGTGGCGCTCGGCCTCGACGTCCTCGGCGACGGTGTGCTCGATGAGGATCCGCGGCTGGTGATAGACCGCCTGCCCGCGCGCCATCCCGGCGACCAGCTTCAATCCGTCGAGCCGCTCCGGCCCGTCCTCGCGCACCGTCGAACCCGCCGCCGCCGCCTTGTCGGCGAGCCCGGCATTGGCGATCAGCTCGGCGAGCACCATCGCCACCGTCTGAAGCGCCTCGATCTCGAGCGCGTCATAGGCGCGCGCCTCGGCATGCTGGACCGCGAGCACTCCGATCGCCCGCTCGCGGCGGATGATCGGCACGCCCGCGAAGCTGTGGAACAGCTCCTCGCCGGTCTCGGGCCGATAGGCGAATTCGGGGTGGCTCGGAGCCTCGGCGAGGTTGAGGATCGAGACGTCCTTGGCGATCGTCCCGACCAGCCCCTCGCCGAGCGCCAGCTTGGTGACGTGCACCGCGCTCTGGTTCAGCCCCAAGGTGGCGAACAGCTCCAGCACCCCGTCGCGAAGCAGATAGATGGAGCAGACCTCGCTCGCCATCGCCTCCGCGATGATCTTCACCACCTTGTTGAGCTTCGCCTGGGCGCTCGCCCGCGACGCCATCACGTCGTGCAGCCCGGTCAATATCTCGCGGGCTGAAGCGGCGGACTGGGCGGGCATGCACCGAGCGGTAGCAGATGGGGCCGCGGGGGCGCCACGGGGAATTGCTCCGGAGCTTGGACTCGGCTATGATCTACAAGGTACTGAATGTATATCCGGAATCCGAATATGAAAATTGCAAAATGGGGAAACAGCTTGGCGGTTCGAATTCCCAAGGACGTGGCCGAAGCACTCGGATTGGCCGAGGGTCAGGACGTGGAGATCGAGGCCGGCCGCGTCGGTGTTCTCCGGCTCAACCGGCAAATGACTAGAGAAGAGGCGCTCGCCAACTTGAGGCGCCTCCGCGGCACGATGCCACCCGGGTTCCGGTTCGACCGTGACGAGGCGAATGCCCGCTGAGGCGTTCATCGATACCAATGTTCTCGTCCATCTCGCCGGCGCGGACGAGAAGGCTCTCATGGCGGAAACTCTCGTCGCAAAGGGCGGCACCATCAGCGTTCAGGTGCTCAACGAGCTGACCCTCGTCTGGCGGCGAAAATACGGCTATTCCTGGGATCTCGTACGAGAGACGCTTTGGTCGCTGCGCACCTTGCTCGAGGTGTCTCCGCTCGGCGTCGATACGCACGATCTCGGCCTGTCTATCGCCGAGCGATATCGATTGCAGATATATGATTCGCTTCTGCTCGCATCGGCCCTGCTCGCCGGCTGCGAAACCTTCTTATCAGAAGATTTGCATGACGGCCTGGTCGTCGAGGGACAACTGACCATCCGCAATCCATACCGCCAGGGCTGAGCCGATAGGGGGAGGCCGGCTCGAACCCGGCTCCCCCCCAACCCGCGGTCAGAGGCGTCCGAGGACGAAGGTCGGGCTTGCCCCCATCATTCCGACCGTCAGACTCCTGTCCCCGCCCGCCTTCGCCTCTCCGGGCACCGTCGGCTGATTGGGCGCATAGCCCTCTTCCGCCTTGAAGCGGACGCCTTCCTGCTGGAACAGCCAGGCGAAGATCCGCCCGTCGACGGCGAGGGTCATATGATGGTCGTTAAACTCCGCCTGACTTGAGGCCCAGGGAATCCAGAAGTCGCCCTCCCAGGTGCTGTTGGGTGCCACGTCGACGGTTTGCGTGTCGGCCTGGGCGAACTTCTTGTCGACCTTGCGGATGCGCAGGAGGCAGGGCGTGTCGTTTCTTATCCGCTTGATGTTGGTGACCCCGCCGATGAGCTCGGCGATCGGCTTTCCGACGCTTGAGAGCGTGGGGCCCGCGCCGAAAGCTTCCACCGCTTTCTGGACGAGCGTCTTCTCATTTTGATCGCCCGAATAGGTTTGCGGCGTGATGCCGTTGATGCAGTTCGCACTCGCCGGGAAAGACACCGACGCGAGTAGAGCCGCGAAAGCAAAGGTGACGAATTTCTGCCGTTTCATGACTATCCTCCATCTGAAGAGCTGCGGTGATGGCCAGGCGCAGCTCACTGATAAGGAAGACAAACCATGGCGACCGCGCTATGATGGAGAGATGATCTTTCGGTGATGGGTGGCCGATGATTGATGCAGGCAGCTCCGAAGGAGGGCTTGCACGCATCGAGCTTGCCCTGACCCCCGAATTCGGCCTTGGCGGAGTGCTGGTGAGACCTGCCCGCCGCCAGATCCGCGTCGCCGATGACGATTGCCGCGAGCTGGAACCGCGCGTGATGCAAGTGCTCGTCGCACTCGCAATGGCGCGGGGTGCGGTCGTTTCGCGCGACCGTCTTATCGATACTTGCTGGCGAGGACGTATCGTCGGCGACGATTCTCTCAACCGATGCGTCGTGGCGCTACGGCGCCTCGCACGGGAGATCGAGCCTAAGCCCTTCACGATCGAGACCATAAAGCGGGTCGGCTATTGCCTGGTCGAAAACCGGCCGAAAGCGGAGACAGCGAACGTTTCCGGCGAAGCCTCCAGGCGGACCGGCAGGCCCACGGGGCGCGCGCCGTTTCTGGCCGCGACGGGCCTTGCCTTGCTCGGTGCGTTTGCCGCCGGAATGCTTTTCCGGGCTGAGCAGTCTGTTCCGTGCGTCGAGGACGAACCGATGGCAAGCGCCTCCTCCGGTGCCGCGCCGGCGAGAAAAGCAGGCTCCGGCTGGTCGGTCGGGGCCTGAGCTTCACGGATTGGTCGGGCCGTCAGCCCTGCGCGGAGCGCCGCTCCAGAGCCTGCGCCGCCTCGTCGACGAGCTGCTTCAGGATCGCCGCCACCGGCGCCTCCTCCTTCACCATCCCCACCGACTGCCCGGCCATCACGGAACCCGTTTCGACGTCGCCCTCGATCACCGCCCGCCTCAGCGCCCCCGCCCAATAATGCTCGATCTGGAGCTGGGCCTCCATCATCTCGACCTCGCCCGAATCGAGCCGCTGGGCGACCTCGCGCTGCTTGGCGGCGAAGCTCTCCATCTCGCGGTTCTTGAGCGCCCGGACCGGGATGACCGGAAGCCGCGGGTCGATCTGGACGCTGGTGATGGCGTCGCGCGCCGAGGCGCGGATGAAGGCCTTCTTGAAATTGGGATGGGCGATGCATTCGGTCGCGCAGACGAAGCGCGTGCCGAGCTGGCAGCCCACCGCGCCCATCTCCAGATAGCCCGCCATCAGCCCGCCATGGCCGATCCCGCCGGCGACGAAAATCGGGATGTCGGGGCTGAGCGGCGGCAATATCTCCTGGGCCAGTACCGAGGTGGACACCGGGCCGATATGGCCGCCCGCCTCCATCCCCTCGATGACGAGCGCGTCGACGCCCGAACGGGCCAGCTTCTTCGCCAGCGCAAGCGCCGGAGCGAAGCAGATCAGCTTGGCGCCGTTGCCCTTGATCCGGTCGATCGAGCCCGTCGGCGGGAGCCCGCCGGCGAGGACGACATGGGTCACGCCGTGCCCGGCGCAGACGTCGATCAGCTCGGAGAGCTGCGGATGCATGGTGATGAGGTTGACCCCGAACGGCCGCTCGGTCCGCTTCTTCGTCTCGGCGATCTCCGTGTCGAGCAGGTCGGGGGTCATCGCCCCGCAGGCGATCACCCCGAACGCTCCGGCATTGGACAGCGCCGAGACGAGGTTGCGCTCGGAGATCCAACTCATCGCCCCGCCGAGGATTGCGACCTCGCAGCCGAGGAAGTCGGTGCCCCGCTTCATCAGGCGGGCGAGGCGCTCGTGGCCGAGGGAGTTGTCGCTCATGCCGTCATCCCGGCGAAAGCCGGGACCTCGGGGAGGCCCGCCGAGACTTCTTGTCCTGAGGTCCCGGCTTTCGCCGGGATGTCGAGGATCCTCGTCCCCCTTCCCGCCACGTTCATTCGCCCTCCCCCATATCGTCCAGCCCATAGGCCGTATGAAGCACCCGCACCGCAAGCTCGGTATATTCCTCTGCAATCAGCACCGAGACCTTGATCTCCGAGGTGGTGATGGCGAGGATGTTGATTCCGCGGTCGGCCAGCGTCTGGAACATGGTGGCCGCGATGCCGGCGTTGGAGCGCATGCCCACCCCCACCGCGCTGACCTTGACGACGTTGGTGTCGGTCAGGATCTCGTCGAAGCCGATCGCCTCGCGCGCTTTCTCGAGGATGTCGCGGCTCTGGGCGAGCGAAGCGGTCGGAACGGTGAAGGTGAGGTCGCTCTTCTGCCCGGCCCTGGGCACCGACTGGACGATCATGTCGACGTTGATCGCGCCCGCCGCGAGCGGCGCGAACACCGCCGCCACCGCGCCCGGCCGGTCGGGCACTCCGGCCAAAGTCACCCGCGCCTCGTTCTTGTCGTAGGCGATTCCGGTGATGAGTTGCCGTTCCATTTGATATTCCTCGATGGCTTCGTCGCCCACGACCATGGTGCCGGGACGGTCGTCGAACGACGAGAGGACCCGAACCGGGATATTCTCGCGCATGGCGAGCCCGACCGAGCGGGTCTGGAGCACCTTGGCGCCGACGCTGGCAAGCTCCAGCATTTCCTCATAGGTGACGGCGGGGAGCTTGCGCGCCCGGGGCACGATCCTCGGATCGGTCGTGTAGACTCCGTCGACGTCGGTGTAGATGTCGCACCGGTCGGCATTTATCGCCGCGGCCAGAGCCACCGCCGAAGTGTCCGAGCCGCCGCGCCCCAATGTGGCAAGGCTTCCGTCCGCGGCAACGCCCTGGAAGCCGGGGATGACCGCGATCCCCCCCTCCCCGAACACCCGCTCGAGCACGCTCGCATCGATATCGTCGATCAGCGCGGAGGCGTGGCCGGACGTCCGGATAGGAAGCTGCCAGCCCATATAGGAGCGGGCGTTGACCCCCATCCCCTGGAGCGTGATGGCGAGCAGCCCGCTGGTCACCTGCTCCCCGCTCGCCACCACCACGTCATATTCGCGCGGATCGTAGAGGCTCGACGCCTCCCGGCAGAACTGGATCAGCCGGTCCGTCTCCCCGGCCATCGCCGAGACAACGACGGCCACCTGGTTCCCCGCCTCGGCCTCATTCTTCACCCGCTGGGCGACATGCCGGATCCGCTCGATGCCCGCCATCGAGGTGCCGCCGAATTTCATCACGATGCGGGCCATCGGGTGTGCGGGGCTCCGGACGAAAGGCGTGGGAATGAAAGTGGAGCCCTGATAGGAAGGGCAGGTGGGCAAAACAAGCATCGGCACGCCTGCACGGCCCAAGGGCCGATCGCTAAGCGACTTCGAGCCGTTACGGCCGGACGAAAGGAAGCTGCTGAGGGCATGCGCCTATGGCAGCCATCCCGGCCGGGGCGCGGTCGGGCCGTTCCGCGCCGGCTTTATCCGATTTCTCCTGCTTGGCGGGGACGAACAGGCCCCCGTCCACGAGGAAGGCGTCAAGCTGGTGGGTGCCGATATCGAAGGCCTTCTGGATTTTTCGGGATGCATGGTGCCCAACCCGATCATGCTCATCGATTGCCGCTTCGACGATGGCATCAGGTGCCGGGACACGTCGGTGGTCAGCCTCGCGCTGTCGGGCAGCAAGGTCAAGTTCCTGGACGCGGAGCGGATGAGATGCGCCGGCGAGGTGCGGCTCAATAACCGCTTCACCGCTCGAGAGAGCGTGGACCTCAATCGCTCTATCCTCCACGGCGACCTCTACTTCGACGCCGCCGTCCTCTCCGGCGGAGGGGTTCGGCCCGCGCTCGATCTGTCGAAGACGAGGGTCGGCGGCACGGTATACTTCAGCGACCGCTTCCGGGCCGACACCACCGTCCGGCTAGCGCGAGCGCAGATTGGCGGCAACCTGGTCATCTACAACGCCGAGTTCCGTGCCGGCGGACTCTCCAACTTTGCGATCGAGGCGCACGAGCTTGAAGTGGGCGGTACATTGATATTCCGGCCCAGCGTCGTCGAAGGCGGCATAAGCGTCGCGAACGCCCGCGCGAACGCCCTGAACGACGCGGCGGGCAGCTGGAGCCCACCGCTCGTCCTCGACGGTTTCGTCTACGACCGCTTGGTTGAGGCGCCCACCGCGGCCAGGATGCGGATTCCCTGGCTCCTGATGCAGGAAGCTAATGGGGCGCCCTTCGTTCCGCAGCCGTGGGAACACCTCTACCGGGTGCTGCGCGACTCCGGGCATGGGCGCGAAGCGACCCGCGTCGCCATGGCCAAGCAGCGCCAGCGCCGTCTCCGCGGTCTTGTCGGCCATCGCGAGACCCGGAAGGTTCCCTTCCTCGTCGGCGTGACGAACCGTTTCCTCAACCAGCTTGAGCGCATTGCCCACCGGCTCTACGGCGCGGTCGCCGGCTACGGCCATCGCAAAGTGCAGGGTGCGTTGCTCGCCGCCCTCACCGTCTGGCTGGCGGCCGCTGCCCTCTTCGCCGTGGGCAACGGCTATTTTGGCCCCTCCGACAATTCGCTGGTCGCGAAGCGCGAGCAATGGCATTGCGGCTATAGCGGCGAACCCGGCAAGCGGCCTTGGACCCAATGCCCCTCAATCCCGCCCGAATATGCGCGCTTCCAGCCGCTGATGTATTCGGCCGACCTCATCCTGCCCTTTCTCGACCTCCAGCAGGAGCGCTATTGGGCGCCGATCGTTGCCGACCAAACGGGCGGGCCGCTCGAACGCGGACGCCTTCTGCGAGTCTTGATGTGGATGGAGATATTGTTCGGATGGGGAGTCGTCGGCTATCTCGTCTCACTGATCGGGAAGCTCGCGAGCCGCGAGCCGGTAGGATGAAGCGGCCATGGCGTCGAGCACGATAAACCCTCGCGAAGCCGCCCATTTCGGGGCCATGGCCGCCGACTGGTGGGACCCCAAGGGCTCCTCGGCCATGCTCCACCAGCTGAATCCGGTGCGGCTCGCCTATATTCGCGACCGGATCGACCAGCATTGGGGGCTGGACGAATGCAGCCTGAGGCCGCTCGCGGGGAAAAGGGCGGCGGACGTCGGCTGCGGCGCCGGGCTTCTCGCCGAGCCGCTGGCGCGGCTTGGGGCGAAGGTGACCGGGGTCGATCCGGCGCCGGAGAATATCGCCGCGGCCCGGGAGCATGCGCTCGGCCAGGGGCTCGAGATCGACTATCGGGTCGGCGGCGTCGAGGCGCTGGAGGGCCGGTTCGATCTGGTCACCTCATTGGAGGTGGTCGAGCATGTGGCCGAGACCGGGACCTTCGTTCAGGGCCTGGCCGACGCCCTCGCCGAGGACGGCCTGCTCATCCTCTCCACCCCGAACCGGACGGCCATGTCGCGCCTGATGCTGATCCTGATCGGCGAAGGCACCGGCCGGATCCCGAAGGGCACTCACGACTGGGAGAAGTTCCTCGCGCCCGAGGAGCTGTGCGCCCTGCTCCGCGATTGCGGGCTCGAGATAATCGACTGCCACGGACTCGCCTGGGGCCCGGCGCGGGGCTTCCACCTCTCGGACAACAAGAGCCTCGATTATTTCGTTACGGCCAGGCGGACGGCCTGAGAGGCCGACGGCGAGGCGTTTCCGTCGCCGCGAGCAGGCAAGGCGCGATGAAGTGCGGCTCGAACCCTGGGCTCCACGAACAGGGTCACGAAGAAGGACAGAGCGAGGACCAGAGCCAGCGCCGCGCCGAGGGCGGCCCAGGCTCCCAGATCGCGCATGGCGCGCATCGCGGCCCGGCCGATCTCGTTGTGAAGCAGATAGAGCGGGAAGGTGGCGAGTCCGATCACCCGGATCTGCCCGCTCCATCGGCCGAGCCGCTTGCCGATGGGGCCGTGGTAGCGAAGCGACGCTCCGATCGCCGCCACGGTGCCGAGCCAGAGGGCGCCTTCCAGCGGCCGGCCGATCGCCGACAGCCCGGCGGCCGTGAAGACCGCGGCAGCGGCGAGCCGGGCCCGGGTCGCACCGCCCGAGACGATCGCCCAGAGCACCATCCCCAGCCCGAAATAGCAGCCGTTCGCGAGGAGCAGCAGGCGGCCGTTCCCCTCGCGAAGCCAAAGCAGTTCCGCCCGCAAGGGGCTTCCGGCGGCGAAGTCGACGAGAGCGGCCGAGAGGAAGAGCGTGCCGGCCGCGCCGAGAGCCAGCCCGGCCCGCTCGAGCCGCCCCGGGCCGAACCAGGCCAGGATCGCGGCGACATAGGCGTAGAAGACGATCTCGACGCCCAGCGTCCAGAACACCTCGTCGACCCAGGGGCCGGTCGGGGAAAGCGCCATGCTCTTCAAATAGCGCACCGGCATGTAGGGCTCGCCCGCCATCAGGCAGATCGCGGCGGTGATCGAACCGCAGATCCACGCCGCCGGGTAGAGCCTGAGCGCCCTGCGCCGGACGAAATCGGCCCAGTCGCGGCCGCTCGCCGAAGCGGCGATGACGACGCCCGAGAGCACGAAGAAGATCGGCACGCCCACCCACCCGGCCGAGGTGAAGGGCGCGAGCGGAGCGAGCTGCCCGCGATACTCCAGGGCCGGCGCTGCGCTGTCGTAGGTCCAGGAATAGAAGCAGAGGTGATAGAGGACGACGAGGCCCGCGGCCCAGAAGCGGATGAGGTCGAGGCTGAGATAGGCCGGCGCGGCTTCCGCCGCCGGAGGATTTCGGGCGGCGGAGGCGGTACGCAAAGCCGTCCGCTCTACCAAAGCCGCCTGGTGCATCCGTCCTCCCCTCGGCGCCGAGCGCCCTCAGGGGATGGACTAGGTCAAGATGGCTAAGACAGGGTAAACACCGCCCCCGTCATCCCGGCCGAAGCCGGAACCTCAGCGGGGATAAGTCACGGCGGGCCTCCCCGAGACCCCGGCCTCCGCCGGGGTGACGCTCACTTCGCCAGCGTCAAAAATCCACCTTGTCGTAATGGGGCGGCGGCGAGATCACCTCCATCCGCTCGGCGAGGAGGGGCCGGAAGCTCGGCCTCGACTTCATCACCGAATACCAGTCGGCGGTCTGCTTGTGCCCGCGCCAGTCGATCCCGCCGAGATAGTCCGCCACCGACAGATGCGCCGCCGCGGTCAGGTCGGCGAGGCTGAGCACCGGTCCGGCGAGCCAGCGGCGATGGTCGAGCAGGTAATCGATATAATCGATATGGTTGTTGGCGGTCTTCATCGCCTCGCGAAGCACCCTTGTGTCGGGCGGGTCGCGGGCGACCAGGCGCTTGGTCATCCGCTCCTCCATCAGTGGCGCCACCACCTCGCGGTACAGCCCCTCGTCGAACCAGGAGACCAGCCGCCGGACCTCGGCGCGGTTGGGAGCGGTGCCCGGGATCATCGGCGAGCGGTCCACCGTCTCCTCGAAATATTCGCAGATCGCCTTCGAATCGATCAGCACGATCCCGCGCGATTCCTCGACCAGCACCGGAGTCTGGCCGGAAGGGTTGAGGTCGGTGAACTCGTCGCGCTTCAGCCAGGGCGATTCGCGGACCAGCTCGTGCGCGACTCCCTTCTCGGCCAGCATCAGCCGGACCTTGCGTGAAAAGGGGCAAAGCGGGAATTGGTAGAGCTGCCACATGGCCGCCTGCCTTAGCGGCGCGGCGGAGGCCGCGTCCACAGGCAACCGCCGTCATCCCGGCGAAAGCCGGGACCTCGGGGAGGCCCACCGAGACTTTAGCGGCCTGAGGTCCCGGCTTTCGCCGGGATGACGGATCAACGCGGCTCTAATTCCGGATCGTAGCGATCGTCGTAATGATCCTCGTCGCGGGGGTCGCGGCGCTCCTCGTAGCGGTAATCGCGGTCATAGGGCCGCGCGTAGCGCCCGCGCGCGATCGCGTCCTCCATCCGTCGCGTGGCGTCCTCGAGGCTGCGGCGAAGGATCGGGGTCATCACCGCCACCTGCTCCATCGCGGCGCCGAGGCCGACGGTGACCGCTCCGATCTGGCCGCGGATCCGCTCGCGCGCATAAGGGTCGCGGCGCGACGCGAGGTCGCCCAGCGTCTCCGGCCCGCGCCGGTAGCGGCGGTGATAAGGATCGAGCGCGTCGACCACGGGGCCGATGTCGACGTCCATCAAGGCCTCGGTGGCCCGCCCCAGCGAGTCGCCGATCCGCTCGACCTCGTGCGGAGGCGGCAGCCGGCGGACGACGTCGTCATCGCGCGGGTCGTAATGCGGCTGGGCGAATGCGGGCGCGGCCGCGGCGAGCGCCGTCATGGCGACGATAAGCTTACGCAATTGAGGCCTCCTCAAACCATTGGCGCACCCGCGAAAACGCGCAGGGGTGCGACTCGGTTGCGGGTTATGAGGCGGGGAGGCTGAGCCTAATCTGAACGCGCCTGTCCTCCCCATGCGCAGCATGGGGAGGGGGACCACACGAAGTGTGGTGGAGGGGTAAATGGAACAGGTCTGCGCCATCTACCCCTCCACCAGGCTTCGCCTGGTCCCCCTCCCCGAGCAAGCTCGGGGAGGATCTATCTCGCCAGAAGCCACACCAGCGCGACCGTCCCGACCGCGATCCTGTACCAGGCGAAGGGCGCGAAGCCGTAGCGGGTGACGATCCCGATGAACGCCTTGATGACGACGATCGCGACCACGAAGGAGACCGCGAAGCCGATCGCGATGTCGCCGAGATCGCCGGCGCTGAGCTGGGCGCCCGACTTGAGCATGGCGTAGGCCGAGGCCCCGATCATCGTCGGAACCGCGACGAAGAAGCTGAACTCGGCCGCGGTCTTGCGCTCCACCCCAAGCGCCAGGGCGCCCATGATCGTCGCGCCCGAGCGGCTCACCCCCGGGATCATCGACAGGCACTGGATGAGGCCGATGCCGAGCGCCGTCCTCCAGCCCATCGCCTCGACGCTCTCGGTCGTGACCCGCTTGGTCATCCGCTCGATGAGCAGGATCGCGATCCCGCCCAGGATGAGCGCGATCGCGACGATCTCCGGGGTCTCGAGCATGCGCTGGATCCCTTCATAGGCGACCGCCCCGATCGCCATCGAGGGAAGGAAGCCGAGAAGCACGTTGCGGGTGAAGGCGACCGGCCCGGCCGACCAGCGCAGCAGCCCGACGAGCACGTCCCAGAAGCGCCGCCAGTAGAGCACGATGACGGCGAGGATGGCGCCCAATTGGATGACGATCTCGAACGTCCCTTCCGCCTCGCTCTCGAAGCCGAGTAGCTCGGCGGCGAGCACGAGGTGGCCGGTCGACGAGACCGGGATGAACTCGGTCACCCCCTCGACGATTCCGAGCAGGATGATGGTGAGGAGCGAGGCTTCCATCTAGTTCGTCATCCCGGCGGAAGCCGGGACCCCAGGTCGAAAAGTCACGGTGGGTCCTTGTTTCGTCATCCCGGCGAAAGCCGGGACCTCAGGTCGAAAAGTCACGGTGGGTCTCCCCGGATCCCGGCTTGCGCCGGGACGACGCTCGGCGTCTGCGACGCCCACGCGTCAGTAAGGCGATTTCGCCGCGAAGCGGCCGTGGCGGCGGTAGCTGGTCAGCCAGCCTTCGGACACTGCGGCGAGCGGAGTCTTGCCCAGCCCGAACGCCTCCAGCCCCTCGGCCCCCGGCGAAACGACGTTGTCGCGCCTGAGCATCAGCCACTGGTCCCAGGTGATCGGAGCGCCGGGCAGCCAGCCCGTCGTCCGGGCGATCAGCCGCCCGACCGGATCGGGAATGTCGAGCAGCGGACGCCCGCGCCCCGTCGTCTCGCACACCCATAACATCAGCTCGCGCATCGTCAGGATCTGCGGCCCGCCGAGCTCGAAGGTCCTGCCCCCGTGCCGGCGCGGGTCGAGCGCCGCGGCGGTCACGGCCCGGCCGACGTCGGCGGCATAGACCGGTTGCAGCCTGGTTGCTCCGCTCACCACCGGAAGCACCGGGGCGAGCCGGGCCATGCCGGCGAAGCGGTTGATGAAATTGTCCTCGCGCCCGAACAGGACCGACGGCCGAAGGATCGTCGCGCCCGGGAAAGCCGCCCGGACCGCCGCCTCGCCTTCCCCCTTGCTCCGCCCATAGGCCGATTCGCTGTCCCGGTCGGCGCCGATCGCCGAGACATGGACGAGCGCCCCCGCCCCCGCCTCGGCGGCGGCCTCGGCGACGTTGCGCGCGCCGCCGACATGGATGGCGTCGAAATCGCCCTTCAGCACGCCGACGAGATTGACGACCGCGTCGCTCCCCTTGACCGCTTGTCGCACCGCTTGCGGGTTGCGGATGTCGACGGCGACCAGCTGAACCTGGCCGACGGCGGCGAGCGGCTTGAGGAAGAAGGCGCTGCGCGGGTCGCGCTGAGCGATCCGGACCCGGGCGCCGGCGCGAAGCAAAGCCTGCGCCGTATAGCGGCCGAGAAAGCCGCCGCCCCCGAACACAGTAACCACGCGGTCTCTCGCGTCCATTTCAATCCCTTGGAAAACGCCTCGAACGTGCGGCGCCCCCATGCCCTTTGCCCCCCGCGTTGACAAGCGCGGGCACGCCCCCTAGTTCGCGCCCCCTACCCCGTGCCCAGGTGGCGGAATTGGTAGACGCACCAGCTTCAGGTGCTGGCGCTCGCAAGGGCGTGGAGGTTCGAGTCCTCTCCTGGGCACCAT
>DASVVM010000019.1:0-29655 GCA_036386555.1 Allosphingosinicella sp.
GGGGACCATGCGAAGCATGGTGGAGGGGCTTCCCGACTCTGCAGGCCCCTCCACCGCGTTTCACGCGGTCCCCCTCCCCATTGCCTTCGGCAACGGGGAGGATTGGGGAACGCTTTCGCCGGATGACGAAGCGCACGGAACCTAACTCAGGTTATCACGTTCCAAGGGCGGACGAGCTTCCACCGGTCACGCGGGGCTCCCATGGACGCCTCAGCCCCACGTCGCTGGGGCGTCCTTTTGTCAGGGACGAAAAAGAGGGGACACGTAAATGAAGTTCACTTTGAAAGCCGCGCTCGGCGCGGGACTGCTCGCGCTCGCGGCCTGCGGCGGCCAGGGCGACGACAGCCTCGGCGACAATGTCGCGGACAATGCCGAAGCGGTCGCTGAAAATATCGAAGCGGCGACCGAGAACAGCGGCAACGAGGCCGTCGAAGAGGCCGGCGAGGACAAGGCCGAGGCCGTCCGCGATGCCGGCGAGGCCAAGGAAGAGGCCATCGACGACGCCGACGTCAACGCCGCGGCCGTCAACGCTCAGTAAGATCGCGACTTCTCCTTTCGCGCGATCGGGCGCCCCGGGGCGTATCTCCCGGGGCGCTTTTTTTGCTTCCCCTCCCTGGAAGGGAGGGGTTGGGGTGGGTAGGCGAGCGTAGCGAGACTTTTGCTGACTCGGAGTTTCGGCCGGCTCCGCCGGACCCACCCCCGGCCCCTCCCTTTCAGGGAGGGGAGCGCGCTATTTCAGCCGCTCGATCCTCTGCGCCGCGTCGTCGAGGATGGCCGCGATTTCGTGCAGCCGATCCTCGCCCGTGTCGTCGGCCGTGACCCGGTGCCACAGGGCCGAGAGAAGGTTGCCGACGGCGCGCTGGATCGGCCGTCCGCCGGCGCGCCGCTTGCCCTCGCCGGCGCCGGTCAGCCGCTCGAACAGGGCCTCGACCTCCTCCCCGCGTTCGGCGAGGTGCGACTCGCCTTCCGGCGTGATCGCAAAGGCCTTGCGGGTCCCGTCGGCCGCCGCTTCCTGGATCAGCCCCATGTCCTGGAGCATGGTGAGGGTCGGATAGACGACGCCGGGGCTGGGCGCATAGCTGCCGTGGGTAAGCTCCTCGATCGCGCGGATGAGGTCGTAGCCGTGGCGCGGCTGGTCGGCGATCAGCTTGAGGAGAACGAGCCGGAGCTCGCCCGATTCGAACATCCGGCGCTTGCCCCGGCCGCCCCGTCCGCGCCCGAACTCGGCGCTCCAGTCGCCGCCTTCCCATCCGCCGCCGCCCCAGCCGCGGGGGCCGAAGCCCATGGCGATCAGGCCGGGAGGGATGTCGCGGAAGGTGAATCGGGGTCCACAGCCAATCCTCATGTCATGTCTCCAATCTATCTGGAGCTAGCTACGATATATCTTAGAGCGATCTGAGTCAACATCCTCGGAGAGCTGGTCCGGCGCAGCCGGGGACGGGCTCGGCCAGGCGCGGTCGCTGTTCGGGGCAGGCGAGGGACGGATCAGGAAACGCTGAGCAGCGGGGCGAGCTCGGACATGTCGTCCTTGTCCTCGCCCTTCTTCTTCCCTTTGACCGACGAGGCATGGTCCATCCAGGCGTCGCTCTTCGGCTTGGGCATGGGCTTGGAGAAGGAGGCGGGGATCGCGGCCGCCTGGTAGCTCAGGGTCAGCACCAGCAGGCTCATCGAGAGCGAGGCGAAGAAGGCGCGGGCGGGGTGCATGTTCGTCGTCGTCCTTTGGCGTAACCTGAGACCGGATGCGGCTCCGGCCAGCGTGCGGAGGGGGCAATACGCCGCCGACCGGAGCCGCATCGCCTTTCTGGCGGCGGCGCGTGTCCGACCGATGCCGCGGGCGCGGGAAGTTGGTGTCAATTGTGTCAGTGGGGCGGAGAGGGAGACCGAAGAGGAAGGAAATCGTCATCCCGGCGAAAGCCGGGACCTCAGGACGAATAGTCTCAGTGGGTCTCCCCGAGGTCCCGGCCTTCGCCGGGATGACGGTCTAGGCCGGAATCCGCTCGAGCAGCTCATCGACGCTGAGGCCCAGGCGGCGGATCTGGGCGGCGATCTCGGGCCAGCGGTGGTTGAGGAAATCGTCGCGGCCGGCCTTGCGCAGCCGGTCGGTGGCACCGGCGGCGACGAACATCCCGACTCCGCGCCGGACCAGCACCAGGCCTTCGTCCTGGAAGCTCTGATAGGCCTTGGCGACGGTCAGCGGATTGGCGCCGAACTCGGCGGCGAGGCTCCTCACCGACGGCAGCGCGTCGCCGTCGCCGACCCGGCCTTCGAGGATCATCGCGGCGATATTGTCGCGCAGGCGCAGATAGACGGGGCGTTCTTCGGACACGGCGCTATAGTGAGCTAATACAGTGCGGCAGTCAAGGGCTGCCTCCCCTCCCTGCAAGGGAGGGGCCGGGGGTGGGTCCGGCGAAGCCGGGCCTGTCGGCAGAAAAGGGCGGAGCGGGCATCGAGCCCGCTCCGCCCTTTTCTGCCCCTAACCCCTCCCTTGCACGGATGGGAGGTTCAGCGTCACCACTGCCTTACCACCTGCTCCAGCACCGGCCTCGGCCGCTCCTCGAGCTCCACGCTCCCCGTGCCGAGGAAGAAGAACCCCGCGACCCGCTCCGGCGGCCGCCCGCCCAGCGCCTCCAGCACCGCCGGCGAGTAGGCGGCCCAGCCGGTCACCCAGCCGACGCCGAAGCCGAGCGCGGACGCGGCATGGAGAAGGTTCATAGCGACGGCGCCGCAGGAGAGCTCCTGCTCGAAGACCGGGATCTTGTGGCCCTCGATCGGGCTCGAGAGGAGGACGACGAGCTCCGGCGCCTGGGTGGCGAAGCGCTGCACCGCCTCGATCTCGAGCCGCGCCGGCGGGTCCGACTTGCCGGCGCGGTAGGCGGCCTGCAGCATCTCGGCGAAGGCGGCGCGGCGGTCCCGTGCGATGTGGACGAAGCGCCACGGGAAGAGCTTGCCGTGGTCGGGCGAGCGGGCGGCGATCTCGAGGATCTTCCGGAGCTCGGCGGAGTCGGGGCCCGGCTCGACGAGATCGCGCGGACGGCAGGAGCGGCGGGTGGCGAGGTAGGACAGGAGCGAGGTGCGGTCGTTGAACATGGCGCAGCGGCTAGCAGCCTTGCGGAAGTGCAACAATCAGCTTCACATCGGCGTTTTCGCCGCTAGTGTCGCGCCCCGTGAGCAGCGGCGGCACAGCCGCGCTCCGCAAGAGAGGGTAGACATGACGGGCTTCAAACCGGTTTCGCTGTGGGCCGAAGGTGACTGGATCGCCGTGATCGCAGTCGTCGTTCTCGGCGTGTTCCTCGCCGTGGGCGCGAAGGTCGCCATCCAGCGCGAGCCGGAGTTTGCCGGGCACCCGAAGGGCCTCTACATGCTCTTCTTCGCCGAAATGTGGGAGCGCTTCTCCTACTACGGCATGCGGGCCCTGCTGATCTTCTACCTGACCCAACACTGGCTGTTCAACGATTCCAAGTCCAACCTGATCTACGGGGCCTATACCAGCCTCGTCTACATCACGCCCGTCCTCGGCGGCTATCTCGCCGACCGCTATCTCGGCCAGCGCAAGGCGGTGCTGTTCGGCGGGCTTCTGCTTGCCGCAGGGCACAGCCTGATGGCCGTCGAAGGCGTCGGCGGCCAGGACGATCCGACGATCAACGTATTCTGGGCGGCGCTCGCCTTCATCATCGTCGGCTCGGGCTTCCTCAAGGCGAACATCTCCGTGATGGTCGGCCAGCTCTACAAGCTCACCGACATTCGCCGCGACGGCGCCTACACGATCTTCTACATGGGCATTAACCTCGGCGCGGCGATCGGCACGATCCTCGTCGGCTATCTCGGACAGACGATCGGCTGGGGCTGGGGCTTCGGCCTCGCCGGGATCGGCATGCTCGCCGGCCTCGCCGTATTCGTGCTCGGCAAGAGCGCCCTGCGCGGCGCCGGCGAAGCTCCCAAGCCCCTGACGAGCGGTAAGGAATGGACGCTCTACGCGGTCGGCCTCGCGGCCGTCGCGGTGATCTGGGCCCTGGTCCAATATCAGGACGTCATCCAGAATCTCCTGCTCGCGTCGGGAATCCTCCTGCTCGGCTATATCGTGCTCGTCGCAACCTTCCAGCTTCCCTACGGCTCGCTCGGCGCTGCGCCGAGCGGCAGGCGCACCCTCATGTATGTGGGCCTTGCCCTCATGCTCGTGCTTCCGGCCGCTGCCTTCCTCGGACTCGGCATCGCGAGCGAAACCGCCTTCGGCGGGCTGCCGCTGGGTGGCTGGATCGCGCTCGCCGGCTTCGCCCTCGTCCTCGCGGTGATGGTGATGGAGAAGATGGGCAGGGAAGACCATCCGCGCGACCGAATGTATGCGATCCTGTTCCTGATCAGCCTCAACCCGCTCTTCTGGGGCCTGTTCGAGCAGGCGGGCGGGTCGATGAACCTGTTCACCGACCGCTTCGTCGATCGCTCCGGCGTCCCGGCTTCCATCTTCCAGTCGATCAATCCGATCTACATCATCATCCTGGCGCCGCTTTTCGCCGGCCTGTGGGTGTCGCTCGCCCGTCGCGGCAAGGAGCCCTCCGCTCCCGCCAAATTCGGCCTGGCGCTCGCCCAGATGGGCCTCGCCAACCTCATCCTGGTCTGGGGCGCGGAAGCCTACGGCCTCGCCGCGATGACGCCCGTCATCTTCGTCTTCCTCTATTATCTGCTCGCGACGACGGGCGAGCTGTGCCTGTCGCCGGTGGGGCTGTCGGCAATGAACCGTCTCGCTCCGACGTTCGTCGCCTCACTGATCATGGGCGCCTGGTTCTACATGACCGCGGTGGGCAATTTCGTCGCCGGCAAGATCGGCGAGGCGACCGGCGGCCATGACGGCGAGATGAGCAAGGAGGGTCTGCTCGAAATCTACGAGATGTTCGGCTGGATCAGCCTCGGCGCCGCCGCGGCGGTGCTTCTGGTCTCGCCGATCGTCAAACGGTGGATGCATCTCGATACGCTGCGCGACGACGACCGCGAGGAGCTCGCCGGCTACAAGGAGGTGGGCGGCGACCACGGCCAGGACCCCGGCCTGTTCCCGCACCGCGAAACCAAGCCCGAAACCAAAGAGACCTGACGAAAAGGACCTCGATGCGCCTCAGCCTCTGTGCGGCCGTCCTCTCGACCGCCTTATTGTCCGCCTGTACCCACAATGAGAAGCCGAAGACGGCGTCGGCCGAGGCGCCCCGGACTCCGCCCCGGACCTATTCGAGGGACCCTTTCCCCTCGACCTACAAGCGCTATCCCGGCGCCGTGACAGCGATAACCGGAGCGACGGTGTTCGACGGCGAGGGCGGACGGATCGACAACGGGACCGTGGTGCTCGCGGACGGCCTGGTCCAGGCCGTCGGCGCCGCCGACACCGTCATCCCCAAGGGCGCGACCCGCATCGACGCGGCCGGCAAATGGGTGACTCCCGGCATCATCGACATCCACAGCCATCTCGGCGACTATCCGAGCCCCTCGGTCGAGGCGCACCAGGACGGCAACGAGGTGACCAGCCCGGTTCGTCCGGAAGTGTGGGCGGAGCACAGCGTGTGGCCGCAGGACCCCGGCTTCAGCCGGGCCCTGGTCAACGGCGGGGTCACGGCCCTTCACGTCCTTCCCGGCTCGGCCAATCTGTTCGGCGGCCGCGGCGTGACCCTGAAGAACGTGCCCGGCCGGACGATGCAGCAGATGAAGTTCCCGGGCGCCCCTTATTCCCTGAAGATGGCGTGCGGCGAGAATCCGAAGCGGGTCTACGGCGGCCGCAACCAGATGCCGGCAAGCCGGATGGCGAACATCGCCCTGATGCGCCAGACCTGGGCGCGGGGCGCCGAATATAAGCGCAAGTGGGACAATTACGAGCGCAACGGCGGCGAGATGCCCGTGCGCGACCTGGCCTTGGATACTCTCCGTGGGGTGCTCGCCGGCGAGATCACGGTCCAGAACCATTGCTACCGCGCCGACGAGATGGCCAACATCATGGATATGGCCAGGGAATTCGGCTACAAGGTGGCGAGCTTCCACCACGCGGTCGAGAGCTACAAGATCGCCGATCTCCTGAAGGCGCACGGCGCCTGCTCGGCGATGTGGGCGGACTGGTACGGCTTCAAGATGGAAGCCTATGACGGAATCCAGGAGAATATCCCGCTGGTCCACAATGCCGGCGCCTGCGCGATCGTCCATTCCGACGATTCCAACGGAATCCAGAGGCTCTACCAGGAAGCGGCCAAGGCGCTCGCCAACGGGCGCCGGATGGGGATCCAGATCTCCGACGAGACCGCCTGGACCTGGCTCGCCATCAACCCGGCCAAGGCGCTCGGGATCGGCGACCGGACTGGCAGCCTGCGCGCCGGCAAGATGGCCGACGTGGTGCTCTGGAACGGTCATCCGTTCAGCGTCTACACGAGGCCCGAGCGGGTCTGGGTGGACGGCGCCCTGATGTACGATTCCAACGACCCGAGGCGCCGCCCGGTCAGCGATTTCGAGCTCGGCCAGCCCGGCGAAGGGGATGTGAAGTGATGGGTACGGCAGACCTCCCCTCCCTGGAAGGGAGGGGCCGGGGGTGGGTCCGCCGAAGGCGGCCGACACTCCGGCTCCGTAAAAGTCTCGCTTCGCTCGCCTACCCACCCCTTGATCCCCTCCCTTCCAGGGAGGGGCGGAGTCCGCCTGTGATCCGTCTGTTCAAATCCCTGCTGCTCGGCGCCTCCCTCCTCGCCACGCCCGCGCTCGCCCAGACGATCGCCATCACCGGCGGCACCGTCGCCCTCGGCGACGGCTCGGAGCCGATCGAGGGCGGCACCGTCGTCATCCAGAACGGGCGGATAACCGCCGCCGGCCGCAACGTCGCGGTTCCGGCCGGGGCGCAACGGGTCGACGCGACTGGCAAATGGGTCACTCCCGGCCTCATCGCCGGCTTCTCGAGGGTCGGACTGGTCGAGGTGGACGCTGTCAACGCGACCAACGACGTCTCGGCCGCCAACTCGCCGTTCAGCGCCGCGATCGACGTCGCGCCTGCGATCAATCCCAGGGCGATGGCGATCCAGGTCAACCGCGCCGGCGGGATCACCCGCGCCATCGTCGCTCCGGGGACGGCGAAGAGCATCTTCGCCGGCCAGGGCGCGGTCATCGACCTTGGCCACGACATGGAGCCGGTGACCCGGGCCCGGGCCTTCCAGTTCGTCGAGCTGGGCGAGACCGGCGCGGACGAAGCGGGCGGGAGCCGGGCCGCGGCCCACGTCCTGTTCCGAAACGCGCTGAGGGAGGCGCGAGACCTCGGCGCCCGCTTCACGACCCCGATCTCGGGCGGCGGCGGGGCGCGCGAGCCCCGGGCGAACGACCAGCGCGACTTCCCGCTCGAGGAGGTGCCGGACAACCGACTGCTCTCCGCCGGCGCCAGCCGGCCGGACGACGTGCTCCTGACCCGCTTCGACGCCGCCGCCCTGGTGCCGGTGCTCCAGGGCCGCCAGCTTCTCCTCGTCCATGTCGAGCGCGCCAGCGACATCCTCCAGGTGCTTGCCCTGAAGCGCGAATTCCCGAGGTTGAGGCTGGTGCTGGTCGGAGCCACCGAAGGCTGGACCATCGCCGACCGGATCGCCGCCGCCCGGGTGCCGGTGATCGCCAATGCGCTGAACGACCTCCCCTCGACCTTCGAGCAGCTTGCGGCGACCCAGTCGAACGTCGCCCGGATGCGCGCCGCCGGTATCCCGGTCGCGCTCGGGATGATCAACGACGACGAGGCCCGGCAGGTGCGCCTCGCCCGGCAGCAGGCCGGCAACATGGTCGCGGTGGGACGCGTGCCCGGCGCGTCCGGCCTCAGCTGGGGCGAGGCTCTGGCGACGATCACGTCCGGGCCCGCCGAGGCGGTCGGGATGGGCGGCGAGCTCGGCTCGCTCCGCCCGGGACGGCGCGCCGACGTGGTCGTCTGGTCGGGCGACCCGCTCGAGAATAGCAGCGCCGCGGAGATCGTCCTGATCGACGGGGTCCAGCAGCCGCTGGACAACCACCAGACCCGGCTCCGCGACCGCTACCGCACCGCGACCGAAGGAGACCTTCCGAAAGCCTACGAAAGGTGATCGCCACCGTCAGCCTCGCATTGGCGACGCTGGCTTTCGTCGGCACCCACCTCGCCATGTCCCATCCGCTTCGGACTCGGCTCGTCCAGAATCTCGGCGAACAATGGTTCGCCGCCCTCTATTCGGCGGTCTCTTTCGTCACTCTGGGCTGGATGATCCTTGCCTACCGCGCGACGGAGAACAGCTATTTCCTGTGGCTGGCGCCGGACTGGGCCGACCCGGTCGCGGCAGGCGTCATGCTGATCGCCTGCATCCTCCTGGCCGGTTCGTTCTTCCGCAACCCCGCCTTTCCGCATCCGGGGGCTCAACCCAAGATGCCCGACGCCGCGAGCGGAGTCTTCGCCGTCACCCGGCATCCCATGAACATGGCCTTCATCCTCTGGGCGCTGGTCCACATCGTCCTGTGGGGGGCGCTGCCGAACCTGATCGTCGCGGGCGGGATACTGGTGCTCTCGGTGGTCGGATCGATCGGCCAGGACCATAAGAAGCTCAACGTGATCGGCGAGCCATGGCGGCTCTGGATGGAGCGGACGTCCTTCGTGCCGTTCGGGGCCCTGCTGGCCGGGCGGGCGAAGTGGAGCGCTTTAGCCAAGGCCTGGCCGGCGGTGCTCATCGGGCTCGTGCTGTGGCTTGCGGTGACCTGGGTTCACGCCCCGGAGGTCTCGCCGATAGTGGCGCTTTCGCGTTAGCTACCCGTCATCCCGGCGAAGGCCGGGACCTTGGGGAGACCCGCCGAGATTTCTTGTCCCGAGGTCCCGGCTTTCGCCGGGATGACGGACCTCGGGCGGCCCGTCGTCCTGAAGCAGACGGTCCTCCTCGTTCATCTCGGATTCGTCGACGCCGCTTCGATGCGCGACGGTAGCCGCGACGGCGACGTCCATCGTCACGTTGCCCACGGTCCGGAAGAGATCGGGCACGGTCTCGACCGCGATCAGCAGCGCGAGCGGCTCGAGCGGGACGCCCATGGCGAGGGCGATGGGCGCCGTGTTGGTGACGAAGCTCACCTGGCCCGGAAGGCTGATCGCGCTGAACGTCGTGATCGCCGCGACCACGACTCCCATGGCGATCTGCGCAGGGCTGAGGCTCATCCCGTACCAATGGGCGATGTAGAGCACGACGGCCATGTTCATGCCCGGCCCGGTCGCCCGGAACAAGGCGACGGCGAGTGGAAGGGTGACCCCC
Source organism: Allosphingosinicella sp. (assembly GCA_036386555.1). Lineage (GTDB taxonomy): Bacteria > Pseudomonadota > Alphaproteobacteria > Sphingomonadales > Sphingomonadaceae > Allosphingosinicella. Next base: position 9,246 of record DASVVM010000019.1, read on the forward strand.
GAGGCGGCGACGGGGATTCCGAGCCGCTCGGACGACTTGAGCATCGCCGGCAGGCTGGCGAGCGAGGATTGGGTGCTGAAGCCGACGGCCTGGGCCGGCGCCACGTCCCGGGCGAACCGGCGCAGCGGCAGCCGGGCGCCCAGCGTCGCCAGCGGATAGGCGAGCGCGAGGATCACGATCCCCACCGACGAGACGATCGCGATATAATGGAGGAGGGCCGCGAAGGCGTCGTCGCCGGCGCGGACGCCCACCACATAGGCCAAAGCGAACACACCGATCGGCCCCAGCCAGAGCAGCCAGTTGACGATGACGATCATCGTATCGGCGATCGCCCGGAAGAAATCGACCACCCGGGCGCGCCCGTCGGCGGGGATCCGGGTCAAGGCGAAGGCGAAGACGGTGGCGAAGACGACGAGCGGCAGGATCTGGTCGGAGGCCGCCGCCGCGACCGGGTTGGCGGGCACGATCGACCTCAGGAAATCGCCGAAGCCGGGGACCGCCTCGACCGGCTTGGCGGTGGTGAGGGCCGAGCTGAGCGCTCCGGCGGCCTGGCCGCCCATCGGAAACAGATGCAGCAGCAGCGGCACGAAAAAGGCCGCGAAGATGGCGGAGAGCCAGAGGATCACGACCATCAGCACGAACGAGCGGCCCGCGATCCGACTGCCGCGCGCGGCCGCGGCGCTTTCCGCGATCCCGGTGACGAGCAGCGCCACCACCAGAGGCACGATCGTCATCGTCAGGCCTCGAAGCCAGATCTGTCCGACCGGCTCGATCAGCTCGGCCGCGCGCGGCGCCCAGCCGAAGCCGGCGGTGAAGATTCCGAGCAGGAGCCCGGCGGCGAGCGCGGCGAGGATGCGTGTGGCTTGCGACATAGGCGATGCTTAGCGAGCGGGGAGGGGCCCGAATAGTCCTCCCGACCCGAGTCAGCTTCCCCTCCCTGGAAGGGAGGGGTGAGGGGTGGGTCCGCCGAAGGCGGCCGAAACTCTGACTTCGCGAAAAGTCTCGCTACGCTCGCCTACCCACCCCCGGCCCCTCCCTTCCAGGGAGGGGAGGCAAAAGCGGCGACGGGGAGGACAAGGCGGCCCTGCCGCGCTATTCAGCCGCAAACAGGGCAAGGATCGCCATGACTCGCAAATTCTTCGGCACCGACGGAATAAGGGGCCGCACCAACCAGAGCCCGATGACGGCCGAGATGGCCCAACGGGTCGGGCAGGCGGCGGGCGCTCATTTCCAGCGCGGCGACCATCGCCACCGGGTGGTGATCGGCAAGGATACGAGGCTTTCCGGCTACATGATGGAGACGGCGCTCATCTCCGGCTTCACCAGCGTCGGAATGGACGTGGTGATGGTCGGGCCGGTGCCGACCCCGGCGGTGGCGATGCTGACCCGATCGATGCGGGCCGACCTCGGGGTGATGATCTCGGCAAGCCACAATCCCTATACCGACAATGGCATCAAATTGTTCGGGCCCGACGGCTACAAGCTGTCCGACGAGGACGAGGCCGCGATCGAGCGACACCTCGAAAAGCCGCCGAAGCTTGTCGACGCCCCGCTGATCGGCCGGTCGCGCCGGATCGAGGACGCCCGCGGCCGTTACATCCATTTCGCCAAGTCGACCTTCCCCGAGGAGCTGAGGCTCGACGGGCTCAAGATCGTCGTCGATTGCGCCAACGGCGCCGCCTACCAGGTCGCGCCTTCGGCGCTCTGGGAGCTCGGCGCCGACGTGGTCGCGATGGGAGTGACCCCCAACGGCCTCAACATCAACGCCGGCTGCGGCTCGACCGCTCCGGCGGCGCTGCAGGCGCGGGTGGTCGAGGAAGGGGCCGATATCGGAATCGCGCTCGACGGCGACGCCGACCGGCTGATCATCGTCGACGAGGCCGGCCGGATCGTCGACGGCGACCAGCTGATGGCGCTGATCGCAATCTTCTTCGCCCGGCGCGGGCTGCTCGAAGGCGACGGCGTCGTCGCGACCGTGATGTCGAACCTCGGCCTCGAACGCTTCCTCGCCACCAACGGGCTCGAGCTGGTGCGCACCAAGGTCGGCGACCGCTATGTGCTGGAGGCGATGCGCGAGCGCGGCTTCAACGTCGGCGGCGAGCAGTCCGGCCACATCATATTGTCCGATTATTCGACCACCGGCGACGGCCTCATCGCGGCGTTGCAGGTGCTCGCCTGCCTGGTCGAGGACGGCCGCCCGGCGAGCGAGATGCTCCACCAGTTCGACCCGCTGCCGCAGCTTTTGAAGAATGTGCGGTTCGGGGGCGGTGCGCCGCTCGAATCCGCCGGAGTCAAATCCGCCATCGCCTCGGCCGAGCGGCGGCTGGAGGGCGTCGGCCGGCTCGTCATCCGCAAATCCGGCACCGAGCCGCTGATCCGGGTCATGGCCGAGGGCGAGGACGAGGCGATGGTCGAGGAGGTGGTCGACAGCATCTGCGAGGCCGTAAAGGCGGCCTAGGTGCGTCATGCCGGACTTGATCCGGTATCCACCTTCTGTTTGCAGGGGTCGGAAGAACAAGGTGGATCCCGGATCAAGTCCGGGATGACGATTAAGGAGCGACTATCTGTGCTCGAGCTTCGTCCCGATTGCGAACGCTGCGGGGTCGACCTGCCGCCGGAGAGCGCGGACGCCCGGATCTGCACCTTCGAATGCACCTTCTGCGCCGGGTGCGTGGACGGGCCGCTGGGCGGAATCTGCCCCAATTGCGGAGGCAATTTCGAGCCTCGGCCGATCAGGCCGGCCCACCTGCTGGAGCGGAACCCGCCGTCCGCGGTGCGCAAGGGGCCGAGGTGACTCCCCGGGTGCTGATCGTCGCCGGCTCGGACAGCGGCGGCGGGGCCGGGATCCAGGCCGACATCAAGACGGTGACGATGCTCGGCGGCCACGCCATGACGGCGATCACCGCGATCACCGCGCAGAACACGCTCGGGGTCCAGGCGGTGATGGCGGTGCCGGCCGAGATGGTCGTGGCGCAGATCGATTCGGTCGTGAGCGACATCGGAGTCGACGCGGTGAAGATCGGAATGATCGGCTCGGCCGAGACCGCCCATGCCGTCGCCGGCCGGCTCGAGCCGCTGGCGGTCCCGATCGTCTTCGATCCCGTCATGGTCGCGACCAGCGGGTCCGTGCTCGCCGACCCGTCGACGATCGACGCGTTCCACCGGCTGATGCGGATCGCCTCGGTCGTCACTCCCAACCTGCCCGAGCTCGAGGCCCTGGGCGGCGAGGCCGCCGTGCTCGCTCACGGCTGCCACCTGCTCGTCAAGGGCGGCCACGGCGAGGGCGATGTGATCCTCGACCGGCTGGTCTCTCCGTCCGGCCCGATAAGCGAGCTGCGCGGCAAGCGCATCGAGACGACCGACACGCACGGCACCGGCTGCACCCTCGCCAGCGCGCTCGCCTGGGGGCTCGGCGCCGGCTTCCCGATCGAGAAGGCGTTCGAGCGGGCAATCGGCTTCGTGCGCATCGCGATCGCCGAGGCGCCCGGTCTCGGCCGGGGCCACGGTCCCCTGGGCCAGCAGCGAGTCACCGACTTCCGATGGGACGATCCCGGCTGAACTTTCCTTGCCTGGCAGCGACTTGCCGCCTATCCTGCGCGCGCTGGCAAGGGGGCATGGATGCGCATCACGTTCGGCACAGGCCTGTTGCTAGCGATGGCGATTCCGTGGGCGATGGCCTCGGCCCAGCACCCGATGGTGCTGGCGAAGCTGCAGGAGATCAACGCCAAGGCCCCTCAACCCGCCGTTGCGAAGATCGAGGCCGCGGTCATCGAGACGCTCAAGGCGATGGCTGCCGCCAGGGGGACCTGCGTTCCGCAGAAGCTGACCATAGCCGACGTGGCGCCCGCGACCGGCAGCCGCGACGTCCTGCAGGGTGTGGTGGGCGGTCAGCTCCGCAACGGGTGGACAGCCTACGCAACCCATGGCGGCTGCCCCGGAACCGAGCCCTTCCGCTACCTGATCATAGAGAAGAGCGATGGAAGCCTACTCGCGCTCCAGGTCAATGAGGGCAGGAGCCTGGCCAGCCCCGCGATCATGCGCGACACCAGCATGCAGGCCGCCCTTATGGCCCTGCAGAAGGCGAAAAGCCTCGATTCGAAATGCGACGGCCGGGATATGGCGATGGGCGCCGCCCGGGTCGTCGGGCAAAGCAAGGATCTGGGGCCGCAGATATACGGCGCCCGCTATGTCGGCACCTGGAGCGAGGCGTGGCGCTTCACGACCTGCGGCAAGACCTTCGAGGTGACCGTGCACTTCACTCCCGACGGAGACGGCGGCGCCTATACGAACGTCAAGGGCGATCAGGTCGCCGTCGTCAAGTAGCGGCGCGCCGGCCGCAAACACTATCCACAGGAAAAGGTGCGTCGATTTCAGCTTTCGCTGGCATGGCGGCTGAACGCGCAATAGCGTTGCGGCCGATGGCCCGGCCCTGCTTCAAGCTCGAGAAAGCCTATCCCGATCCGGTCGCCGGGGTCGACGAGGCCGGCTGCGCTCCGCTCGCCGGCCCGGTCGTGGCCGCGGCGGTGATCCTCGACCGGGACAAATTCCCGCGCGGAATCGATGATTCGAAGGCTCTGCCCGCCCCGACCCGGGAGGCGATCTGCGCGAAGCTCTACAAGGTCGCCCGGGTCGGGGTCGGCCTCGCCACGGTCGAGGAGATCGACCGGATCAACATCTACTGGGCGCGGATGCTTGCGATGACCCGGGCGGTCGATGCCCTCGGCGTCGATCCGGCAATGGTGATGGTCGACGGGAATCGGTGCCCGAAATGGGAGCGGCCGTCGGTCTGGGTCATCGCCGGCGACACCAAATGCCGGTCGATCGCCGCCGCCTCGATCGTCGCCAAGGTCACCCGCGACCGGATCATGAGCGACTATGCCAGGGAACATCCCGGCTACGGCTGGGAGACCAACAAGGGCTACGGCACGCCCGAACATTATCGCGGCCTCGACGCGCTGGGCCCAACTCCGCTCCACCGCCGCAGCTTCGCCCCCGTGCGCCAGTATCTCGCGATCCGCGACGGCCTGCCGGCGGTCGGATCGCAGCAGCTGATCGACCTTTAGAGCTCGATGGAAGAACCGTCATGCTGAACTTGTTTCAGCATCCAGGGTTGAACCGCCTCGGGGTCGGAAAGCTGGATCCTGGAGCAAGTTCAGGGGGAGGCGGAGCATTCAGAACTCCCCGACGATCCACAATCTGTCCGGGACCAACGGGCCACCCGTGCAGGTGGCGGGAAGCGGCTGAAGCAGCCCCTCGCCCTTGAAGTTGGTCCAGGGGGTGCCGCCGCCCATCCTTACCTGATCGCCGACCCGGAGCGGGGCGCCCGTGCCGCCGCCGACGGTCGGAACGCCGTCCGCACCGGTCGAAAGCCGCGCGCCCGAGGGCCACAGGATCAGGCTGTCGCCGATCGTCAGGCATCCGTTCTTCACCTCGAGCCTGCCGGAGAGCGCCGCGCTCATCAGCCGGCCCGGAAACCTGAACTGCGGGAAATGCCTCACAGGACCGGCGCTCTGCGGCACTCGGGCGATCGGCCCCTTGTCCTGGACGATAACGACATGAGGATGGGGCTTCAGGCGCCCGGCCGCGACCGCCCGGCGGTATTTGTCCATCTCGGAGACCGAGAAGGTGATCCGATTGGCCTCCTCGTCGGCGGAGCTGAAGGTGTAGTGGATTTCGAGTTGGCGCAGCAGCTTCCCGAACCCGTCCTGAAGCGCGAGCAGCTGGGCGTGGGTGAGGCCGGCCGACTTGGGCCAGTAGCGCGGATCCCTGGTGTAGCGGGCGAGATGGGCGGCGGCGTCGCCCGTGAACAGGACTACGGCGTGGGGCTCGTTGTCGTTCTTGAACACCCAGCCGGCGAAGGCGGGATCGGCCCGGACGCGCTGGATCAGAGGCCGGGATTCGTAATGGAATTTGTGGATTCCGGGATGCGGATAGCCCGGATAGCGGGCCGACCGGGCGAGGCGCTGCATGTGCCCGCTCCACTCCCGGGTACCCGGGGCCGGCGGCCTCGGAAGGGGCCGTGCCCGCGCCTGTCCGTCCGACAGCGCGGTGGAGGAGAATATGAGCCTGACCGGATGGCCCAGCAATCGCTCCAGGGCCGGTTCGGCCGAGCGGGCGCGCTCCGCATCCTCGCCCGCGGCATGGACGTCGAGGATCACTTCGCCGGTGCGCTCGTCCACGCCCGTGCCCATCAGCCCGGGAAGCTGAGTTCCGACGGCGGCCATCGACCCGGCGAGTCTTTCGAGGGTCTCCGCCAGTGTCGCGCGAGCGCCGGCGAGGAACTGGATCCGAATCCTGTCGACTCCGGTCCCGATCCAGCGGTCGGGAACGGGAGCGTCGCCTTTCAGTCGAACGACCAGGCGGTAATCGCCCTCGCTTTCCCGATAGATGCCCGCCAGCCGGTCGGCGAATTCGCTCCGGAGCTTCGAGACGTAGGGCGCCGACACTTCCTGCAGCCGCAGCCGCCGCGCCGCCTCGGCCTCGCTGAGCCCGCTTCCACGCGCCGTTGCGGCGGAGTCCGGATAGCGCGCCGCCGCCGCCGGCTGAACCGGATCGATTCGCCGCGGATCCTCCGGTTGCGCCGCCATGCCGGCCAGGCCGGCGAGAATCGGGAGGAACAGCGCCGTCATTGTCCGAATCATGGCGGACCCAGCCTTGACCCACGCTGACCGCCGGACGCCCTGCGCCGCTCTCTTCGCACTTCGGAGGCGGTTGAGTCCTTTGGGCCACACCCACATCATCTTGAGTCCGCTTCGGCAGGTCAGACTCCATTAGTAGCGGAGACTCGTTTCGTTCCCGGCACGTTAACCACATTCTCAATCTCGGCCCGTAAACCCTTGTTGTTGACCAGGGACCCGGCCTGACTCAGGCTTGCGGTCTGGACGAACCGGGGGGCGGTATCGAATGACGGCACATGTGCGCTTGGGATCGAGGGAAAAGCGCGCATCGCCGCCGGTTCCGGATCCCGCTCTGCCCCTCGACGAGATCCTGCAGGAAGATTGCATCTCAGCCATGGCGCGGCTTCCCGCCGGAAGCGTCGACATGGTCTTCGCCGATCCGCCCTACAATCTCCAGCTCGGCGGCGACCTGTTCAGGCCCGAGGGCGGCCTCGTCGACGCGGTCGACGACGATTGGGACAAGTTCGCGACCTTCGCCGCCTATGACGAATTCACCCGCGCCTGGCTGAAGGAAGCGCGTCGGCTGTTGAAGCCGAACGGCACCCTCTGGGTGATCGGAAGCTACCACAATATCTACCGGGTCGGCGCGGCGCTCCAGGATGCCGGCTACTGGATCTTGAACGACATCATCTGGCGCAAGTCGAACCCGATGCCGAACTTCCGCGGCACCCGCTTCACCAACGCCCACGAGACGCTGATCTGGGCGAGCCGGAGCGAGGACAGCCGCTACACGTTCAACTACCGCGCGATGAAGGCGCTGAACGACGAGCTCCAGATGCGCTCGGACTGGCTGCTTCCGATCTGCTCGGGCGGCGAGCGCGTCAAGGACGGCGGCACCAAGGCCCATCCGACCCAGAAGCCCGAATCGCTCCTCTACCGGGTGATGCTCGCCTGCACCAACAAGGGCGACGTCGTCCTCGATCCCTTCTTCGGCACCGGAACCACCGGCGCGGTGGCCAGGCGGCTGGGGCGGCGCTGGATCGGGATCGAGCGCGAGAAGCGCTACGTCCGGGTCGCCCGCGAGCGAATCGATTCGACCCTGGAGCTCGACGAGAGCGCGATGAAGACGATGGCCTCGAAGCGCTCGGCGCCGCGAGTGCCGTTCGGATCGCTGGTCGAAATCGGGATGATCCAACCTGGGACGATGCTGACGGACTCGAAGCGGCGCTGGCAGGCGAAGGTCCGCGCCGACGCTTCCATCGAAATGGACGGCGAGGCCGGCTCGATCCACCGCATCGGCGCCCTCGCGCAAGGCGCGCCGGCCTGCAACGGCTGGGCCTTCTGGCATTTCGAGGAGGATGGAGCGCTCGCGCCCCTGGACACTCTGCGTCAGCGCTACCTGCTGACTCTCGACTGATCATTCGAGCAAAAAAGGTTGCACCCTGCCACTCGACAGGAGCGTGAAACAAAGGCACATTGCGCCCGACGACCGTCCCATCACGCTCAACGCCCGCACGCCTTTGACCACGGGAGACGCGCGGGAGCCCCTTTGAGCGGCGGTGGGTCCGGACCAATACCATGCCCCACATGGTGGTCTGGACCTCGGAGGACCGGTTACCCTACTGACCTTCGATCAGAGGCGGTCGTCACTTTTCCCCCTCATCCGTCATCCCGGCGAAAGCCGGGACCCCGGGGAGACCCGCCGTCATCCCGGCGTAAGCCGGGACCACGGGGAGACCCGCCGAGACTTCTCGTCCCGAGGTCCCGACTTCCGCCGGGATGACGGTCCTCCACCCAGCTGTCGGCCGCCTGGTCGCCGGGCTTCCGATTTCCTGTCGCAGCAATTATGCGCTAGCCGCCTCTCCATGACCCTTCGCCAGTATCTGCGGCCCACCGCCTTCGTCGACGCGCCGTTCGGCCATGACGGGAAGGTGGCCCGTCTCACCGGGGGAATGCTCTGGTTCGCCGCCGTTGAGCGGGTGACGATGGAGGGGAACAGCCGCCTCTCTTCGGAGCTCGTGCCGGTCGAGCGGATCCACGAATTGCTCGCGCCGGGCAGCGAGACGGAGCGCGCCTGGAGCAACCTGACCTCCCCGCGCGCCCCGCTCCAGCTTCGCGAGCGCGTCGTCCGGCTCGATCAGCCGCAGGTCGCCGGGATCCTGAACCTCACTCCGGACAGCTTCTCGGACGGCGGCCGCTTCGACGGCGGCGAAGCGGCCGCTTTGGCGGGTTTTGCAATGGCCGAAGCCGGCGCGGCGATCGTCGACGTGGGCGGCGAATCGACCCGGCCGGGCGCGAAGCCGGTGTGGGAGGGGGACGAGATCGAGCGGGTGGTGCCGACGGTGACCCGGCTCGCCGCGGGCGGGACCGCAATCTCGATCGACACCCGCAAGTCGGCCGTGATGGGGGCCGCGCTCGGCGCGGGCGCCGCCATGGTCAACGATGTCTCGGCCCTCACCTATGACGAGGCCTCGGCCGGGCTCGTCGCCCGTTCCGGCTGTCCCGTCGTCCTGGTCCATCATTCGGGTACGCCCGAGACGATGCAGCAATCCCCCGCCTACGACAAACCCGTGCTTTTCGCCGTCTACGACTGGCTGGAGGCGCGGATCGAGGCGGCCGAGGCGGCCGGAATCGAGCGCGCCCGGATCGTCGTCGACCCGGGCATCGGCTTCGGCAAGACCGTCCAGCACAATCTCGACCTGATGAACGGCCTCGCCCTGCTCCACGGCCTCGGCTGCCCGATCATGCTCGGAGCCAGCCGCAAACGGATGATCGGAGCGCTGTCGGCGGAGGCGCCGGCCGACGCCCGGCTCCCGGGCTCCCTCGCCCTGGCCCTGAAAGCGGTCGACCAGGGTGCGCAATTGCTCAGGGTTCACGACGTGCCGGAGACGGTCCAGGCGCTGAGGATCTGGCGAGGCCTCAGGGACGCGGCGCTGACGCCGGGGTGACTAAAAAATCCTCCCCTGCATTTGCAGGGGGGACCATGCGAAGCATGGTGGAGGGGATTTGCAGTCTCCTAAGAACCCCTCCACCGCGCTTCGCGCGGTCCCCCTCCCCGCGAAATCGCAGGGACGAATTAGGGAGTCCGCTCCCTGCACAGATGCACGATCATCCGCACCACTGCTTCCATTTCCCCCAGCACGTCGGCAGCGGTCACCCTGAAGCTCATCACCCCCTGCGCTGCCAGCCACTTATCCCGCCGTTCGTCGCGCGCCGGATTGTCGCCCATCTCATGGGAGACCCCGTCGACCTCGATGGCCAGGGCAGCGGCATTGCAGAAGAAGTCCAGGACATACGGCCCGAGCGAATGCTGATGACGGAACTTGAAGTCGCCGGGCCGAGCCCGCAACTGCTGCCAGAGCAGCACTTCCGGGAGGCTCATCTCCCGGCGAAGCCGACGGGCGCGAGTGACGGACATGGCCGAAACTTAAGTCGGCAAAATCGCTATCCAAAATCCGACTACCAAAATTCCTCCCCTGCATTGCAGGGGAGGGGGACCATGCGAAGCATGGTGGAGGGGCCTTCCAGGCGCCGAAAAACCCCTCCACCGCGCTGCGCGCGGTCCCCCTCCCCCGCAAAGGCGGGGGAGGATTTTAGACAGTTTCAGACCGGCTCCACTTCGACCGCGAGCGGGCCCTTTCGTCCCGCGGCGATTCGGGCGCGGAGGGGCTGGTCGGGGCTGAGGTCGGCGAGGCCGCCGCGACGGACCGTCTCCATGTGGACGAAGATGTCCTGGCCGTCCTCCTCTTCGCGGACCAGGAAGCCGTAGCCCTTGAGGCGGTTGAACCATTTCACCCGGACCGCCTCGAACTCGCCGGCCTGGTCGAGCAGCGCGGAAGGGTCGATGCGCTCCCCGGCTCCGGCTCCGGTCGCCCGCGGCGGCTCGGGCATCACCGCCTGGCTGAGGTCGATCGACAGGACCTTGCGGGCCTGGAGACCCCGTTCCTGCTCGGCGACCAGGCATTCGACGACGGCGCCTTCGGGCAGGCTTCGGCGGTCATGCTCCTTCAGCACGCTGAAATGGACGAGGATGTCGCCCTTCGCCTCGTCGCTGACCAGGAAGCCGAAGCCGCGCGTGGCGTCGAACCATTTCATCGTGCCGGTGACCCGGACAAGCGCCTCCTCGTCCGGGCGCGGGGGTTCGTCCGCGCCCTCGGGCTCCTGCGCGCCGCTTCCAGCAGTCAATCCACGGCGCGAGTTCATTAACGGCCGATCCACCATCCAAACCGCGGTGACTATCACGCCTTCCGCGGATTTGTGAACCGTTTACGGCTGTTTTTATGGGACATCGGGCTCCGGCAGGTCTTCCGGGCCCGCCGCAAGCACCTGCCGGATCAGGTCGAGCCGGTGGCCGGCGCGCAACATCGCGGCCGCCGCTTTGTCCCGGGCCGCCCGGTCCGGGACGCTGGGGGCATAGGGGCCGAGCCGCCGCCGCCGCGCGAAACGATGCGCCGCGGCCAGCGCGTCCTCCCCGGAAATGTCCCGCGCCCCGGCCGAATCCTCCTCCGCGATGCCCGCGCCGCGCAGGGCTTGCTCGACCCGCCGCTCGCCATAGCCGCGGCGGAGCAGGGAGGCGGTCCGGGCCGAGGCGAAGCCTTTGTCGTCGACATAGCCGAGCTCCGCGAAGCGCTCGACCAGCCGCTCGACGGGCGGCTCGCCGGCGCCGCTCCACCCCCGTTCCTTCAGCTTGCGTCGGAGATAGGCGGCGAGCTTCGATCGGGTCGTTGCGTAGCGGCCGGCATAGAAGAGGCCGAGCCGCTCGAGCCCTTCCGAATCGAGGGGCGAGGGGGGTCTTTTGTCGGGTCGGCCTCTCACGCGCCATGATTGTGCCACAGTCGGTCCCGATTATAAATGCGTACCTCTCCCGTCCCGGGCGAGGAAGTTCGCGCGTAACCACCGGAGAGGATCCGCTACACCCGTGCCCGAGACTTTGGTCCCGACGCCGACTGCGGACATTTTGCCGCGCCGTTTCGCCGACTTCGAGACGCTCGGAGAGGCGCTCGATTATGCGGCGCTGGGCCGCCGCGGCCTCAATTTCCACGATCCGCGCGGCGAGCTGGTCCGCGCCTATGCCTATCGCGAGCTGCGCGAGGACGCGCTCGGGGCCGCCTGCCGGCTGATCGCCGCCGGCGTTCGGCCCGGGGACCGGATCGCCATCGTCGCCGAGACCAGCCCGGAGTTCGCCGCCCTCTTCTTCGGCACCGTCTATGCGGGCGCCTGGCCGGTGCCGCTGCCCCTTCCGACCTCGTTCGGCGGCCGCGATTCCTATATCGACCAGCTCAAGGTCCAGCTCGACAGCGCCGACCCGACCCATCTTTTCTACCCCGGAGAGCTGGGTGCACTGGCGGGAGCCGCCGCCGAGGCGGCGGGCGTTGCCGGCGAATCCTGGGAAAGCTTCGCCGAACGGGACGGACCCGCAGCGGAGCTTCCGAAGGCCGCGCCCGACGATATCGCCTATCTCCAATATTCGAGCGGCTCGACCCGCTTCCCGCACGGGGTCGCAGTCACCCATCGCGGACTGCTCAACAACCTCGCCGCGCACAGCCACGGAATGGCGGTGATCGAGACCGACCGCTGCATCTCCTGGCTGCCCTGGTATCACGACATGGGCCTGGTCGGCTGCCTCTTGTCGCCGATGGCGAACCAGATCTCGACCGACTACCTCAAGACCGAGGATTTCGCGCGCCGCCCGCTGGCCTGGCTCGACCTCATCACCCGCAACGAGGGCACGACCGGAAGCTATTCGCCGACCTTCGGCTACGACATCTGCGCCCGCCGCGTCTCGAGCCTGACCAACGTCGCGGAGCGGTTCGACCTGTCGCGCTGGCGGATCGCCGGCAACGGCGCCGACATGATCCGGCCCGACGTCATGCAGGCCTTCGTCGACGCCTTCGCTCCGGCCGGCTTCGACGCGAAGAGCTTCTGCCCCAGCTACGGCCTCGCCGAGGCGACCCTCGCGGTGACGATCATGCCGCCGGGCGAAGGCATCGTCGTCGAGCTGGTCGAGGAGACGACCCTTTCCGGCGACGGCAAGATGCACCGCGACCGGCCGCAGCGCTACCGCTCGATCGTCAATTGCGGCAAGCCGGCGCGCGACATGGAAGTGGAGATACGCGACGAGGACGGAGCGACGCTCGGCAATCGCGAGATCGGCAAGGTCCATTGCCGCGGACCCTCGGTCATGGTCGGCTATTTCCGCGACGAGGAGGCGACCGCCGCCTGCCTCGATCCGGACGGTTGGCTGGACACGGGCGACATGGGCTATCTGTCCGACGGCTATCTCTACATCGTCGGCCGGGCCAAGGACATGATCATCATCAACGGCAAGAACCACTGGCCGCAGGACATCGAATGGGCCGTGGAGCAATTGCCGGGCTTCAAGGCGGGCGACATCGCCGCCTTCTCGATCACCACGCCGGGCGGCGAGGAGACTCCCGCCGTCCTGGTCCAGTGCCGCACCTCGGACGCCGAGGAGCGGACCCGCCTTCGCGAGATCATCCGCGAGCGGGTGCGGGCGATCACGGGGATGAACTGCGTCATCGAGCTCGTCCCGCCGCGCACCTTGCCGCGGACGTCGTCGGGGAAGCTGTCCCGGGCGAAGGCGCGAAGCCTCTACCTCACCGGCGAGATCCAGCCTTACGACATCGCCGCGTAGCGCCCGAGCGCAGCGAGAGGATTGCGAAGCGCTCGTCGAGCAGCGCGAGAGCGCTACCCCGGCCAGCCTGCGCAAAGTGACAGCACAATAGACAGAGCTACGCTCCCAGGTGGGGGAAGGCCGGCTAGCGCAAGTCTTTTGCTTGTCCGCGGCTATGCCGATTTCGGATGGCGAAATAGCCGAGCGAACAATCCCAAACGGATCGAATTAGAAATCTCCATCTTTATTTCATCTCCAACTTTCCCTGGTCTTCCTTTTGACCGCCGTCATCCCCATATGCTCATGACAAACAAGGAAACATCATGTTCCTTTCCAACGACATCTTGGTTGACTTGCTTGCTGAACGTCGCGACCTTTATGAGCAACTCGGACTGCTCGACAGACATTAGGCCGATGCGCAGGGCAGCGCGGCGTTCGGCACGCCTTTCGGCGATGCGGTCATGACGAGCGAGCCCATTGAAGCGCTGGAAGGGCGGATTGCCGACATCAACCGTCAGATTGCCCGTGTCAGGGGTCCGATTTCGGACGGGCTGGCATTTGATCTAAATTAGTTCGCTTGCGATCGGGTGTTAGGATCGAAGTGACTCGCGCCATCTTCACCGCCCGGCTTCCGATCGCGGCCTGAGCGGCGCCGGCTTTTCGCGGATCGGCGCGACGGCGGGCTCGAGGTGGCAATCCATTCCGAGGAGTTGCCGCGGGAAGGAAATTCGATCGACGCTCATTTCAGCCAGGCCGCCCGCCGGTTGGGTCTTGCCTCCGCGGCGACCGTCGTCGGGCTGGGAGCCGCCTACGCGATCACGCTCGCCATCGGGTTTGCCTCATTGGACTCTTCCAGTCAGGCGATTGGCAACCCCGTCTTCTCAATTCTCGAGATCCTGATCCTGTCGATGATGCCGGCCATGGTCGCGCTGATGACGGCTGTTCACGCCTGGGCACCCGTCCGGGTCAAGGCCTGCACCTTGGCTTCGGTCGTGTTCATGGGCGCAGTGGCGGTTGTGACGAGCAGCGTGCACTTCGTCATCCTGACTGTCAGTCGGGACTCCGTTTTCGCGAACGAGCCCTGGTCGCCCCTGCTCTTCTCGTTCGAGTGGCCATCGGTCGCCTACGCCTTGGACATCCTCGCGTGGGACATCTTCTTCGCAATCTCGATGCTGTTTGCCGCCCCGGCATTCGGAGGGACGCGGCTTGGCATTGCTATCCGGACGGCGCTGATCGTCAGCGCGGCGTTTGCGCTGGCGGGATTGAGCGGACTGCCGCTCGGCGACATGCGGATCAGAAATATCGGGATTATCGGCTATCTCGGCGCGTTCATGGTTGTCGCTTCGCTGCTGGCGATCCTCTTCTATCGAGCCGTCCCGGCCAAAGCTCCCGGATAGGGCCGCCGCACCGCCGTCGCGGGACGAATTGCCCGCCGACCGCCGGGGACGGCGAGCCTGCGTCGGCGCCTCTTTCGTCATATAAATGGAACGTCCCGGGGCCGTCGGCCGTTCTCGACGCATGACCGGGAAGGCCCATGACAGACCGGCCGACGTGGACGCCGAGGATGGCGACGTCATCGTCGTGGGTCCGGGCGGCATCGCTTATTCCTTCACGCCCGAGGCGGCCGAGGAGACTTCCGACCGGATGCTGTTCGGCGCCGCCAAGGCGCGGGGCCAGCAGATTCGGGAGGAGGAGCGGCGCAAGCCGCGGACATGACCGCCGCTATGGGTCCAGGACACCGTATTGCGACGCACTAGCTTGGCAATCATGCCCCGCTACTTCTTCCACCTCTATGACGATGTCGTCTCGATCGATGCGCCAAGGGGCTGCCTGGCGGCCGCGGATGCCGTTCGGGCATCGCCGCGCCGCTTGGCTGCGCGGCTTGCTCCGGCCTGGCAGGAGTGGAGGGATTCGAACCCACGACCCTCGGTTTTGGAGACCGATGCTCTAACCAAGCTGAGCTACACTCCTAAGGCCAGGGCGCAGATAGCGTTACTGCGCACTTGCTGCAAGGCGCAGGCGGTCCGGCCCGGAATCTCACCCCTCCCTGGAAGGGAGGGGCTGGGGGTGGGTAGGCGAGCGCAGCGAGACTTCCTGCTGACTCGGAGTTTCGGCCGCCTTCGGCGGACCCACCCATGAGCCGGTGCGGCCTGCCCTGCAGGCCGCAGCCATGCCGGGGGCATGGCGTGCCGGCTCATCCTCCCTTGCAGGGAGGGGAGTCGACGCGGCCGAATCAAGTCCGGGATGACGGCGCACCGCCCTTGCCATCGCCCCCTTGCCTCGCTATCTCGCAAACCTCGCATGCATCGGCAAAGCTTGGCTGACCGGCCCCCCGGTCGAGAGCGGCTGCCCGAAAGGCGCTCATTCGCGAAGGACGAAGGCAAGTGGCAAGAGTCAATCCCGGCGAATTCCTCCGCCAGGTCCGGGCCGAGACCGGCAAGGTCTCCTGGCCGACCCGCAAGGAGACGGTGACGACCGGAATCATGGTCCTGATCATGACGACCCTGCTCGGAATCTTCTTCTTGGGAGTGGACAGCGCCTTCGCCGCGATCGTCAGCGCCCTGCTCGGCCTCATCGGCTAGTGCCCGCCAGCCCCGCCAGACCAAGGTAAGAAACGCACATGTCCCGCTGGTACATCATCCACGCTTATTCGGGCTTCGAGAACAAGGTCCGCGACGCCATCCAGTCCGAGGCCAACCGGCTCGGCCTCGCCCAGCTGGTCGAGGCGGTCGAGGTCCCGACCGAGAAGGTGACCGAGGTCCGCCGCGGCAAGAAGGTCACCAGCGACCGCAAGTTCTTCCCCGGCTACGTACTCGCCAAGCTGGCGATGAACGACGACGTCTACCACCTTGTCAAGAACACGCCCAAGGTCACCGGCTTCCTCGGCTCCAGCGGCAAGCCGCAGCCGATCACCGACGCCGAGGCCGCCCGGATCCTCAACACCAAAGACGAGGCCGCCGCCGCCGCGCCCAAGACCAAGATCAACGTCGACTATGAGATCGGCGACCAGGTCAAGGTGCTCGACGGACCGTTCGCCAGCTTCAACGGAGTCGTCGAGGAGCTCGACTTCGACCGCGGCCGGGTCAAGGTCGGGGTCTCGATCTTCGGCCGGGCCACTCCGGTCGAGCTCGAGTTCGAGCAGGTCGAGCTCGTCAAGTAGAAATCCCTTCCCGCTCCTCCTCGCCTTCGCCGCCGGTGGAAACGAGGATCTCGCGAATGCGCTTGCCCTGAGCGAAGACTTGCGGCATCCGCGCCCCTTTACCAAGGGAGCGATATTTTGCAGGAACAACGATCCAAAGAGGTTCCAGCCATGCTCCGGGCGTGGCGGTCGCCGAGGCTCGCCAGGCTCGACGCCGGTTCGGCGGAGGAGGGCCCTTCCAACAACGAGGATGGCGAGTTCACCGCCAGCTGAGCGCGCCGGACCGGCCCCGCTCAGCCCGGCCGGCTCCGCCGGTGCCGCCGCCCCGCGTCCGCACCACCCGCCACGCGGCGCATGCGATCCCGGCGTCAGACACTGAATTTCGGCGGGCGGCGTAGGGAAATGGCCAGGTCAGTGCGCCTCGGTCCGGATATCGGCATGGCGAGGAGTGGCAAGACATGAGGAGCATCGACGCATCGATCCTCGCCAGGATCCCGCTCGCCGAGGTGGAGAAGGTGACCTTCTCCAAGCGCGACGAGCTGGCCACGGACCTGATCTGCTGCGCGGTCGAGGCGTCCGGCCGGACCTGGACCTTCCACGAGGAGATGCCCGGCTGGGACTCGCTGATCCGGTACCTGGAGCGGCTGCCGGGATTCGACCGCGACTGGTTCCGCTCCGTGTCCAAGCCGGCCTTCGAGCCGTGCGAGACTCTGGCCTATCAGCGCCAGGGCTGACCGCACGGGCGCCTCTGCGCATGGACATGTGCAAGCTAGTCGGACGCAATGCCGCGCGGCTGCGCGACGCCGCCGAGCGATGAGCCTGAATACATCTCGAGACCCACTACGAATTCTTCATCGCGGATCAACTGACGCTCCTCTAAGTAGCGGCGGATGCCGATATGGTCAGACTCGTCAGCGGCTGCCGTTCCTTTCCAATCATCATATGAACGTGTCCACTGAATGTCGGCATTGGCTATACCTCCTTGTCGGGGCGTGCCTCTGGTTCCCAAACGATCGCCGCCGTCTCGCCGCCCGCGGCTTCGTCAGTTTCGGGGATGGGTTGGTGCCAGGCACGCAGCTGCACGCAGCTGGCGCAAAGGGTTCTCCGCCGCCATGAGGGCCGCCGCTCATTCCGCGGCGTTCGTGCCCTCGTCATAGAGGAAGAGAGTCACCATTCCCGGTTGGGCATTCGCCCAGGCGACGGCCTCGGCGACGGACAGGCCGTTGCGTCTGTCGAACATGAGCTCGTCGTCCGCGGGCTCCACCGGGTCGGAGTCGCCATTGAGATTGTCGTGCGACGTCGCCTCGAGGATCGCCTCGACCCGGCGCCAGCGATAGCGGCGGCTGCGGCTGTCGATGATGTTGCAGAGCATGGCTCCGCCTAGAGCGGCAGCCACCCCGGCGGCAAGAGCGCCCGCCGGCCGGGCCAGGGGGGCACGGGAGGGCTGGTGAGGCGCGTGCCGGGCACGCAGCCGGCACCAGGCCGCCCCGAAGGCTTGGCCCAAAGCGACAGCGCCCGCGCACAGGAGCGGGCGCACGGAGCTTTCGGAAATCGGACCGCCTAATTGGGCCCGTCGTTTCCGTCCTTCTTGTCCTTCACGTCGACGTCTGGATTGCCGTTCTTGTTGATCCCGACGTCGACGTCGGGACCGAGGTCGGGGGTCAGATCGGGGACGTCGATATCGAGGCCCTGGTCGTTGATCCTGACCCGCGTGCCGCCGGGATCGACCCGGTAGCGCACGCCGTTCTCGACGACGATTCGGCTGTCGGTGTCGCCGAGGCGCACTCGGGTGCCGTCGGCGTCGACCCGGTAGGTGATTCCCTTTTCCTCGACGATCCGGGCGCCTTTCGGGAACGAGGAGGAAGCGGCCGCACCCGCAGCGGCGGCGTTGGTGCCGCCGGCGCCCGGGCCATCGGTCTCCAGGCCATTACCGGCGGTGTCGCCGGACTCGTTGACTGCAGCATTGCCCTCGCCCCTGTCGCCGCAGGCGGCAAGGCCGAGAGAGGCCGTGCCGAGGGCGGCGGCGATAACAAACTTTCTCATCTGCTTTCCTCCGTGACGGGGTCGCGGGCCCGCGCAGGCAAACGACGAGAGACGCCTTGTCGCCTGGGGAGCCAGGCGGACGCCTCTACCGCAGCAGCTTGTGACGCTGCCGCAAAGTCAATGCGCGGCGATCGATTACGGTTCCGGATCGACCGCCTGGCCAAAGGCCGGCGCCCGTCCTGTCCCGGCGGGCGCGCAGCGGGATATTTCGACCGGCGGACCCCGCCTCGGCCAGGGTCGACCGCCCGCCGGCCCGCGCGCCTAGCGGCGCCCTCTCTCATAGGTCTGCAGGCACCGGTCCGTGACGGTGGCGGTACAGGCCGGATAGCTCTCCGCCCCGGCCGCCTCGCCGGTCGCCGGATCGAGCTCCGGCCCGCCCACCGCGCTCGCCGGAACCCCGTTCCACCCCGCCGGCGCCACGGCCGCGGAGGAGATGACGGCGATTCCCCGAGCGTCGCGCTCGGGGTCGGCGTTGCTCGGCTCGACCAGCTGGGCGGTCGCGGCGGCGAGGTCGTCGACCCTGGCGGTCGTCGCACCGGCCATGGCGCCTTCGGTTTCCCACGCCAAGGTCGCCTGCCCGTCGCCTTCGTAGGCGGTGGCGGCCGGGTCGGCGGTCTGGGCGGCGGCGGCGGCGGTGCTGATGAGCAGGGCGATCGCGAAAGCGGTGGTCTTCATCCCATTTCCTCCTCGAGTTGCGAACCCGTCGGCGGCGTCTTCGCCGGCCGGGCGCCGCGGCGTCGCGGCGCTCTGCGGGGATCGCGGGTGTAACGAGCCAGAGCCCGCTTCTTTCCCCTGCGGCGGCCACGTATTTCTACGGATCGGTTTTCAGTGGACAGGCGCCGATATTTGTCCCCGAAGCCGCGGCCCCATCCGGCGCGGCCGGCCCGCGCCCGGCCCTTGTCTCCCCCGCCGCCGCGTGAGACACCGAAGGCCGTGAAGCCGCTCCTCGCATTGCTCCTCCTCGCCGCGACCGTCTCCGCCGCCGCGCCCGCTGCGGAGCGCGCCGGCGACGACCGCCTTTCGGCCGAGTTTCCCCGGGTCGCGGGGGAGAAGGGCCTGTTCGTCGGGTCGATTCGGGTCTGCCGCGGCACGGTGGCTCAGCAGGTGAGGCGGGTGGCGGATCCCGGCGGCTCTCCCGCGCTCCAGATCGTCTTCACGCCCGCGGCGGCGGAGCGGCTTCGAAGCGAGACGGCGGCGCTGGTGGGAAGGCCGATGCGCATCCGGATCCACGGCCGCACCGTCATGGCGCCCGTCGTCCTGGAGGAGATTGGCGGCGGGACCGTCCACATCTCCGGGCCGCCGGCGCGCGACCTGCCGGAAATGCGCCGGGCCGCGCTTCGCCGCTGCTGAGCCTCACATTTCGGCCTGCCGCGCCGGGACTGGCTAAGCTTGAACCCCGCCGGCCGGCTCCGCATCCGTCCGATCTGCCGGAGCCGAAGGGGGCGGTCCGCGCAGCGGTCCCTGTGCTTGCCTCGCCCATCGCCCAAGAAGGGATTCGGCCGCTTTCCCCTTGAGCAGCTGGGCGCCCAGGCCGTCGCAGAGCCTGCAGGCCTCGGTATAGGCATTTCGGGCGCCGGGCTGGCGGGCGGCGAGGGGCGCCCTGTCGCCCTGGCGGGCGGCGAGGAAGGTGCGTCCGATCTCCCGGTCCTGGCCGGCGATGATGGCGACCGCCTGCTGGACCCTCCGGGCGGCGTCGGGGCAGAAGATTCCGATCGCCGCCTGGCCGCCGAGCATCTTTGGAAGCAGAATGCGCATCTCCTCCTCGTAGCGGTGGAGATCCTCCTCGGCGACTGAGGCGGGATCGCATTCCGCCTTCCAGCTCAGCCAGCAGGCCGCATGGGCCGCGGCCGCGATCGCCCCGACCGTGTCCTTGAGCAAGGTCACGGCGCTTTCGGTGACCATCGCGTCGCGCGAGCGCTGCCAGACCTCGAGCTCGTGCCGCGCCTTCGACCTCGCGGCGAAATGGCCGGTAATCCC
>DASVVM010000020.1:0-35173 GCA_036386555.1 Allosphingosinicella sp.
TCGCCGCCTCCGCGGTGGTCCGGATGGAGGAGCCGGTGGTGAAGAGCCGCGACGACGAATTGAACGTCACCGTCTGCTCGGGCCGATTCATCCTCGAGCTTCCGCCGGGCGCGGAGAATGCGTTCGACGGCAAGCGCCGACTCGACGCCGAGGTCGAATATGCCGCCCAGGCGGCGGTCGACGGAAGCGGCCTCGTCTACCAGATGGATGGCGCCGAACCGATCATCTACCGGCTCGCCACCTTCGGCCTCGAAGGCCAGCCGGCGAGGCTGGAGGCCGGAGGGCCGGGTGGGCTTGCGCCTGCGCCGCCGGCCGCGGCTCCGGCCGAGCCTGTCCTGATGCCCCCGGTTGCCGAGGCCGCTCCCCGGCCGGCGCCGTCCCCGCCGATGCGCACGGCCCAGCGGCCGCAAGAGACGGCGCCGGCTCCGGCACCCGCCCCCGCGACTCGAGTCACGGTGCGGCCGAGCTTCAACTGCCGCTACGGCAAGACCCGCACCGAGAAGATGATCTGCGCGTCGCCGCGGCTCGCCGCCCAGGACCGGGCGATGGCGTCGCTTTATTACGACCTCATGGCCGGGGCCGATCCCGCCACCAGAGGCCATTTGCGCCGCAGCCGCGACTCCTTCCTGGGACGCCGGGAGCAATGCCGGAGCGAGAGCTGCGTCAACTCCACCTACGCGTCACGAATGGCCGAGCTGCGGAATATCGGCCGGGGGGACTGAGCGTCATCCCGGCGAAAGCCGGGACCTCGGGACAATAAGTCTCGGCGGGTCTCCCCGGGGTCCCGGCTTGCGCCGGGATGACGGGCTGCGAATAGGTGTGGAAAACCCGCTCCTCCCTGCTTCCCTCGCCAGTCCGCAGCCACCATAACGGGCCCATGGCCGGCCCCTACGTTCCACTGCGCATATTCTCCAGTTACACCATGCTGGAGGGTTCGATCGAGCCCAAGGCCATCGCCAAGCAGGCGAAAAGGCTCGATTTTCCAGCCGCGGCCATGACCGACAGGAACGGCCTCTACGCCGCCATGGCCTTCACCGACGCCTGCCGCGAAGCCGGGGTCCAGCCGATCGTCGGGACCATGCTCGCCGTCGCCCGGCCGGGATGCGCAGGCGGGCAACCCGCGCTGGACTGGATAGCTCTCTATGCGCAAAACGACCGGGGCTACGGCAATCTGTGCACGCTCGTGTCCGCCGCCCATCTCGGCCGTCCTGTCGAGGAGCCGGCGCATGTCAGCCTCGATGCGCTCGAGGGCCGGACGGACGGTCTCATAGCGCTCACCGCGGGAGCCGACGGAGCGCTCGTCCGGCTGATCAGCCAGGGGCAGGATTCGACGGCGGAGCCGATTCTGCAACGCCTCATCTCGCTGTTTCCGGGCCGCCTCTATATCGAGCTCTCGCGCCGCCATAACGAGGACGAACAGCGCGCCGAGGCCCGACTGATCGAACTCGCCTACCAACATGATCTTCCCGTGGTGGCGACCAATCCGGCCTCTTATGCCGACGCGCATTTCCATGAGGCGCACGACGCCTTGTTGTGCATCGCCCAATCGAGCCAGCTGGATCGCGACGACCGGATCCGCTCTTCGCAAGAGGCGTGGCTCAAGCCCGCGGCCGAGATGCGCCGGCTGTTCGCCGATCTGCCCGAGGCGATCGAGAATACCGGCGTCATCGCCCGGCGCTGCGCCTTCGGCGCGCCCAAGCGCAAGCCGATCCTGCCCAGCATCGCCGGCGACACCGAAGCGGAGGCCGAGCAACTGCATCGCGACGCCCGCACCGGCCTCGAGGCTCGGCTCACTCTCTATCCGGACCTGAGCGAGGAGGAACGGAAAAGCTATTTCGACCGGCTCGACTACGAAGCGGACATCATCGTCCGGATGGGCTTTTCCGCCTACTTCCTGATCGTCGCCGACTTCATCAAATGGGCCAAGGAGAACGACATTCCGGTCGGACCGGGGCGCGGCTCGGGCGCGGGCTCGGTCGTCGCCTGGGCGCTCACCATCACCGACCTGGATCCGATCCGCCTCGGATTGCTCTTCGAGCGCTTCCTCAATCCCGAGCGCGTGTCGATGCCGGACTTCGACATCGACTTTTGCGAGACCCGGCGCGGCGAGGTCATACGCTACGTCCAGCAGCGCTACGGCAGCGACAAGGTCGCACAGATCATCACCTTCGGGAAATTGAAGGCGCGCGCCGTCCTCAAGGATACGGGGCGGGTGCTGCAGATGCCCTACGGCCAGGTCGACCGGCTCGCCAAGGCGATCCCCAATCACCCCACCGACCCCTGGACCCTGGAGCGGGCCCTGAACGGAGTCACCGAGCTCGCCGCCGAATATAAGAACGATCCGCAGGTGCGTCGCCTGTTCGACCTGGCGATGAAGCTCGAGGGCCTGCCCCGCCACGCCTCGACCCACGCCGCAGGAGTGGTGATCGGCGACCGCCCGCTCGACCAGCTCGTGCCGCTCTACCGAGATCCGCGCTCCGACATGCCGGTCACCCAGTTCGACATGAAATATGTCGAGGCGGCCGGACTGGTGAAGTTCGACTTCCTCGGTTTGAAGACCCTGTCGGTATTGCAGAAGGCGGTGCAGATGCTGGCGAAGCGCGGGATCGGGGCCGATCTCGACCGGCTCGCCTGGGACGATCCCGAAGTCTATAAATTGCTCCAGCGGGGCGACACGGTCGGCGTGTTCCAGCTCGAATCCGAGGGCATGCGCCGGACCCTCGCGGCGGTGAAGCCGACCAGCTTCGAAGACATCATCGCTCTCGTCTCGCTCTACCGGCCGGGCCCGATGGACAATATCCCGATGTTCGGAGCCCGCAAGAACGGCCGCGAGCCGATCGAATATCCGCATGCCCTGCTCGAGCCGGTGCTCAAGGAGACCTACGGGATCTTCGTCTACCAGGAGCAGGTGATGGAGGCCGCCAAGGTCCTCGCCGGTTTCAGCCTCGGCGAGGCGGACCTGCTCCGCCGCGCGATGGGCAAGAAGATCAAGTCGGAGATGGACGCCCAGCGCGCCGGCTTCGTCGCAGGCTGCGAGCGGGTGAACGCCATCCCCAAGGCCAAGGCGAACGAGCTGTTCGACTTGATCGACAAGTTCGCCGGTTACGGCTTCAACAAGAGCCACGCCGCCGCCTACGCCCTGATCGCCTACCAGACCGCGTGGCTGAAGGCCCACCACCCGGTCATATTCTATGCCGCGTCGATGTGCTTCGACATCCACCAGACCGACAAGCTCGCCATCTTCGCCGACGACATGCGGCGGATGGACGTCGAGTGCCTGCCGCCCTCGATCAACGCCAGCGAGGCCGAGTTTTCGGTGGAGCAGGCGGGTGAGGGTCTGGCAGTCCGCTACGCGCTCGGCGCTCTCAAGGGCGTCGGCGAAAAAGCGATGGAGCAGCTGGTCGAAGAGCGGCGAGCCAATGGGGGCTTCAGGTCGCTCGAGGATTTCGCCGAGCGGGTCGACCCGCGCCTCCTCAACCGCCGCCAGATCGAGAGCCTTGCCGGAGGCGGCGCCTTCGACCCGCTCAATCCGAACCGGGCCGCCGTCTTCGCTGCCGCGGAGACGCTGCTCGCCCATGCGGCGAGCGCCGCCGACGCCCGGGAGAGCGGGCAGGGGGGATTGTTCGGGGGCGGCGAATCGAACGTCGTTCCGATCCGGATGCCGGTGGCCGCGACCTGGACCCTGGCCCAGCGCATGGCCGCGGAGAAGGAATCGTTCGGCTTCTATTTCTCGGCCCATCCCGTCGACCGCTACCGGCATCTCGCCGAAGCCCATGGCGCGAAGAGCTATGCGGCCCTGGCGTCGCTTCCGGCCCCTCCGGACGGCGGCCGCACCGGCGGCGTGATGGCGGGGATGGTCGAGGAAGCGCGTCCGCGCACCTCGGCGCGGGGCCGGCGCTACCTGATGGCGACCATGTCCGATTCCTCCGGCCAGTTCGTCGCGACGGTGTTCGACGACGAGGCCGCCGCCCAGGTCGAGGCCGCCGCCAAGTCGGGCGCCTGCGCGCTGCTCAACGTCGAGCTCGACCGCCGCCCCGGCGAGGAGGCGCCGCGGGTGACGATCCGCTCGCTGCAATTGTTCGAGAGCCTGTCGAAGCGGGCGCGCCTCCAGCTCGAGGTCGAAGTGGACCATGTGGACGCAGTCGCCCGCCTTGCGGAGGCAGTCGCCGAGGATCGCGGCAGCCAGGGAGAGCTTCGGCTGAGGGTGAGGATCGAGGGCGGCGAGGCAGAGCTGGTGCTCGGGCGAGATTTCCGGCTCGACGCCGAGCTTGCCGCGCGCCTCGAACGGCTGGAAGGCGTTGTCGCGGTGCGCCTGTCAGTGGCTCCGCAAGCGCGGCTTGCGCTCGTCTCCTGAGCGCATAGACTGCCCACCGGCACGTGCTTGGAGGGATCATGCTCGGAGGGATGCAGGACTGGCCGCTGAGGATCATGCGGATCCTCGACCATGCGGAGCGCGAGCACGGCGCGCGCGAGCTGGTCTCGCTCTACGCCGACGGCAACATTGTCCGGACGGACTGGGCCGGAATCGCCCGCGACTCCCGCAAGCTGGCGAAGGCTTTGGAGCGGCTCGGATTGAAGCCCGGCGACCGCGTCGGAACCCTTGCGATGAACCATGCGCGCCATGTCGTCGCCTGGTACGCCACGATCGGCATGGGCGGGGTGATCCACACCATCAATCCCCGGCTGTTCGACGACCAATTGGTCTATATCGCCAACCACGCCGAGGACCGGGTGCTGTTCTACGACCGCGCCTTCGCGCCCCTGGTCGAACGGCTGAAGCCGCGCTGGACGAGCATCGAGCATTTCATTTGCTTCGACGACGGCGCCTTCGACTCTCTGATCGCTTCCGAAAGCGACGATTACGCCTGGGTCGAGGGCGACGAGCGCGATCCGCTGATGCTCTGCTACACGAGCGGAACCACCGGCAATCCGAAGGGCGTGCTCTACGAGCACCGCTCGGCAATGCTCCACGCCATGATGCAGTTGAGCCCTGACGTGTTCGACCTCAGCGCGCGGTCGGTGGTGCTTCCGGTGGTCCCGATGTTCCATGCCGCCGGCTGGGGCCTGCCCTTCTGCACGGCGATGTCAGGCGGCAAGATGGTGTTCTCGGCCGATTACACGCCACAGGTCATGTGCGACCTGATGAAGGCCGAGGGGGTGACCCATACCGCCGGTGTCCCGACGGTCTGGCTGGCGCTGATCAACCACGTCGATTCGACCGGCACCGACCTCGGCAAGCTGACTACGGTCCATATCGGCGGCTCGGCGGCTCCCAGGGCGATGATCGAATGGTTCATGGACCGCGGCATAAGGGTCGGTCACGCCTGGGGGATGACGGAGATGTCGCCGCTCGGAACCGTCGGCGCGGGAAGCGGCGATTGGGACGAGCTGGACCGGGAGCAGCGGGTTAACCTGCTCTGCAAGCAGGGCAGGGTGCCGTTCGCCGTCGAGCTCCGGACGGTCGACGAGGCGGGCAATGTCCTCCCCCGCGACGGCAAGACCTCGGGCCGGCTCCAGACCCGCGGGCCGTGGATCATCCGCCGCTATTTTCAGGATCCGAACGGCGACTGCATCGACGAGGAGGGCTGGTTCGACACGGGCGACGTCGCGGCGCTCCATCCCGACGGGGTGCTCCAGATCACCGACCGGTCGAAGGACGTGATCAAGTCCGGCGGCGAATGGATCAGCTCGATCGACCTCGAGAACGCCGCGGTCGGCTGTCCCGGGGTCGCCGAGGCCGCGGCGGTGGGGGTCAAGCATCCCAAGTGGGACGAGAGGCCGATATTGCTGGTGGTGAGGAAGCCGGGGTCGGATGTCACCCCGCAGCAGATACTCGGCCATCTCGAGAGCCACGTCGCGAAATGGTGGCTCCCGGACGAGATATTGTTCGTCGAGAGCCTGCCCCACACCGCGACGGGCAAGCTTCTCAAGACCGCGCTGAGGGAGGAATATCGGGACTACAAGCTGGCGAGCGCGGCGTAGCTCGTCCTCCCTGTCGCCGAAGGCGATGGGGAGGGGGACCGCACGAAGTGCGGTGGCGGGGCCCCTCCACCATGCTTCGCATGGTCCCCCTCCCCATCCGCTTCGCGGACGGGGAGGACGACTTACAGCAACCTCAGCTGCGGCCCCTGGGGTGGCACGAACAGATCGCACCGCAGCTTGCGCTTGTCCCGGTTCAGCCCGTGCTTCCTCGCGGCGATCTCGAAGCGGACGCGCATCAGTTCCGCCCAGGGGCCGGAGCCGGTCATTCGCGTAAACCAATTCGGGTCGTTGTCCTTGCCGCCGCGCATCGAGCGGATGATGTTCATCACCTTTTCGGCCCGGTCGGGGAAATGCTCGTCGAGCCAGGCCCGGAACAGCGGCGCCACCTCGTAGGGGAGCCGCACCGGCAGGAAGAAGGCGCCTTCCGCTCCCGCCTCCGCCGCCGCCTCGACGATATGCTCGACCTCGTGGTCGGTGATCGCCGGGATCACGGGTGCGATGGCGACGATGGTCGGGACGCCGGCCTCGCTCAGCGCCTTGACGGCCGCCAGCCGCTTGCGTCCGGAGGGCGCCCGGGGCTCGAGCGTGCGTGAAACGGCGGGAGTGAGCGAGGTCACCGACAGCGCGACCCTCGCGAGGCCCTCGGCCGCCATCCGCTCGAGGATGTCGATATCCCGCACCACCCGGTCGGATTTGGTCGTGATCGTCACCGGATGCTTCGTCTCGGCGAGCACCTCCAGTACCGAGCGTGTGATCCGCCATTCCGACTCTATCGGCTGGTATGGATCGGTGTTGGTGCCGAGGGCCATCGACCGGACGACGTAGCCGGGCTTCGCCAGCTCTTCGCGCAGGATTTTCGCCGCATCGGGCTTGGCGAATAATTTCGTCTCGAAATCGAGGCCGGGCGAAAGGTCGTGGAAGGCGTGGGTCGGCCGGGCGAAGCAGTAGATGCAGCCATGCTCGCAGCCCCGGTAATTGTTGATCGACCGGTCGAAGCCGATGTCGAGGGAACGGTTGTAAGTGATGATCGACCTGGGCTTTTCGATCGTGACCGTCGTCCGGACCGGCGGAAGACCGTCGTCGATCTCCTCCCGCACGTCGAGCCAATCCCCGTCGGCCTCGCGCGCGGGCAGGTTGAAGCGGGTCGGCGTCCGGTTCTCGGGCGCGCCGCGGCCATGGTGGACATCGGGACGGGGCATTCGGATCGAGTAGCGCAGACGCCAGAACGGATCAAGAACTTCCCGTCATCCCGGCGAAAGCCGGGACCTCAGGACAAGAAGTCTCAGTGGGCCTCGCCGAGGCCCCGGCTTTCGCCGGGGTGACGGCGTCATTCCGCTCCGTAAGCCAGCTTCCTCTCGTCCACCTTGAGGCGAACCGCGCTCGGTCCGGCCATGCCGGGGAATTTCGGCCACATTCCCTGCGCCAGCGCCGCCCGGCTCGGACCGGGCTTGCCGGCCTCCTCTTCGTAGATCCAGTAATTGCGGAGCACGATGGGCACGTAGCCGCGCGTTTCCCAATAAGGCAGCGACTCGATGTAGAGGAGG
The DNA here is from genome assembly GCA_036386555.1 of Allosphingosinicella sp. Classification (GTDB taxonomy): domain Bacteria; phylum Pseudomonadota; class Alphaproteobacteria; order Sphingomonadales; family Sphingomonadaceae; genus Allosphingosinicella. The sequence continues at coordinate 7,527 of DASVVM010000020.1, forward strand.
GGGTCGCCCTTGTCGAAGCGGCGGGCGTTCCATTCGGCGACCGGTACCGGCCCCGCATTGTAGGCGGCGATCACCTTGGGAAGCAGGCCGCCGGTGGCGCCATGATCGCGCAGGCTTTCGATATAGCTCTGGCCGAACTCGATATTGGCCGCCGGGACGGTGAGATGCTCGGGATGGAAGGGCTCGCCTCGGGCCCGGGCGATGTCGCCGGCGGTGCCGGGGCGCACCTGCATCAGGCCCACCGCGCCGGCCGGGCTCACCACCGAGGTCCGGAAGTTCGATTCCTGGAGCGCGTGGGCGAAGGCGAGCGACGGGTCGACCCGCCAGCCGCGGGTCGGCTGCCAGTCGGGCCGGGGATAGCGGGCGGCGAAGTTGACGCTGGCGCCGCGCGGCGCGTTGTGCGCCAGCCAATATTGGGCTCCGGCGAGGTTGAGGTCGGCGGCAAGGTGGAGCAGGGCGTTGTGATCGCCCGAGCCTCCGATCCGGGCCTGATGGCGAAGGAACTGATCCGCGAGGTTCGCTTCCCCGATTTCCGCAAGCGCAAGGGCCGCCCGGACGTTGGGCTTGTTGGCAATTCCGCGCCATTCAGAGTCCCGGTAATTGTGAAGGCCGGTGGCCCCGGGGCCGCTGATTCCCAGCGCGGTCGTGGCGATGAGACCGTAGAAGGTCTCCTTCTGGCGGGCCGCGGAGCGCAGATGGCCCTGAACCCGCTCCGGCCTTCCGCACATCATCTCTGCCCGGGCGGTCCAGTAATGGGCTGCGGCTGCGAGCTCGAGGTCGGTCGAGCGGCCCGCGACATGGCCGAATGCCTCGGAGGCGCCCTTGCAGTCGCCTTCGCGCCAGGCGGCGAGCCCCTCGGACCAGGCGCCGTGGATCGCCCATTCGCCGCTTCCGGCGCGGGCGAGAGCGGCGAGGCGCCGCGCATCGCGGTCGTTGCCGACGATGTAATAGGACCAGGCGATGCGCTGCTGATATTCGGTGCGCGCTTCGGCCCCGAGGCGGTCCTGCCGCTCGATGAAGATCGCCTCGGCCTCGTAAGGCCGATTGTCCTTGATCAGCGCCTGGACGAGCGGCTCCAGCTCCGCGGCGGCCTGGTCGCCCTTCGTCGCCTCGGCCCGCGAGCGTCTCGGTTGGCTTCCCACCCAGACCAGCTTCTCGGCCGCCGGCAGGCTCGGCAATTCGGTCGCGCCCCGGGTCGATGCGAGCCGGGCGATCTGCTCCGCCTTGGGCATCTCCGGGGAACGCTGGAGCACGGAAAGAAGCTCGGGAACCTCGACCTTGGGCGATCCCTTGGCGAGGAACAGCTCGGCGCGCGCGACGTCGTGGAGCGGTCCCTCGGGGAGGGCCGCGAGCCTGGCCGAGGCGCCGAGCCAGTCGTTCGCGCGGATCGCCGCGAAGACTTCGCGATAGCCCTGGCGCTGCTCGGCGCTGAGGCCGGTCGAAACGGCTTCGCGCGGACGGGCGGCGTCTTCGGCCAGCGCGGGCATCGCCGGCAAGGCGAGCGCGGCGGCCAGCAGAAGGGGGCGGAGACGGTTCATTCCTTCACCTCTTCGATCAGCATCTGGAGGTCGGCCCAGGCCATGGCCTTGAGGCGCGGCGAATCGAGCAATTGTCGGGGAGCGATGGTTGCCAAAGCCTTGACCGGCCCGGCGTGGGTGGCGATCTCGTGCCAGCGGCCCCGCGCCTGAGGCACGGACAGGCCGAGCAGCGCCTTGGAGCAGGCGTCTCCGAAGAGCAGGACCGCCCTGGGCGCGGCCAGACCGATATGGTGGCGGGCCAGTGCGGCGCAGCTCTTCATCGACTCGCTGTTGAGCTGCCCGGACGGCGACCGGATGCAGGAGAGCGCGGCCAGATAGACCGAGTCGCGGTCGCGGCCGATGGCGGCGAGCATCCGCTCGAACAGCCGTCCGGCCTCGCCGCTGATCAGGGTGCCGGCGGTGCAATCCTCGCCCGTGGGCATATCGGCGAGGATCATCAGCCCCGATGCGGGGTCGCCCGCCGGACATATACGCGGCGCGGCGGGAGAGGCGAAGGCGAGCCGGTCCGAGGAAGCGAGCCACGCCTGGAACAGGTCGAGCTGGTCGGGGAGGATGCCGGCGGGCGCTTCGGGGGACTCTGGAACGGGCTGCGGCGGTTCCTTCGGCTTCGGCCGCAGCCAGTCGCGCGGCGCCTCGTCGACGAGCGTGTCGACGCCCGCTTCGGTCCACCAGGTCAGCGCGCTTTCGGCGTCTGCCGGCGAGAATGCCTCTGTTCCCCGCTCCACCCGGACATGGAGTCGGTTGCGGCCGGGCTGGTCAACCTCAAATTCTCTATCTATCTGCAAGGCGTTGGCTGCCTGCGACGACGTGAGTGCAGACGCCGCCGGGACGGGAGCGCCTTGATGTCCGAACGCGAGTCGATGCCTTATGACGTGGTGATCGTCGGCGCCGGGCCGGCCGGCCTCGCCGCGGGCATCCGTCTCAAGCAACTCGCCGGGGAAGCGGGCCGCGAGCTGAGCGTCTGCATCCTCGAAAAAGGCTCCGAAGTGGGTGCCCATATCCTGTCCGGCGCGGTCATGGATCCCCGGGCCCTCGAAGAGCTGCTGCCCGATTGGCGCGATCTCGACAGCCCGCTGACCGTGCCGGTCGTTGAGAACCATCACTGGGTGCTCACTCGGAAGCGCAAATATTCGCTTCCGCACCTGATGATGCCGCCCTTCATGAACAACAAGGGCACCTACACGGGCTCGCTCGGCAATTTCTGCCGTTGGCTCGCGGGCCAGGCAGAGGCGCTCGGAGTCGAGATTTTCCCCGGTTTCGCGGCGGCGGAAGTGCTGTTCAACGAGGACGGCTCGGTCAAGGGCGTGGCGACCGGCGACATGGGGGTCGCCCGCGACGGGACCCGCAAGCCCGACTACCAGCCCGGAATGGAGCTCCACGGCCGCTACACCTTCTTCGCCGAAGGCGCCCGCGGCCATCTGACCAAGCAGCTCAAGCGGACGTTCGACCTCGACCGGGACAGCCAGCCTCAGGTCTACGGGATCGGCCTCAAGGAGCTTTGGGACATCGAACCGGGCAAGCACGTTCCCGGCCGCGTGATCCACACCCAGGGTTGGCCGCTCGACGACAGCGCCTGGGGTGGGGGCTTCCTCTACCATCAGGAACACAACCAGGTCGCCCTGGGCTTCGTCGTCGCCCTCAACTACCGCAACCCGCACCTTTCCCCCTTCCAGGAATTCCAGCGCTGGAAGCAGCATCCCGCGATCCGTGAAATGCTGGAAGGCGGACGGCGAGTCTCCTACGGCGCGCGGGTCATCAACGAAGGCGGCTGGCAGGCCGTGCCGAAGCTATCCTTCCCCGGGGGCGCCCTGATCGGCTGCGCCGCGGGCTTCGTGAACGTGCCCAGGATCAAGGGCAGCCACACGGCGATGAAGTCGGGAATGCTCGCCGCCGAAGCCGCCTTCGCCGCGATCGCCGCGGAGCGGAGCGCAGACGAGCTTGCGTCCTATGAGGAATCGCTCCGGGCCAGCTGGATCGCGACCGAGCTCAAGATGGTTCGCAACGTCGAGCCGTTCGTCGCGAGATTCGGCGGCACCGCCGGCACCCTGCTCGCCGGCATGGACATGTGGATGCGCTACCTGAAGATCGGCCTGCCCTTCTCGCTCAGGCACCATCCCGACAATGAGACGCTCTACCGCAAGGACCTGGTGAAGCCGATCGACTATCCCAAGCCGGACGGAGTGATCAGCTTCGACAAGCTTTCCTCGGTCTTCATCTCCAACACCAATCACGAGGAAGACCAGCCGGTCCACCTGACGCTCAAGGACCCGGCGATCCCGACCGAGGTCAACCTGCCGGTCTATGACGGGCCCGAGCAAAGATACTGCCCGGCCGGCGTCTACGAATTCGTCGAGGAGGCGAGCGGGCCGCGGCTCCAGATCAACGCCCAGAATTGCGTCCATTGCAAGACGTGCGACATCAAGGACCCGACCCAGAACATCAACTGGGTCGTCCCCGAAGGCGGAGGAGGGCCTAATTATCCCAATATGTAGGCCTCCCGTCGCTGGGGTGACGGCGCGGGCTCTTTTCGCCGCCGCCATCCTCCTTCCCGCCGCCCCCGTCGCCGCGAGCGTGGACGACACCTCCGCGCTCACCGCTTACGTCCGCGGCCGTGCCGCCGACAGTTCCGGCGCGGCCGAGCAGGCGGCTCGCAATTACGGAGCGGCGCTTGCGCTTGCGCCCGGGAATGAGGTGCTCGCCGCCCGCGCCTTGTCGCAGGGCATCGCGGCCGGCGACCGGGCCCTGGCGCTGCAGGCAGCGCGGGTGCTCGATTCGGCCGGCAAGCTTGCGCCCGACGGACGCCTCCTCCTCGTCGGAGAGGCTTTCCGGACGAAGCGGTGGAAGGAAGCCGGCCTGCAAATCGAGCGGCTGGAGCAGGACGAGGTCTTTTCCTTCATGACCCCGTTGCTTCGCGCCTGGCTGGCGCAGGGAAGCGGCAAGGGCAAGCCTCTCGGCCTCCTCGAAGCCACGTCCGGCAACGCGCTCGCCGCGACCTACGCGTCCGAGCATCGGCCGCTACTCCTCATCGCCGGCGGCAAGGCGAAGGAAGGGGCGGCCGCGCTGGCGTCCCTGCTCGACGACGAATCGATCCGGTCGCAACGCCTCCGGATCGCCGCCGCCGCGACGCTCGCCCGCAAGGGGCAACGCGACGAAGCGCTCGCAATGCTGAAGGGCGATGCCGAGGCCCTCGCCGAAGCCCGGCGCCGGATCGGGGCCGGGGAGAGGCTCGGCGGCGAGATCGTCACCCCGGCTGCCGGAATGGCGGAGCTGCTCGGCAGAATGGCGCTCGACCTCAACGGCCAGGAGGTCCCACAGCTGGCGTTGAGCTTCGCCCGACTCGCCACGTTCCTGGCGCCCGAAAATGCCGAATCCTGGCTCATCGCCGCCGACCTTCTCAGCGGTCAGGGACGCCACGAGGCGGCGCTGTCGGCGCTCGCCAGGGTGCCCCGCGACGACGTCTTCGCGGGCAATGCCGCGGATCGCCGGATGACCGTCCTGGTCGACGCGGACCGGACTGCGGAGGCGCTCGCCGAGGCGCGGCAAGCCGTCGCCGATCGTCCGTCCGAGATCGACAATTGGACCCGCCTCGGCGACATCCTCAATCAGACCAAGAATCACTCGGAAGCGGCGACCGCCTACGGCAAGGCGCTCGATCTGGTCAAAAGCGGCGCCGAGACCCGCAACCCGCTCTGGGCCCTGTGGCTGCTTCGAGGAAGCGCCCTGACCCAGGGGGGCGACTGGGCGGCGGGCAAGTCGGCGCTCGAAGAAGCACGGCGGCTCGCCCCGGACCAGCCGGTGGTTCTCAACTTCCTCGGCTATTCGCAGCTCGAACGCCGCGAGAATCTGGCCGAGGCCGAAAAGATGATCGGCGAGGCGAACCGGCTTCAGCCCGACGATGCCGCAATCACCGATTCCTTGGGCTGGGCCCATTACGTCCGCGGCGACGTCGGCAAGGCGATCGAGCTGCTCGAACGGGCTGCCCAGGGCCAGCCCGCCGACGCTGCGATCGCAGAGCATCTCGGCGACGCTTATTACAGCGCCGGCCGTCGTTTCGAGGCGCGCTACGCCTGGCGCGCGGCGCTTCATTACGCGGAAGGGCCCGCCGCCGACAGGCTGCGCACCAAGATCGACACCGGGCTACGGCCGGATCTCGCCGCCCCCTGATGCACGAGACAGCCTATGCCAAGCTGAACCTCGCCCTTCACGTGCGGGGGCGGCAGGCGGACGGCTATCATCGAATCGAGACCGCCTTCGCTTTCGCCGAGGACGGTGATCTCTTGAGCGTCGCCGAAGGTGACGGGATCAGCTTGCAGGTGGTCGGGCCGTTCGCCGCGGCTTTGAAGGTCGATGACAATATCGTGCTGACCGCAGCCAACGCCCTGCGGGACCGCGGTCGGGTGAGCGCCGGGGCCGCACTGACGCTGGACAAGCGCCTGCCGGTCGCGTCGGGAATAGGCGGCGGCTCGGCCGACGCCGCGGCGGCCCTCAGGCTGCTGCTCCGCTGGTGGCGCCTGAGCCTTTCCGAGGACTCGGTTGGCGAGATCGCGGCCGCGCTCGGCGCCGACGTTCCGGCCTGCTTTTTCTCGCGGACGGCGCGCGGCGAAGACCGCGGCGATCGTCTCCGGTTCACGGACTATGGTCTCGGCGGCGCGCCGCTGCTCCTGGTCAACCCGGGCGTCGAGCTGTCGACCCGGCGGGTATTCGAACGATGGGACGGAGTCGACGGCGGGCCACTCAGCGATCCACGGCTCGGGCGCAACGATCTCGAGGCACCCGCCCGCACCCTGGTGCCTGAAATAGGGGAGGTGCTTGATTCGCTCGCTCTCCCGGGGACGGCGAGTGTGATACGAATGTCCGGGTCGGGTGCGACGTGCTTCGCCTTGTACGAGGATGCGCGCGATCGCGACGAGGCAAGCCGGCTAATCCGCGCGAGCCATCGGCATTGGTGGCAATTGGCAAGCCGCCTCAGGTGACCCACGAGTCCCATGCGGGGACGCCTCTTACCGTAATTTAACCATCGTAAGGCGCACTTTTGCGTCGTGGCACGCTCCTTGCTGCTTGAGCCGCGACGAGTCGAAGCGGGGCCCGAGGGGGCTTGGTGGACATTCGCCCATGGTCCCCGCTCCGCCGCGTACGGAGCCGGCGCCATGGCCCTCTAGAGCCGGCCGCCTCCGACCGGGCGGCCGGCTCTTTTTTCTGGCGACAAAGCCGGCTCGCACGGTCAAATCGGCCGATGTTCGAACTCACTCTCGAAAATGGGATTGCGCGGCTGCGGCTGGACCGGCCCGAGGCCCGGAACGCCATCCCCGTCTCCGGATGGCGACAGCTGGCGAATGCCTGCACCGAGGCGCTGGCCGGCGGGGCCCGGCTGCTCATCGTGAGTGGCGCTCGCGAGGCCTTTTGCGCCGGCGCCGATCTCGCGGATTTTCCATCGCTGACCGACGACCCGGCGGCGGCCACCGGCTTCCGGGAGGCCATGCGGGCCGGGCTCGACATGCTGGGCGGCCTTCCCATCGCCACGATCGCTGCGATCGAAGGCCCCTGCTACGGTGCCGGAGTGGCCCTCGCCATGGCCTGCGACATCCGGGTTGCCGGCGACGGCGCCCGTTTCGCGATCACCCCCGCGAAGTTCGGGATCTCCTATCCGCAGGAGGACGTCGCCCGACTTGTCGGCCTGGTTGGCCCTGGCCAGGCGTCGCGGCTCCTTCTCGGCGCGGGCGCGATAGATTCGGCCGAGGCCGCCCGGATCGGGCTGGTCGAGCTTTGGGCGCAGGATGTCGGCCTTGCCGTGGAGGCGCTTGCAGTCGCGATCCTCGCGAATAGCGGCGAGAGCGTCGCGGTTCTGAAGCGGGCCATCCGGCTCGCCGGTGAGGGTCGGGCGCACGACGCCGGACAGGATGGCAGCTTCGACGCCTTGTTCGGCTCATCCGATTTCCGGGCTCGACTAAACGCGCTCCGGAAGCGCCGATGACTTGCCCGCCGGCCGCCGATCGGGGAAAAACCGACGCATGAGGCGCCTCGCCGCTCTCCTTTGCTTCGTCGCCGCCTGCGAAGGGCCGCCGACTGCTGCCGAGCCCGACGAGCGGATCGAGTGCGCGGTCGAGGGAGCCGCGGCCTTCGAGCGGGTGTGCACGGTCGAGCGGACCGGCGGGCCCGAAATTCTCCTCATTCTCCGCAGCCCGAACGGCAGCTTCCGTCGGCTGGCCGTAACTCGGGACGGGCGAGGCGTGGCGGCCGCGGACGGTGCCGAGGCGGCGGCCGTCATGGTCGTCGGCAAGGATCTGATCGAAGTCTCGATCGGCTCCGACCGTTATCGCCTGCCCGCGCGGGTCCGATGAGCCGTCCTATTCTCACCGCGGCCGAGATGCGCGCCGCCGAAGCCACCGCAATCGCGGCCGGGACTCCGGCGGCTGAGCTCATGGAGCGGGCAGGGGCCGCCGCCGCCGAGGCGATCTGGCGGTTCGCCGGCCCTTTGCCGACTCTCGTTCTGTGCGGGCCCGGCAACAATGGCGGCGACGGCTATGTGATCGCCCGCTTGCTGGCCGAGCGGGGGGCGGACGTCCGAGTCGCCGTGCTCGCCGAGCCGGGAAGCGCGGAGGCGCGCGCAGCTCGCGCCCGTTGGCCCGGGCCGGTCGAGGCCCTCGCCCGCGCCGAGCCGGCGCCGCTCCTGGTCGACGCGCTGTTCGGGACGGGACTTACGCGAGCGCTCCTGCGCCCACTGTCGAGCCGCCTGGCCGCACTTGCCCGAGCGGCGCGGGTGCGCGTGGCGATCGACCTGCCGAGCGGCGTCACCACCGACGATGGCTTCATCCTCTCGCCAGTTCCGAATTTCGACCTCACAATCACCTTCGCGACGCTCAAGCCGTCCCACCTCCTCCAGCCGGCCGCGCGGCACATGGGGCGGATCGTTGTCGCCGACATCGGAATCGAGGCGGAAAGTCGGCTGAGCCTGATCGAAAGGCCGATCCTTAGGCGGCCGGGGCCGGACGACCATAAATATACCCGTGGTTCTCTGCTCGTCGTCGGAGGCGAAATGCCGGGCGCCGCCGCTCTCGCCGCGCATGCCGCTGCCCGTTCCGGGGCTGGATATGTGACCCTGGTCGGAGAGGGCGGCTCCGTCCCCAACGCGGTGGTCCGGAAGCCGGCCGTGGCCCTGGACGAGGCGATGTCCGACCTACGGGTCAAGGTCATCCTCGTCGGCCCCGGTCTTGGGCGCGACTCGGAAGCGGCTGACGCCCTTGGCCGGGTGCTGTCGACGTCTCTCCCCGTCGTGCTCGACGGCGACGCACTGTGGCTGATCGCCAACCGGATCGGATTCCCGACGAGGAGCGCTCCGACCATCTTGACGCCGCACGCCGGTGAATTAGCCGAGGTCTGCGCTGCTCGCGGGAGCAAGATCGAAACGGCGCGTTCGGCGGTCGCGAATAGCGCAGGCACGATCATCTGTAAGGGCCCCGACACGGTCGTCGCCACGGGCGACGGTCGAGCGGCAATGTCCCGGACCGCGCCGGCTTGGCTGGCGACCGCGGGCACGGGCGACGTCCTTGCGGGGATCGTCGCGGCCCAGTGCGCCTCGGGCCTGCAGCCCTTCGAGGCGGCCTGCGCCGGCGTCTGGCTGCACGGCCGGGCGGCTGAGCTTGCCGGCCCCGGTCTGATCGCGGATGACCTCATCCCCTACCTTCCCGCCGCGCTGGCCGAATGTCTCTAGCCGACGGCGACCTCATCCTGCGCCTCGCCGGCCGCGGCGATGGAGTCGGCGAGAGCGGCCGCTTCTATCCGCTGACGGCTCCGGGCGACCGAGTCGGGGCGGACGGCGCAGTCGACCCGGGGCCGCACCGGCAAACGCCGCCCTGCCGCCATTTCCCCGAATGCGGCGGCTGTCAGCTTCAGCATGTCGACGACGAGGCCTATGCCGGCTTCCTGCGCGACCGGATCGCCTCCGCTCTGACCGCCCAGGGCGTCCCGGCGCCCGATATCCTGACCGCCCACATCTCGCCGCCCAACAGCCGGCGCAGGGCCTCGCTGAGGGCCGAGCGGGGCGGGGTGCTCGGCTTCAACGCCGAGGCGAGCCACCGTGTCGTCGACATGCGCGAATGCCACATCCTTCGCCCCGAGCTGTTCGCGCTCGTCCAGCCGTTGCGCGCGCTGCTTCGAGGCTTGAAGCTCTCGGCCACGGCCGGAGTTCGGATGACCCTGACCGACCAGGGGGTCGACCTGCTGCTCGAGAAGGTCGAGGTCGAAGGCCTCGCCGCGGTCGAGGCGCTGGGAGCCTTCGCCCGGGACCACCGCCTCGCCCGGCTGGCGCTGGACGACGGCTATGGCGCCGAGACTCATTGGGAACCGGAGCCGGTCACCGTCACCCTCGGCGGAGTCCCCGTTCCGCTGCCGCACGGCGCCTTCCTCCAGGCCACGGCCGAGGGCGAGGCGGCCCTGATCGGGGCGGTGCGGCGGGCGGTTGGCGAGGGGCGGATCGTCGCGGACCTGTTCGCCGGCCTCGGCACCTTCGCTCTGGCCCTCGACGGCAGGATCCTCGCCGCCGAGGCCGCCCGCGACGCCGCCCTCGCGCTCAAGTCGGCGGCCGGGCGGGCCCGGCGGCAGGTCTTCGTCGACCATCGCGACCTCTACCGCCGTCCGCTCGACCCGGCGGAGCTCGATCGTTTCGAGGCTGTGGTGCTCGATCCCCCCAGGGCCGGAGCGAGGGAGCAGTCGGCGTCGCTCGCCCGCGCCGGGGTACCGCGCATCGCCTACGTCTCCTGCAACCCCTCGACCTTTGCCCGCGACTCCGCCGCGCTGGTCGAAGGCGGCTATCGCTTCGACTGGATCGCGCCGGTCGGCCAGTTCCGCTGGTCGACCCATGTCGAGCTGGTCGGCGCGTTCAGCCGCTGAGATCCGCGCCGAGGCGCCCGTCACCGCGACCCGAAATTATCCCGACAATGTCAAAGACCCCGCCGATACGCGACTCGGCATGAGAACAATATCGGAACGTCAACCTCCGAATCTCCTTCAGATAAATCCGTTCCGGATATTGCAGCCGGTATTCGCCGGCGGGTGTCGCCACGGCTAGAGATGGCTGCAGACCATCCGGGCCGCCTGAACCGTCAGCCCGGCGAGCGCCAGCGACGACAGCCCGAACAGGATGAAGCGATAGGCGATGACGTTGACCGTCGTCTGCACCAGGCTGTGGGCGATCCTGAGAGCCACATAGGCCCAGGCGAGGATTACATTGTAGCCGCCGCCGGAGTTGCCGACCGCCAGCGTCAGGGCGATGGCGTAGAACAGGGTCGGCTGCTCGACGAGGTGCATGTAATTATGCGCCTTCCACATCACCTCGTCCTCGACGACGCCCTCGAGCGCGTTGCCGCCGCGGCCGCCGACCCGGCCCTTGAGCGAGATGCCCTTGCGCTTCATCGCGGCGAAGCGGGTCACGATCATCCAGGCCATGATCAGCAAGGTCCAGGCGACGAGCGCTACGACGGGCACGAGAATGGGACTGTGCATGGCTTCTATCTCCCCCTTTTGCAGCGGCAGAGTGGCCGTCGCGGCGGTCGGAGTCAAAGCGCCCTTTAGTGGCTGAAAAAGCCTGCTAAACAGGGCTTGAGCGTAACAGGAGTGAAGTGATGAAGGGGATCGCCACGACGACCATGGCGGCCATCCTGCTGGCAGGATCGGCCCAGGCCCAGCAACCGCAGCCGGGCCAGGGGCAGCGTCCCGCCGCTCAGGCGCAGCGTCCGCAGGCCCAGGCCCAGCGCCCGCCCGCCATTCCGACCCGGGTGACGGCGCAGACCCTCACGAACCTGTGCGCCCAGGACCGCAACGCCTGCCTCACCTACGTGCTCGGCGCCACCGACGCCTTCGCCAGCGCACTGGTCGCGGCCGGCCGGCCCCAGGTCTTTTGTTTTCCGAGGGGGACCACCAACGACCAGATCGCGCAGTCGGTGGTTCGCCACCTGCGAGCCAACCCGCGCGAGGGAGGCAACAATGCCGGCCTGGTCATACTCGCTGGGCTCACCGCCGCTTTCCCCTGCGGCTATTGAGAAAAGGGCCGGAAGCTTTCGCTCCGGCCCTGCTTCGAAACGCCGCTGCTCGCTAGGTCGAGCTGGTGCGTAAGTTCGGCCGCCAGGCGGAACCTATCTTCTGAGGGTGAACCTGATCGCCGTGCCGATGTCCTTCTTCATCGTCTCGACATGGCCGGGGTCGGTACGGAGGAAGGCGTTGAAATCGACATGGCCGCCGAGGAGGCCGAGGCCGTAGGCGACCTCGTAATCGATTTCCCGGCCCGTCGGCGCAAGGTTGAAGAAGCGCCTTTCGAAACGCGCCGTTCCCGTCGAATAATCGTATCCGACCGGCATATCGAGGTCGAAGCCGCCGCTGGCGACCCGGAGCGGCTGCATCACCCGGAAGGCCAGCTTGTCTCCGGCCGCGAACAGGCCGGTCCTCGACAGATCGAAGGCGAAGGCCTCCGTCCGGAGCCGGCCCTTCTCCACCAGCGAGCGCGTTCCGGGCATGGACGTCCACCCGCGGCGATAGCTTGCATAGGCTTCCAGGCCGGAGCCGAGATCGAAGCTGGCGGTGCCGTCGGCGAACAATGTCCGCGAACCGCCGTTCGAAAAGACGGAGGAGAAGCGCGCGCCCAATATCGTGGATTCCTCGCTTTGCCGCGAAGCCCCCAGGCTGAACCTCGCTCTGCCGATCTTCCTGTCTAGCGTCAGGGAGTCGAGATTGTAGGCCGGCCGGTCGTCGAGCCGGTGCCGGAGCCCCGGCATGTAAACCTTGCCGCCCTCGCTGGTGACGGTCAGGGCGAGGAGCCCGGTCGCGTGGCGGACGCCGATGCTGGTATCCGCGTCCGGATGGAAGCCGGCGCGGCTCATCGGGTCGCGGGCGACGAGGAAGGCATTGTCCCATCGCCCGGCGAGCTGCTGCTGGAGCATCCGGCCGCTTTGGGAAAAGCCGAAGGCCAGGGCCGTCTTCGGGGTCAGCCGGCTGAGCGCCATTCCGGCAACCGCCTTGGCCCTCCGGCCGTCTTCGTGGCCGAGGTGCAGGGGCTCCATGTCCAGACCCGGGCGGCTGTCCGCATTCCGGCGGATCGTGACGGCGACCGTCAACCTTCCGGAGGACGCGGCGGCGGTGCGGAAGGTGCCCCCGCTCACGCCCTGCGCGAGCGGCCGCTCCTGCGCCGCGCGCCCGAGCGTCCTGGCGAGATCGAGCGCATAGGCGCGCGAATAGCCGTCGAGGATGACCGCCCCTCCGCCGAGGCCGGGCAGGGCGTCGCCCATCGGGCCGGAGGCGGTCCCGTTGTCGCTCAGCGAAATGGGCTCCTTGCTCCCCGCCAGCGCGGTCGCGCCCTGCGGCTGGAAGGCCCGGGCGATGTTGAGGATGCCGCGGCCGTAGATCGGGTCGGTGCCGGCCGCGCCCGCATCGTCGGCCGTCGTCAGCAACAGCTGGACGATCTGCACTCCGGTGAGGTTCGGGAACGCCCCGGCGAGCAGGGCCGCGGCTCCGGCTATGGTGGGCGCCGAAAAGGACGTGCCGTTGACGGCGACGTGCGCGCCGAGGTGGTTGACGGTCGCGTTGCCGCGGCCGAGCGCCGTCAGATAGTGAGCGGCGCCGACGCCGGTGCCGGCGCGGTCCGAAAAGCTGCTGATATTCCGGTTGGCATCCATCGAACCGGCAATGATGAACAGACCTGTGGAGCCCGCGTCCTGAACATTCTTCAGGGCGAAGGAGTTCGGCTGGGCCGTGCCGTTATTGCCGGCGGACATGACGACGATGATGCCCGCATCCACCGCGCGTTTGACTGCGGCAAAGGTCTCGGCGGGCATTCCTTCTTCGTCGCCGAAGGACATGTTGATGATCTTCGCCCCGTTGGTCCGGGCAAGGTCGATGGCGACGGGAATTGCCGAGTCGAAGAAGCAGTCGCTCGTGCCGGGCTTGCAGCCGGCGGGATCGCCGACGTTGAGCGACAGGATCGTCGCCTCATAGGCGACGCCCTGCATGTAGATGCCGTCCCGGTTCGCCGCGATAACCCCGGAGACCATGCTGCCATGACCCTGATGGTCGACGATGCCGCGACTGGCGGCGACGTCCTGGCTGGCGGGATCGATCCGGCCGGCGAATTCCGGCAGCGACGGATTGATGCCCGTATCGACGACGGCCACCCTCACGTTCTTGCCCGTGGCGCCTTTTTCATAGGCGGCAATGGCGCTGGCCGTGGTCGCCGAATTGGAGGCCTGGTACTCCGAATCGTTGAGGCCGCTTGAGGGCGGCGGCGGCGGAGGCGGCGGTGGGGGCGGCGGAGGCGGCGGTGGAGGCGGAATCGAGACAGGCGGACCGCCGCCGCCGCCGCCGCCGCATCCGCCAAGCGTAAGCGCGGCCATGCAGGCCGATAGGATGAACGCTGCCTTGCCTGTTCTTTTCACGGCCCGCTCCCCCGTGCTTCCTCAGGCTCTCCCGACCCATTTTCAGGTGAGTCGAGACAAGCCTTGGACGTCCAGAGTGGAGCGGGGCGCCGCTTCAGTCCAGCATTTATATAATCAGTCGAACAACTTGGCGAAGGCGCGCCTGGCCCGGTCGCGCCAATGGCCGCGATGATAAGCGTCGGAGGCTAGGAGCGGCAGCACGCTGGTCGCCTCGGCGAACACCATCTGCTCCATCGCGGTCGAGACCTTGCCCCAGCTCGCCGCCTCCTGGAGGGTCGAGGAGGAGCAGGCGCCGTCGCGGACGTCGGCGACGGTGATCTGCACCGCATATTTGTGAACCTCGACATCGTCGTGGCCGAGGATCTCGGCGCACACCACCGTGTCCTGGGTGAAGTTCTTCGGAACGCCGCCGCCGATCATCAGCAGGCCGGTGGTGCCCGCCTCGATCTTGAGGTTGGTGAGCTCGCGGAAGTCGGCGATCGCGTCGAGGACCAGGTAGGGCTTGCCCGCCTTCATCGCGTCGACCTGGTGTTTCACCAGCCCGAAGCCCGCCGAACTGTCGACGAAGGCCGGGCAGAAGATCGGCACGTCATGCTCGTAGGCGAGCTTGACGAGGCTGTTCTCCTTCTTGCCGTGGGTCATCAGCCACTTGCCCATCTCCTTGATGAAGGCCCGCGACGAATAGGCCTTGGGCTCGAGCGAGTTGGCGATGTCGCCGATCGTGTGATCGGTCTCCTGAAGCTTCTCCTCGTCGATATAGGTGTCGTAGATGCGGTCGATGTAGAGCGAGCGCAGGGTGTCGTCGTCAGGAATCTCAAGGGCTTGGTAGTGCTTGTGGCCAAGCGCTTCGAAGAAATCCATATCGACGATGGTGGCTCCGGTGGCGACGATGGCGTCCACCATGTTGTTGCGCACCAGCTCGGCATAGAGGTCCATGCAGCCGCCGGCCGAGGTCGAGCCGGCGATCACCAGGATGACCGAGCATTCCGGATCGGCCAGCATCGTGTTGTAGATCTCCGCCGCCCGGCCGAGGTCGCGGCTGGTGAAGCTCATCTTCTTCATCGCATCGACGATCGGGCGAGCGTCGAAGCTCTTGATGTCGATATGCTCGACGACGTTCGAGAGAAGCTCGGCCTTGCGGGTGTCGTTGATCTTGGTCTCGTTGTTCATCTTCAATTCCACACGTGCACAGTTAACCGCCGTCGTTGAGGGGACGCGGAAACCCGTTTCATTCCCCTCCCTGCAAGGGAGGGGTTAGGGGTGGGTGCGAGCGCAGCGAGCTTTTACAGCGGCTGGTGTTCGCCCGGCCTTGCGGCCGGACCCACCCCCGGCCCCTCCCTTTCAGGGAGGGGAGATCTTACAGCTTCACAACGTTGGAACGAGCGACCTCGCGCTCCGCTCCTCCGTACAGCGTCGCCATCGGCTCGTCCGTCATCTCGACCCTGGCGACGGTGCCGAAGCCGTTGAACGCCGTCCGCATCGCGCAGCCATAGGCGCCGAGCATCCCGATCTCGATATAATCGCCGGGGCCCACGTCAGCCGGAAGGAGGAACGGCCCGGCCATATGGTCGAGGTCGTCGCAGGTCGGGCCGTAAAAGCTGAAGCCCATATCGCGGACGTCCGATTCTTTCTCGCGCAGCAGCTTCACCGGGAATCGCCAGCCGATATGCGCCGCATCGAACAGCGCCCCGTAAGCGCCGTCGTTGATGTAGAGCTGATCGCCCCGGCGCTTCTCGACCCGGACCAGCAGGCTCGCATATTCGGCGCACAAAGCCCGGCCCGGCTCGCACCACAATTCGGCCGAGTAGGAGATGGGCAGGCTCTCGAACGCGCGCGAGATGATTTCGAAATAGGCTTCGAGCGGCGGCGGCTCCATTCCGGGGTAGATCGACGGGAAGCCTCCTCCGACATCGACGATGTCGACGGTCACCGCGGCTTCGACGATCGCCGCCCGTACCCGCTCCATCGCCTCGGAATAAGCCGCCGGAGTCATCGCCTGGCTTCCGACATGGAAGCAGATTCCGAGAGCGTCCGCCGCCTGGCGGGTGGCGAAGAGCAGAGCCTTCATCTCATCCGGCTCAGCGCCGAACTTGGAGGCGAGGCTGAGCTTGCTGTAGTCGGAGGAGACTCGGATCCGGACGCACAGGTTCAGATCCTCCGCCTCGCCGGTCGCGCGGACGATTTTCTCCAGCTCGTCCATCGTGTCGAGCGAGAACGTGCGCACGCCCAGCCCATAAGCCTCGGCGATCGCCTCCTCGGCCTTGACCGGGTGCATGAAGCACTGGACCGCCTGCGGAAGGGTCTCGGCGACTAGGCGCACCTCGGCGATCGACGCGACGTCGTAATGGGTGACTCCGCTCTCCCAAAGGAGGCGCAGCAGGTCGGGCGAAGGGTTCGCCTTCACCGCATAGAGCGACCGGCCCGGAAACTTCTCCACGAAGAAGCGGGCGGCGCGCCTCGCGGCGTGCGGACGAAGAAGCGTGACCGGCTGGACCGGGCGCTGCTTAGCGATATCGGCAGCCGAGACGATGCCGATAGGGGGGACAGCTAGCCCCAGCGCGCTATGATGCTTGTGCAACTCAAGGGACCTCCAAAGGCGGTAGTTGACGACGAGGCTGCCTTGCGGTTGTTGGAAGTCCCCATGGGGCAGCGGGGCGGATATATGGGCGACGTGCCCCCCTGTAAAGACCTGCTTTTTTCCTCACGAAACCAGAGGTTTGGATGACAGAGAGGAAGCCTACGCCAGAGGGTGTCGCTGCTGCGGCAAAGCGCATCGCAGCGCATGTCGTCGCGACTCCGCTTCTGCCGCTCGAATGGGAAGGCGCTCGGCTCTGGGTGAAGGCCGAGTGTCTTCAGGAAGGCGGGAGCTTCAAGCTTCGCGGAGCGACCAACCGGCTGCTGCTCCTCTCGGAAGCGGAGCGACCGCGCGGGGTGGTCGCTTTCTCATCCGGCAACCATGCCCAGGGCGTGGCGATCGCAGCCCGCCGACTCGGCATCCCGGCCACCATCGTGATGCCCTCGGACGCCCCAGCGGTGAAGCGCGACGCGACGCTCGCCGCCGGAGCGGACATCGTCGCCTACGATCGGGCGACCGAGAGCCGAGAGGAGATCGCCGGCCGGCTCGCCGAGGCCCGCGGCGCGGCACTCGTGCCCTCGTTCGACGATGTCGCCGTCATCGAGGGGCAGGGGAGCGTCGGAGTCGAGATCGCCCGGCAGCTCGGCGCCGCGCCGGACCGAATCCTCGTGCCCTGTGGCGGGGGTGGCCTCTCGGCCGGGATCGCCCTCGCTTGCCCCGAGTCGCAAATCGTCACGGTCGAGCCCGAGGGCTGGGACGACATGGCCCGCTCGCTCGAGGCGGGCGAACCGGTGCCTGTCGTCGAGCCCGCTCCGCCGACGCGCTGCGACGCGCTTCAGACGAAGCTGGTGTCCCCGCTGACCGTGGCGGCGCTTCGCGACTCGGGCGTCCGCGGAATCTCGGTCACCGAATTGGAGGTCGAGGCGGCCATGGCCTTCGCGGCCCGGCACCTGCGAATCGTCGCCGAGCCCGGCGGCGCGGTGGCGCTCGCAGCCTTGCTCGCCGGCAAGGCGGGCGAGGTGACCGGGCGGACGATTGTGGTGGTCTCGGGCGGTAACGTCGATCCGGAGCTCTACGCCGCGATCCTCGGCGCTCAGGCGGCCGAGGCGGCGCAATAGTCGGCGGGATCGATCCGCTCGACGGGGGAGATGGCCTCGATCTGCCGGGTCAGCGCCTCGAGCTGAAGCCCCAGGGTCCTCAACTCGGCGGCGAAGACCTCGCCGTCATGGCCGGGCCGGGCAAGGGTCGCCGCTTCCAGCAATGTGTCGAGCATCATCGACAGGCTCGGCAGGATCGACTCTTCGATCCGCTCGAAAGCTTCGTCCAGCTGCCGTTTCGCTTCCCCATTGGGCATGAAAGCAAAGCTATGCCTCCGCGCTTAACCTTTCGTAAAACGAGACCCCTGTTGTGCCGCGGCCGCGGCTGGCACAAGGCCCGGCGATGACCGGATTCCCCGCCACCCTGCTCTCGATCCTCGTCCTCGCCACTTTCGCCCTCGTGGCGGGCGCCATCTACCTGCTGGTCAAGCGCAGGGAGCGCAAGCAGGGCATATTGATGCTGATCGCCGCCGCCGTGATG
Organism: Allosphingosinicella sp.; assembly: GCA_036386555.1. GTDB lineage: Bacteria > Pseudomonadota > Alphaproteobacteria > Sphingomonadales > Sphingomonadaceae > Allosphingosinicella. Next base: position 25,634 of record DASVVM010000020.1, read on the forward strand.
TTCGGCAACGTGCTGGTCTGGACGGTATGACGATGCGGGTGTTCGACTTCGACCGCGCCATCGTTCGCGAGCCGGCGCAGAGCGTCGCCCAGGGGCTGCGCACCGGGTCAGAAGCGCCGTCCTTCGACCGAGTCCTCGCCGAGCACCGAGCCTATGTCGCGGCTCTCGAAGGTGCCGGGATCGTGGTCGAGACTCTTCCGGCGCTGCCCGCACATCCCGATTCCGTCTTCGTCGAGGATCCGGCCTTCGTCCTGCCCGAAGGGGCGATCTTGCTTCGCCCCGGAGCGCCCAGCCGGCTGGGTGAGGCGGCTTCGCTGCTCCCGGCCCTCGAACGTCACTTCTCTTCGGTCGCGAAGGTCGAAGAGGGCTTCGTCGACGGCGGCGACATCCTCATCCTGCCGGGCGAGATTCTGATCGGACTCTCCGCCCGCACCGACCAGGCGGGCGCCCGGCGCTTCAGCGCGCTCGCCGCCGAGCTCGGCCGCCCCGCCCGGATCGTCGAGCCGCCCTCGGGCCTCCTTCACCTGAAGACCGGCTGCGCGCTGGTCGACGAAGGCACGCTGATCGCCGTCCCGGCCATGGCCCCGCTCTTCCGGGATTACGAGGTGCTGGTCACCCCGGAAGGCGAGGCGCATTCCGCCAACCTCATTCGGGTCAACGACCGGATCGTGATGAGATCGGGCTTCCCGAGGACGGCCGCGATGCTCGCCGAACGCGGCCTCGAAATCGTCGAAACCCCCGCCTCGGAAATCGCGAAGATCGACGCCGGCCTCTCCTGCATGTCGCTCAGGTGGCACTCGGGAGGGAAATGACCTTCGCACGCCGTCATGCTGAACTTGTTTCAGCATCCAGGGCGGCGCCGATCCGTCGCCTGACGTTCCCGCCATCGCGCGCAGTTCCTGCCCGGCTGGCAGGCCCTGGAATTTTCTTAGAGAAGACATAAAGGGACAAGAAAGTGGAGAGGCGGCAGCGCCGCGCACTTCCTGTCCCACCGCGTCTTTGCGTCTCCCCTCTAAAAATTGGCGTCCGGGGCGCCTGAGGGGGGCTCGGACGCCCCTCCCACAGCCTGACCCCGGAACGGGCGAAGGCCTGGACCCTGAAACGAGTTCAGGGTGACGGGGAGACTACCTTCCTGGAAAATCACCTGATCGGGCAGCTCGGATCCAGCCTGAAGTCGAGATACTGGTCCACCGACTTCATCAACTGCGGCATCTCGTTGACGAAGAAGTGATTCGCCTGAGGGATGGTCGAGTGGTGGATGGTGATGTGCTTCTGGGTCCTCAGCTTTTCGACCAGCTTCTGGACCGCGTTCGGGGTCACCACCTCGTCGCCTTCGCCCTGGATGATGATCCCGGAGGCCGGGCAGGGCGCGAGGAAGGTGAAATCGTACATGTTCGCCGGAGGGGCGATCGAGATGAAGCCGCGCACCTCGGGCCGCCGCATCAGCAGCTGCATTCCGATCCAGGCGCCGAAGCTGAAGCCGGCGATCCAGGTCGTCTCCGCTTCGGGATGGACCTGCTGTACCCAGTCGAGCGCCGAGGCCGCATCGGAAAGCTCGCCAATGCCGTTGTCGAACACGCCCTGGCTCTTGCCGACTCCCCGGAAGTTGAAGCGCAGGGTCGCGAAGCCGCGCCTGACGAAGGTCTTGTAGAGCGCCTGGACGATGGCGTTGTTCATGGTCCCGCCGCCTTGCGGATGCGGGTGGAGTATCAGCGCGACGGGGGCTCTGGGCCGGGGGCCGGGGCTGAATCGGCCTTCGAGACGGCCTTCCGGACCGGGGAAAATGACTTCGGGCATTGCACCTGCGGTGGCTCAAGGAGAAAGAGCGGGGCTGCCCCCGCGCGCATGCCGCTCTATATAGGCACGCGTGCCCGCCGTGCAATTTGAAAGGGAAGCCGTGCCCGACCGCATCTATCTCGACCATGCCTCGACGACTCCCATCCTCCCCGAGGCGGCGGCGGCGATGGCGGCGGCGTGCCGGAGTTGGGCCAATCCTTCCTCGCCCCACGCCGAGGGACGAGCGGTCCGGGCCGAGCTCGAGGATGCCCGGCGCCGGATCGGCGCGGCGCTGGGCTCGGACTCGACTCTGATCTTCACCTCGGGAGCGACGGAGGCGATCTCGCTGGTGTTCGAGCGGGCCCGGGCCGAAGACCGTATCGTCTCCGCCGTCGAGCATCCGGCGGTGCTTCGGAGCGCTCCCGGAGCTCGGCAGATCGCGGTCCTGGCCGACGGGACGCTCGACCTCGAGGACGTCGACACCGCCCTCTCCCGCGCCCGGACGCCTCTGGTGGCGGTCCAGTCGGTCAACAACGAAACCGGAGTGATCCACCCGATCGACCTGGTCGCCGGCCGGGTCAAGGCGGCGGGCGGACTGCTCCTGGTCGATTGCGCCCAGAGCGCAGGCAAGCTGCCGCTGCCGGACGCCGATTTCGTCGTCGTCGCCGCCCACAAGTTCGGTGGGCCGCCCGGAATCGGTGCGCTTCTGGTCAAGGATCCGGCGACTCTCGAGGCCATCGGAGGCCAGGAGGGCGGCTTCCGCCCCGGAACCGCCGCCGTGCCTTCGATCATGGGCTTCGCCGCCGCCTGCGAGGCCGATCACGGCTGGTACGAGGAAGCGAAGCGGCTCCGCGCCCGGCTCGACTCCGGAATCCTCGCCGCGGGAGGCGAGATCGTCTCCGCCGACGCGCCGCGAATCGCCACCATCGCCTGCTATCGGATGCCCGGAGTTCCCGGCGCCGCCCAGATGATGCGGCTCGACCTTGCCGGAATCGCAGTCACCGCCGGGAGCGCCTGCGCCTCGGGCAGCCTCAAGACCAGCCACGTGCTCACCGCCATGGGCTGGCCGGAGGAGGCGGCGCGCGAGGTGATCCGGGTCAGCTTCGGGCCGCAGACTCTCGAGAGCGACATCGACGCCCTGCTGGACCGGTGGATCGACATGTTCGGGAAACGCCGGGCGGCGTGACGGGTCCCGTCTACCTCGACTATCAGGCGACGACTCCGCTCGCCCCGGAAGCCGCCGCCGCGATGCGGCCGTGGCTCGACGCCGGCTTCGCCAACCCCCACAGCAGCCACCGGATGGGCAGGGAAGCGGCCGCGGCAGTGGAGGTGGCGCGCGAGCGGGTGATCCAGGCCCTGGGTGGGGATGGGACGGGCGGGCAGCTCTACTTCACCTCCGGTGCGACCGAAGCGATCAACTGGGCGCTGAAGGGCGCCGCCGCCCGACTGCCTCAAAACCGGCGGCGGATCGTCACCCTCGCCACCGAGCATGCCGCCGTTCTCGACACCGCCCAATATCTCGGCGACTGCGGCTTCGACGTCGAGATCCTCCCGGTCGCGGGTGATGGCGTCGTCGGCCTCGCCGACGTCGAAGCCGCACTCGCCAAGCCCACCGGACTCGTCGCCGCGATGCTGGTCAACAACGAGATCGGAGTCGTCCAGCCGATCGCCCGGATCGGCGCCATGGCCCGGGCCGCAGGCGCCCTTTTCCTCTGCGATGCCGTCCAGGGCTTCGGACGGGTGCCGCTCCCGATCGCCGATTGCGACCTCGTCGCCGTCTCGGCCCACAAGGTCCACGGCCCCAAGGGGATCGGAGCCTTATGGGTACGAAGCGGAGTCGAGATCGACCCGCTCCTCCACGGCGGCGGCCAGGAAGGCGGCTTGCGTTCCGGTACGCTCTCGCCGGCCTTGTGCGCAGGCTTCGGCGAGGCGGCCCGATTGCTCGTCGAACGAGCGGAGCAGGATCGCCGGCACGTCGAGCTTCTCTGGGGAACGGCGATGGAGATCATGCGTCCCTGGACCCTGAACGGCTCGGCGGACCGGCGCTACCGTGGCAACCTCAACCTGCGCCGCGACGGGGTCGATTCGGCGCGCCTGATATCCGACCTCCGAGCGGTCGCCTTCTCTGCAGGCTCGGCCTGCGCGAGCGGATCGGGCCGGCCGAGCCACGTCCTCGCCGCCCTCGGCCTCACCGACCCCCAGGCCCGCTCCAGCCTCCGCCTCGGTTTCGGCCGTTACACGACCAGGGAGCAGCTCACCGACGCCTTGAGCCTGATCGCCTCTGCCGCTTTGGCCCAGCTGGACGAAGTGGAGTGACCCTGGTCCGGTTCGTCTCCGCGGACGGCAACCATATCCAGGAGGTGAGGGGAGCACCCGGCGAGCGCCTGCTCGACCTCGCCCAGGCGCACGGCCAGCCGTTGGAGGGCACGTGCGAGGGCCAGATGGCCTGCTCGACCTGCCACGTCATCGTCGCCGCCGAGGATTTCGCGAAGCTTCCGCGGGCGAGCGAGGAGGAGGAGGACCTGCTCGACCTCGCCTGGCACGTCACCCGAACCTCGCGCCTGGCCTGCCAGATCCATTTGAGCGAGGCCTTAGAAAATCTGACGGTGCGGATGCCGGGCGGCTCCCATAACATGCAGGGACGATGATCGACCGAAGAGCCTTCCTCGCCGCCGGCGCGTGCGCCGCCCTCGCCGCCGGCTGCCGCGCCGCCGCCCCCGCCCGGGATGCCGAGCCCGGCGAGGCCGCGCTCGAGGCGCGCAAGCGGTTCGAAGCGATCCGCGCCGCTCTGGGGCCGGGCGGCCGGCTCGGAGTTGCCGCCGTCGACACGGGCTCGGGCCGCGAGCTCCGCTTCGACGCCGATTCGCGTTACTCGATGGCGTCCACGTTCAAGTTTCCGCTTGCAGCTGCGGTGCTGGCGCTCGCGGACCGGGGCGAGATCTCGCTCGAGGAGAAGCTGCCCATTCCGCCCGGCAAGCCGCTCGACAACTCGCCCGCGATCGAAAGATACCGGGAGGAAGGGAGCCTCTCGATCGTCCGGCTCTGCTCGGCCATCGTCGAGCTGAGCGACAACAGCGCCGCCAACATGCTGCTGCGCCGGATCGGCGGCCCGCAGGCCCTGACCCGCTTCCTGCGTGCCTGCGGCGACAAGGTCACCCGGCTCGACCGCTACGAGATGGAGCTCAACTCCAACCTGCCGGGCGACCCGCGCGACACCACCAGCCCGGCGGCGATGGCCGGCCTGGCGCGGACGCTGGTCCTCGGGGACAAGCTTTCCGAACAATCGCGAAGGCATCTCGCCACCTGGCTGACGAAGGCGGTCCCCGGGCCGGACCGTCTCAAGGCCGGGCTGCCTTCGCCGCCCTGGCTGGTCGGCCACAAGACCGGTACCGGCGCCAACGGCGCGGTCAACGATGTCGCGGTGGCCTGGCGCTCGGGCGGCGCCCCGATCGTCATCGCCAGCTACCAGAGCGGCGGGACCGCCGATCGCGCCGCCCGCTTCGCCGCCCACGCCGCCGTCGGCCGGCTGGTGGCGGAGACTTTCGGATAATCGCTTCCGGCGGACAACTGAACCGCAAAGCTTTCCAGCGCGCCTTCCGATCAGTCGGAGGCGATCATGCTCTAGGGAAGGCGCTGGGCGAGCTCTGCCAGTCCCTTCTCGAGCTCCTCGGCGAGCCGCTCGGCGGCGGGGCGGACCGGCATTCCGGCGTCGTCGAGCTTCAGCAATGCCCCGACGCCCGCGGCGGCCCAGCGCGCGATCTCGCCGGCCAGGCTGTCGAATCTTTTCTGGTCTATCGGAAGGGCGCGGGCGTAAGCCGCGCTGACCCGCGCGGCTTCGTCGAGCAGCTCGTCCCTCGGCGAAAGCGAGGCCCGGTCCGCCATCTCCTCGACGAGAGCGAGCACCTGCCGGAGCTGCGCGATCTGGGCGCCGGCATCGGCCAGGCCCGGAGCATAGAAAGGCGGCTGCTGCTGCGTCATGCACGGCAGGGTAAAGCGATGGAGCTAAGGAAGGGTTAGCCTGGGACGGAAGGGGTTGGCGTCATCCGGCGAAAGCCGGGACCTCAGGCCGGAAAAGGCTCAGCGGGTCTCCCCGAGGTCCCGGCTTTCGCCGGGATGACGGGATTATTGTGGCGTCGTCACCGTGGAATCCCGACCGGCTCCGGCCGGGGCGGCGACGATCGCCTGGGTAACGGCGCCCTTATCGACCACAGTCGTTCCGGGATCGCCCGCGACGGAGCGGGCCCCGATGGCCACCCGATCGCTTCCGGCCGAGTTGAGCATCGAGCGCTCGCTCTGGCTGCGCGGTGCGGGCCCTCCGAACAGGGCGTCGAGCGCCTGGGTGCGTGCGTCGGTGCCGACCGGGGTCGGCTCGCCGGTCCTCGGCGGCGTCAAGGCGTAATCGGGGGGGATCACGAGCGGCTGGTTGCGGGTGACCGCGAACTCGTCGGGGCGCTCCCGGCCGGCGATTCCGCCCGAACCGCAGCCGGCCAGCACCAGGGTGGCAGTGCAGGCGGCAAGGCCCAGCTTCACGATACGCATGATCACTTTTCCTCCTCGGGAACCTTCCGGTCGCGCGTCAGCAGCGCCCGGACCAGCAATAGCAGGACGCCGATGGTAATGGCAGCGTCGCCCACGTTAAAGACCAAAAAGGGATGGATGCCCCCGAAATGCAGGTCGGCATAGTCGACGACATAGCCCAGCCGCACCCGATCGAGGATGTTGCCGAGCGCCCCGCCGAGCACCAAAGCCAGGGCGACCGTGTCGTCGCGGCGCTTCTCGCGCCACATCCAGAAAGCGACGAAGGCGGCGATCGCGCAGGTCAGGGCGACGAGGAGCCAGCGCCCCATGTCGCTGTCGGCCGGCAGCAGGCCCATCGAGACTCCGGTATTCTTCAGCCAGCGCAGGGTGAAGAACGGCAGGACGTCGACGGTCAGCCGATGCGGCAGCTGCAGCGGATATGTCACCACCCATTTCACCGCCTGGTCGACGAGGAAAATCAGGGCCGCGACCGAGAGGCCGATCTTCCGGTTCTTCCTGATCCGCTCGGAATCGCGGGACAAATCAGCCATTCAATACCCCTTCGCAGCGGGCGCACAGGCCCCCGTCCTCGCCGACTTCCGGAAGCAGCCGCCAGCAGCGGCCGCATTTCAGGAAATAGGACTTGCTCACTTCGATCGTCTCGCTCTGCGCCTGGGCGACCTCGGAGACGATGTAGATCTCGGCCAGCTCGGCGAGCTCGGTGTCGAGCAGGTCGATCTGGGTATCCGGATACAGCACCTTCGCCTCGAGGCTGGAACCGATCACCTTCTCGCGCCGAAGCGGCTCGATCGCCTCGGTGACGTTCTCGCGCGTGGCCCGGATCAGAGCCCATTTCGAGCCCAGCGCCTCGTCGCGCCAGGCCGAATCGATCTCAGGCCATTCGAGCAGGTGGACGGAGCCCCCGTCCTCGGGATAGCGGTTCTGCCACACTTCTTCAGTGGTGAAACAGAGGATCGGTGCCATCCACCGCACGAGCGAGTGGAACACCGTATCGAGCACGGTGCGACAGGCGCGACGCTTGGGCGACGACGGCGCGTCGCAATAGAGGCTGTCCTTGCGAATATCGAAGAAGAAGGCCGAAAGGTCGTCGTTTGCGAAGCTGGAGATGAGCCGGACGTAGCGGTTGAACTCGAACCCCTCGGTCGCTTGCCTGAGCTCGACGTCGAGCTCGGCCAGCCGGTGGAGCACCCACCGCTCCAGCTCGGGCATCTCCGCGGCCGGCACCCGCTCCGCTTCGTCGAAGCCGGCCAGCGCTCCGAGCAGGTAGCGGAAGGTGTTCCTGAGCTTGCGGTAGGCGTCGGTGGTGGTGGCGAGCACCTCCTTGCCGATGCGGACGTCCTCGAAATAGTCGGTCGAGGCGGTCCACAGCCGCAATATGTCGGCGCCGCTCTCGTTGAGGACGGCGAGCGGGTCGATCGTGTTGCCGAGGCTCTTCGACATCTTGCGCATGTTCTGGTCGAGCGCGAAGCCGTGGGTGAGCACCGCCGCGTAGGGCGCCCGCCCGCGGGTTCCGCAACTCTCCATCAGCGAAGACTGGAACCAGCCGCGATGCTGGTCGGAGCCTTCGACATAGAGGTCGGCCCGGACGCCTTCGCCGTAGCGCGCCTCGACGACGTAGCTGTGGGTGGAGCCCGAATCGAACCAGACGTCGAGGATGTCGGTGACCGGCTCGTAATCCTCGAGGCTGTAGCCGTTGCCGAGCAGGGCCTGGTGGTCCGCGCCGAACCAGGCATCGGCGCCGCCTTCGTGGAAGGCGCGGATGATCCGGGAGTTGAGCGCCGCGTCGCGGAGATATTCGCCGGTCTTCCTGTGCACGTAGAGCGCGATCGGCACTCCCCAGGCGCGCTGACGGCTGATCACCCAGTCCGGCCGCCCCTCGACCATGGCTCGGATGCGGTTCTTCGACTTCTCCGGCACCCAGCGAGTCTCGTCAATCGCGGTCAGGGCGGTGTCGCGCAAAGTCCGCTCGCCCGCATCCATCGGGATGAACCACTGGGGCGTGCAGCGGAAGATGATCTTGGCCTTCGACCGCCAGCTGTGCGGGTAGGAGTGACGGAAGTCCGCGGACGCCGCGAGGAGGCCGCCATGCTCGCTCAGGCCAAGGCAGATCGGACCGTCGGGCGCGTTGAACCTGGCGTTGATGACCGAGCCGAGCCCGCCAAGCCATTCCCAGTCGGCCCGGTAGAAGCCCGCGTCGTCGACCGCGAAGACGGGATCGATGCCGTTCGCCTTGCAGAGCAGGAAATCGTCCTCGCCATGGTCGGGCGACATGTGGACGAGGCCGGTGCCCTGCTCGACGGTGACGAAGTCGCCGGGCAGGAAGGGGCGGGGCCTCGCGAAGAAGCCGCCTTCCTCGTGCATCGGATGGTCGGCGACGGCACCTGCTAGGTCGCTTCCTCTGAAGCTTCCCGCTTCGCTCCACCGAAGGCGGAAGCCCTGCCCTTCGGGCGCGATCGACGCGAAATATCGCTCGGCTCTCTCGCGAAAGCCCCGGGCGAGATCCCGCGCCACGAGGAAACGGGTGCCCTGAAATGCGCTGAGCGCGGCGTTGGTCTGGGTGTAGCGGGAGACGGGAGTGTCGCCGTCGCTGTCAATCCCCGACCGCACGAGCACATATTCGATCTCAGAGCCATAGGCGAGCGCCTGGTTGACCGGGATCGTCCAGGGCGTCGTCGTCCAGATCACTGCCCGTGCCCCTATCAGGTCCGGCGCCCCTGGCGCCTCGACGATCGGGAAGGCGACGTCGATCTGGGTAGAGACGATCTCCTCATATTCGACTTCGGCCTCGGCCAGAGCGGTCTTCTCGACCGGCGACCACATGACCGGCTTCGCGCCGCGGTAGAGCTGGCCGCTCTCGGCGAACTTCAGGAGCTCCTCGACGATCTTGGCCTCGGCCTCGAACTTCATGGTGAGATAGGGGTCGTCCCACTCGCCCATCACGCCCAGGCGCTGGAACTGCTCCGACTGGATGGCGACCCATTTCTCGGCATAGGCCCGGCATTCGGCGCGGAATTCGCGGGGCGGCACGGCATCCTTGTCGAGCTTCTTCTTGCGATATTGCTCTTCGATCTTCCACTCGATCGGAAGGCCGTGGCAGTCCCAGCCGGGCACATAGGGGGCGTCCTTGCCGAGCAGGGACTGCGACCGAACCACCATGTCCTTCAGGATCTTGTTCATGGCGTGGCCCATGTGGATGTCGCCATTGGCGTAGGGCGGGCCGTCGTG
>DASVVM010000021.1:0-1868 GCA_036386555.1 Allosphingosinicella sp.
GGGCAAGGGCGGCTCGATGCACATGTTCAGCGTCGAGCATAAATTCTACGGCGGCCACGGCATCGTCGGGGCCCAGGTCAGCCTCGGCACCGGCCTCGGCTTCGCCCACAAATATCGCGACGACGGCGGAGTCTGCCTCGCTTATTTCGGCGACGGCGCGGCCAACCAGGGCCAGGTCTACGAGAGCTTCAACATGGCCTCGCTCTGGGACCTGCCGATCATCTACGTGATCGAGAACAACCAATACGCCATGGGCACGAGCGTCAACCGCTCCTCGGCCGAGGACCAGCTGTTCCGGCGCGGCGACAGCTTCCGGATTCCCGGCCTCCAGGTCGACGGCATGGACGTGCTCGCGGTGCGCGGCGCCGCCACCGTCGCGCTGGAATGGGTGCGTTCGGGCAAGGGGCCGATCCTGCTCGAATTGAAGACCTACCGCTATCGCGGCCACTCCATGTCCGATCCGGCCAAGTACCGCTCGCGCGACGAGGTCCAGGCGGTTCGCGAGAAATCGGATCCGATCGAGGCGGTGAAGCGCGAGCTCGCCGCCGCCGGCGTGGGCGAGGACGCGCTCAAGAAGATCGACAGCGACATCAAGCGGATCGTCACCGAATCCGCCGACTTCGCCGAGCAGTCGCCCGAGCCCGACCCGTCCGAGCTCTACACCGATATCCTGGTCGAGACCTACTGATGCCCGTCGAACTGAAGATGCCCGCTCTCTCTCCCACCATGGAGGAGGGCACGCTCGCCAAGTGGCTCGTCAAGGAAGGCGACGAGGTCAAGTCCGGCGACATCCTCGCCGAGATCGAGACCGACAAGGCCACCATGGAGTTCGAGGCGGTCGACGAGGGCACGATCGCCAGGATCCTGATCGCCGAGGGCACCGACGAGGTGAAGGTCGGGACGGTCATCGCGCTGATCGCCGCCGACGGCGAGGACGCTTCGGCCGCTGCTCCGGCTCCGGCGCAAACCGCGCCCGCGGTCGAAATGCCGAGCGACCAGAAGACCGAGGCCTCGCCCGTCGAAAGCGGCCAAACCCAGCCGGCGGAATCCGGTGCTCAGTCCCTGGTGGCGGCCGCCGACCGCAACCCCGAGCCGCCGGAGGTGCCCGAAGGCACCGAGACGGTCCGGACGACCGTACGCGAGGCGCTCCGCGACGCCATGGCCGAGGAGATGCGCACCGACGACCGCGTCTTCGTGATGGGCGAGGAGGTCGCCGAATATCAGGGCGCCTACAAGGTGACCCAGGGCCTGCTCGACGAATTCGGCCCGAAAAGGGTGATCGACACCCCCATCACCGAATATGGCTTCGCCGGGGTCGGCGCCGGCGCCGCGATGGGCGGCCTGAGGCCGATCATCGAGTTCATGACTTTCAACTTCGCAATGCAAGCCATTGATCACATTATCAATTCGGCGGCGAAGACCAATTATATGTCGGGCGGCCAGATGCGCTGCCCGATCGTCTTCCGTGGTCCCAACGGCGCCGCCTCCCGGGTCGGCGCCCAGCACAGCCAGAATTACGGCCCCTGGTACGCCAACGTCCCCGGCCTCATCGTCATCGCGCCTTATTCGGCCGCCGACGCGAAGGGGCTGCTCAAGGCCGCCATCCGCTCCGAGGATCCGGTCGTCTTCCTCGAGAACGAATTGCTCTACGGCCAGAGCTTCGACGTTCCGAAGCTCGACGATTACGTTCTCCCGATCGGAAAGGCGCGGATCGCCCGCTCCGGGACCGACGTCACCCTGGTCAGCTATTCGATCGGCGTCGGGGTCGCGCTCGACGCCGCGGCCCGGCTCGCCGAGCAGGGGATCGAGGCCGAGGTGATCGACCTTCGAACCCTTCGCCCGCTCGACAAGGCGACCGTGCTCGCCTC
>DASVVM010000022.1:0-2282 GCA_036386555.1 Allosphingosinicella sp.
CACCCGCGCCGACATCCAGGCGCTGGTCGACTGGCAGGAGGAACGCTCCTCCACCAAGGAGATCCAGTACCGCCCGGCCCGGGTGCTGATGCAGGATTTCACCGGGGTCCCCGCCGTCGTCGACCTCGCCGCGATGCGCGATGCGATGGCCAGGCTCGGCGGCAACGCCACCCAGATCAACCCGCAGGTCCCCGTCCACCTCGTCATCGACCACAGCGTCATGGTCGACGCCTTCGGCACGCCCCAGTCCTTCGCGAAGAACGTCGAGCTCGAATATCACCGCAACATGGAGCGCTACGAATTCCTCAAATGGGGCTCCAAGGCGTTCGACAATTTCGAGGTGGTCCCGCCCGGCACCGGCATCTGCCACCAGGTCAATCTCGAATATATCGCCCGCGGGGTGTGGTCCTCGGCCGACCCCTCCGGAGAGCAGGTCGCCTATCCCGACACCCTGGTCGGGACCGACAGCCACACCACCATGGTCAACGGCCTCGGAGTCCTGGGCTGGGGAGTCGGCGGGATCGAGGCGGAGGCGGCGATGCTCGGCCAGCCGGTCTCGATGCTGATCCCCGAGGTGGTCGGTTTCCACCTCACCGGCAGCCTGCAGGAAGGGATCACCGCCACCGACCTCGTCCTCACCGTCACCCAGATGCTGCGCGCCCGCGGCGTGGTCGGCCGCTTCGTCGAATTCTACGGCGCCGGGGTCTCGGCTTTGTCGGTCGCCGACCGCGCCACGATCGCCAACATGGCGCCCGAATATGGAGCGACCTGCGGCTTCTTCCCGGTCGACGGCAAGACCCTCGACTACATGCGGCTCACCGGCCGCTCGGAGGAGCAGATCGCCCTCACCGAGGCCTATGCCCGGGCCCAGGGCCTGTGGCTGGAGCCCGGCGCCTATCACGAGCCGCTCTTCACCGACACGCTCGAGCTCGACATGGACAGCGTCGAGCCCTCGCTCGCCGGCCCCAAGCGGCCCCAGGACAAGGTGCCCCTGTCGCGGGTAGACGAGGAGTTCGTCGCCAATTTCACCAGGGAATATGGCCAGCCGCTCGGCGAGCTGTGCCAGCGCCACCCGGTGGTCGGCGATCCGGCGGTGCCCGACATCGGTCATGGCGACGTCGTCATCGCCGCCATCACGTCGTGCACCAACACCTCCAACCCGGCCGTGCTGATCGCCGCCGGCCTCGTCGCCCGCAAGGCGCGGGAGAAGGGGCTCGATTCCAAGCCCTGGGTGAAGACGTCGCTTGCCCCGGGAAGCCAGGTCGTCACCGACTATCTCGACCGCGCCGGCCTTTCGGAAGATCTGAACGCGATCGGCTTCGACCTGGTCGGCTACGGCTGCACCACCTGCATCGGCAATTCGGGGCCTTTGCCCGAGCCCATCTCCGCCGCCATCGCGAAGCACGACCTCGTCGCCGCCTCGGTCCTCTCCGGCAACCGCAATTTCGAGGGCCGGGTCTCGCCCGACGTGCGCGCCAACTACCTCGCCTCGCCGCCGCTCGTCGTCGCCTATGCGCTCAAGGGGACGGTCGCGGGCGACATGATCGAGGAGCCGCTCGGCACCGGCTCGGACGGGCAGCCGGTCTTTTTGAAGGACGTCTGGCCGACCAACGACGAGATCCGCGGGCTGATCGACGCCCATGTCCATGGCGACATGTTCCGCGCCCGCTACGCCGACGTCTACAAGGGCGACGAACAATGGCGCTCGATCCCGGTCGCGGGGGGCGAGACCTATGCCTGGTCGGCGGGCTCGACCTACATCCAGAACCCGCCTTATTTCGAAGGCATGACGATGACCCCGACTCCGCCGTCCGACATCGAGGATGCGCGGCCACTGGCGATCTTCGGCGATTCCATCACCACCGACCACATTTCCCCGGCCGGCGCGATCAAGGCCGACAGCCCGGCCGGCAGCTATCTTTCCGAGCACCAGGTCGCCCGCGGCGACTTCAACTCCTACGGCGCCCGCCGCGGCAATCACGAAGTCATGATGCGCGGCACCTTCGCCAATATCCGAATAAAGAACCGGATGATTCCAGGCACGGAGGGCGGCCTGACCCGTCACATACCGACCGGCGAAACCCTGCCCATCTACGACGCCGCGATGCGCTACAAGGCGGAAGGGATCCCGCTCGTCGTCATCGCCGGCAAGGAATATGGCACCGGCTCCTCGCGCGACTGGGCCGCCAAGGGCACCAACCTGCTCGGGGTCCGCGCCGTCATCGCCGAGACCTACGAGCGGATCCACCGCTCCAACCTCGTCGGAATGGGAGTCGTGCCGC
>DASVVM010000023.1:0-37025 GCA_036386555.1 Allosphingosinicella sp.
GCTTCCGAAGAAGGCCGAGCTCGAGAATTTCACCTACACCATCTCGCGCCACACCATGCTGCACGAGCAGCTCTCGACCTTCTACCGCGGCTTCCGCCGGGACGCCCATCCGATGGCGGTGATGTGCGGCGTGGTCGGGGCTCTCTCCGCCTTCTATCACGATTCGACCGACATCACCGATCCCAAGCAGCGGATGATCGCCAGCCACCGGCTGATCGCGAAGATGCCGACGATCGCCGCGATGGCCTACAAATATACGCTCGGCCAGCCGTTCATGTACCCGCAGAACAGCCTCACCTACACGGGCAACTTCCTGAGAATGACCTTCGGGGTCCCGGCCGAGCCCTACGATGTCAACCCGATCGTCGAGCGGGCGATGCGGCGGATCTTCATCCTCCACGCCGACCATGAGCAGAACGCCTCGACCTCGACCGTCCGGCTCGCCGGCTCGTCGGGCGCCAACCCCTTCGCCTGCATCGCCGCCGGGATCGCCTGCCTGTGGGGGCCCGCGCATGGCGGCGCCAACGAGGCGGCTCTGAACATGCTCCACGAGATCGGCCGGCCCGAGCGCATCCCCGAGTTCATCGCCCGGGCCAAGGACAAGGACGATCCGTTCCGGCTGATGGGCTTCGGCCACCGGGTCTACAAGAATTACGATCCGCGCGCGAAGGTGATGCAGGCGACGGCCCAGGAGGTCCTGAAGGAGCTGGGGGTCACCGATCCCGTCTTCGACGTCGCCCGCGAGCTCGAGCAGATCGCTCTCAGCGACGATTATTTCATCGAGAAGAAGCTCTATCCCAACGTCGATTTCTACTCGGGCGTCGTGCTCTCGGCGATCGGCTTCCCGACCTCGATGTTCACGGCCCTGTTCGCCCTGGCGCGAACGGTCGGATGGGTCGCCCAGTGGAACGAGATGATCTCCGACCCCGAGCAGAAGATCGGCCGGCCCCGCCAGCTCTACACCGGCCCGACCCAGCGGGACTACGTGCCGGTGGCCCAGCGCTGACGGCGGCACTGGTCCAAATGGACTAAGCGGAACCTTCGCGTCTCCGTTCGATCTCCCCTAATTCCAAGAGCGCACGCCGAACGCGGCGGCATATCCGGCAAAATTAGGGAGGTTAAGATGATCGATCGTGCACGCCTGCTTCATTCCGTCGGCGCTCTCTTCGCAGGAGCCCTGTTCACCGCGACCGCGCCCGCCACGGCGCAGCCGCTGACTTATATACCGACAACGAATCTGACTCCGCTCCAGTTCGGGACAACTTCGTTCCCGATCAAGCAGATCAACGATGCCACTACCGGTCCGGCCGCGATCAACGGCTTCGGCTCGAATGTGACGTCGGGTGAGATCACCTTCAGTTTCGCCACGCCGATGGACCTCACCAACTTCAGCTTGTGGAACAACATCGTAGTCGACTCCCAGGGAGGGGTGAAGGATTTCACGCTCAGCTTCTTCAACGCCGCTGGGACCTCGCTGGGCCAGACCTCGCATCAGGCGCCCAATGCCGCTCCTCCCTTTCAGGCTGCGCTTAGCCAGACGGGCGTGAGCTCGGTGGTGATGAACGTGGCATCGGCTTATGGTCGGATCGAGATCCGGGAGGTGCAGTTCAGCGGTCAGCCGTCGAAACCTGCATCCTTCACCCAAAGCTGCGCCGAGGTCCGTCGGCTCGGCTACCCGGTGACGACTCATACGATCCAGCGTTCAAGCAACGCCGTCGACCGGGGTGCCATCGTCATCGGCCAGGGCCCCGGCTATAGCTACGCCGTCGGCCCGCTGCGCGCTTACGGCGACTCCAGCCTCGATCGCGTCTTCATCGACAGCTTCCCGCTGGTCCCGGACCGCAAGAAGGTCTGTCAGATCGACGTCTCCGTCGCCGGCTCGACCGGAAGCGCGAACAACAATGACGGGATCAGCCTGTTCCTGCCCAAAGCGGCCGGAATGGCCTTCCGCGACCAGGTGGGCTGGGATCCGGCCAAGGGAACCTCGCTGCGGCCGAGCAAGGCTCTCACCGACAATCTGGGGCCATGGACCTATAATCTGTCCATCACCAGCTCGAATCCGACAATGGCGCCGCCCCTAGCGGCCGCGCTCGCGGGCGGGGTCAATGCTCTGGATATCTTCGTGCAGGACGACAGCCTCGTGAAGTCGGCGAAGGTCACCTACTCGCTCTATTGATCGGGCCCGACAGGTGCGCGAGGGGTCGGCGCTCGAAAGAGCGTCCGGCCCCTCCGGCTGTAGACGCATTTACGGGCTCCACTTCACAGCCTTGGCGCGCCAAAAAATGTCACGATTACAAATTATCTTCTCCAATACTTTTCATTTAGTCTCATGAAACCCGCATAAATTTTATGCTTGATCTATGTTAGTCATAGAACACTTATTCGGTCAACATAGGTCACTTGGAAGTTTCTGAGCGAACGTCTTGACGGTTAGTGGATTCCAACTAATCTGACCGCGGGGAGCCCGCGCGCAAGCGCGTTGCGGATGGGGAACAGGGCTCATGCCACCCTATGCTCGCCGCCGCGCACAAGCGCGGCGGGACAGCCGCTCGTGGGACAGGCCACCGCGCCGGTGGCGGAGGCCGGCTTTACCCGAAAAAGTCATGGAATTATGATCGTCGGCGAGGACGATCGCCGCGAGCTGCTCGGCCGGCTCTATGCCTCCGCCACGGGCGAAGCGCCGTGGTCGCGAACGCTCGAGCTTGCCGCCGGACTGTTCAAGAGCGGTGGCAGCCTGTTGGGCGTGAATGACGATTCGAGGCGCGTCCTGGCGGTGGACAGCCACTGTTATACGTCCGAATTCATGGCCTCATATTTCCCCGGCGAGATTTACGCGAACGACCCGCGCATCCCCTATATCGCGAGAGTGCCCGCCGGAGCGGTCTTCGCCGACCGCACCCTGTACGATGCGGTCGAGATGCGCCGCGATCCCAGGGTGAGGCAGGCCATCGATGCCATGGGGTTCGATGACGAGATCGGCCTGAAGCTGAGGCTTCCGGACGGCAACGTCGCCGCCATCGCCTTCCTGCGCAACCGGCGCGACGGCGGTCATTCCGACGAGGCTCTCCGATCCCTTCTCCGCCTGGCGCCGGAGATCGAGCAGGCCTGCGCGATGGGCTTTTTCATCGAACGGGAGGCCGCCACCCGAAGCGCCCTGCTCGAGGCGATGGCCAGCAAGGCCGACGGCATCATCCTGATGGGCGCGAACGGCAAGGTCACATTCGAGAATGACGCCGCGGCAAGGATGCTGGCGGCGGGCGACGGCCTCGCTTGTCTCGGGGCCGGGCTGCTGACCCGGCGTCCGCCGGAAACGCGCAAGCTTCAGCAACTCATCGACCATGTCCTGAAGGCGAACGGCGAACGGCCTTCGGGCGGACAGATGCTGGTGAGCCGGCGTTCCTCGAAACGCCCCTATGTGCTGCGGGTCATGCCTCCTCCGCCGGTCGAGTGCTTCCTTTCGAGCCAAAGCATCGCTTGCATCGTACTGGTGCAGGATCTGGCCCGCGACAGCGTGTCGGGAGATACGCTTCGCCAGCTCTTCGGGTTGAGCGTACGCGAAGCCGATCTTGCCGCGGCTCTGGTGCGGCGCGGCTGCCTCCAGAGCGCCGCGGCCGACGCGGAGATGGCGACCAATACGGCCCGCAATCATCTCCAGACCATCTTTCTCAAGACCAGCGTCAACAGCCAAGTGGCTCTGATATCCCTGCTCGGCCAGCTCGCCTGAGGTCCAACGTCGTCGGCGGGAAGCCCGTCGCCGTCCCCTTTCTCTCCCCTCGAACGCTCAGCCGAGCTTCGCCTTCAGCTCAGCGAGAAGGTGAAGCGAGGCGCAGACATCGTCGAACATGAGCCGCACGCGTTCTTCCGCGGGCCTCGAGCGGAGCATGGAGCCGGGCTCGAACCGGTCCTTGCCGGCGGCGGCGACCAAAGCTTCCTCCGGCCCGGCATAGACGAAGACCCGGCCCTCCTGCCTCAGCTCGAGCAGGCGGGCGCGGAAGTGCGAATCGAAGAGCAGCTCGCGCGCCTCCATCGGGTCGGTGGCATAGACTTCGAACTTCTTCTCGAACGGCTCGTCGCCCTCGATCCGCACGCGCTCCATGTCGCTCGCCGGCTTCCAGAAGTTGAGCAGGCTCCTGTCGGGCACGATCGCGGTTTCGCCCTTCGCCCCCGGCCGGCGCTGGATCGCGTAGATCTGGCCGCAGAACACGCTGTAGGTGTTCTTGCCCGCGCGCCGCTGGAGGTCCGCTTCGTAGACCGCGAAGCCACGGCCCTCCTCGTCGGTGCCGTTGAAGAGGTCGGTATAGGTCTCGCTGGAGAAACCGCCGCCGCCGAACAGCAGCGCGCAGCCCGAGGCCAGGGCCGGCGGCGTGAAGCCGGTCGGGATATATTCCAGCCCGGCCTTCTTCGCGACCTCCTCCAGCACGGGATGCTTCAGCCCTTCCTTGGCCGCCATCAGCGGGCCGGCCGCGGCGATGAAGGTGCCGACCAGGAAAGCCGCGAAGACGAGGAAGGCGACGACTTCCCACCCGGCGTTGAGCAAGGTCGCCAGGGCGGCCGCGCTGAGGGCCAGGCCGATCGATCCCCTGATCCAGAATTTGCGGACCGCCGCCTGGCGCTCGCCCTCGAGCGCTCCGATCCGCTCGCTCACCGTGCCGGCGGCGCACAATGTCTGGAAATCCGAGTCGGTCAGCTGAATCATCGAACCCCCCAATCGTCTCGGGCGAAACTGCCAAGGGGGCCCGGCCCGCGCAACAGTTGAAACACTTCGGCGCGGGACTCGGCATCGGCCCGCAACAAGACTCGCCTATCGAACTCCGATCCAGTCCAACGATCGGAGTTGCTTATGTTGACGATCATCGCCGCCGCCCTCGCCGCGGCCGCGCCGGGCCCGGGCGAGCCGACGCTCGACGAGGTCCGCGCCGCCACCGCCCGCTTCCAGGATGTCAAAATCGCCCTCGCCGAAGGCTATGTCCGCGATCCCGGCAACATGTGCGACCTGGCACCGATGATGGGCCGGCCGGCGGCGCTGGGCGGGATGGGCATCCACTTCTTCCGGCCCGACCTGCTCGGAATCAAGGGGCCGCCCAACCCTCGGGTCGACGGGGACGGCACCCATACCGACTTCCGCAAGCCCTCGATCCTGATCTACGAGCCGAGCGCCGACGGCAGCCTGGAGCTGGTCGCGGTCGAAAACCTGGTCTTCAAGAAGGCATGGCACGCAGCCGGCAACAAGGGCCTGCCGACCTTCCACGGAGTCGAATATGATTCCATGGCCGACGACCCGAAGACGGCGATCGACGAAGCCCATATGTTCGAGCCGCATTACGACCGCCACGTCTGGCTCTATCGGAAGAATGCGAACGGAATGTTCGCCCAGTTCAATCCGACGGTGACCTGCAAATTCCACAAGCCGACGGTGGTGGCAGGGAAGAGTGGGGCGGAGCATTCGGGGCACTAATCCTTAAATCCTCCCCGGCATTTGCGGGGGAGGGGGACCATGCGAAGCATGGTGGAGGGGTTCTCGCTGGCTGAAGAACCCCTCCACCGCGCTTCGCGCGGTCCCCCTCCCCGCGAAATCGCGGGGAGGAATTAAGAACGCTAGTCCCGTCTCAACGGCAGCGTGAACGTGAACCTCGCCCCCTGCCCCGGAGCGCTGTCGACCGCGACGTCGCCGCCCATCGCCCGGGCGAGCCGGCGTGCGATGTAGAGGCCGAGGCCGGTTCCGCCCGCCTCGGTCGGATCGACGCGCTCGAACTTCTCGAAGATCCGCGCCTGGTCCTCGGCCGAAATGCCCTTGCCCTGATCGGCGATGATCAGGGCCGCGAGATCGCCTTCGCGATCGGTCCGGACCCAGATCTGGCCGCCTTCAGGCGAGTAGCGGATCGCGTTGGTGAGGAGGTTGACGACGATCTGGAGGGCCCGGCGGAAATCGCCCCAGGCGGGCAGGCTGTCGCCCGCCGACGGCGAGTCGATCCGGACCTGCCGCTCCCCGGCGCGGACGGCGAGCAGCCCCGCGGCGCGCCGGGCGACGTCGGCGAGGTCGATGTCTTCGCCTTCGGGGTGGAAGTCCGGACGCTCGATCGCCTGCAGGTCGACCAGGTCGTCGACCAGTGCGAGAAGGTGGCGGCCCGCCGTCGCGATGTCGCCCGCATAGCCGGCATAGTCGCTCTTGATCGGCCCCTCGGCCTGGGCCCCGATCGTCTCGGCGCTGGCGATGATCCGGGCGAGCGGCGCCCGAAGCGCCTCGTCGAGCCGTTCGCCGAAAGCTCCGGGCTCCGGAGAGGCCTGGACCGCCGCCGGAGTCGCCGGAGCGCCGGTGGGCAAGGCCGCCGCGGAGCCTCGGAAGCCCGCGAACCGCCCCGCGCCGTCGATCAGCGGGATCCCGGCCAGGCGGTAGCGGCCGCCGCGGCCGCCGCGAAGCTCGGCGGGCTGCCCGTCGAAGCGCCTCTGCTCGGCGAGGGCGGTGAGCAGCGGAAGCTCGCCCTCCTCCCCTTCCTCGAGACGGAACAGCCGGGTGAGTTGCTGGCCGACCAGCTGCGCCGGAGCCTTGCCGGCCGCCGCGGCGGCCGCGGGCGAGACCAGGGTCAGCCGAAGCGCCGAATCGGTCTCCCACATCCAGTCGGCGGCGGCGCGGAGGAAGTCGGCCTGGCGCTCCGCGTCGGCGGCCGGGGCCGGGGCCCGGGCCGGGCGGGCGGTCCAGCCGGTGACCGCGAGATCGACCCACCCTTCCTTCGGCTCCGCACGCACCCACAGTTCGAGATCCGAATCTCCTTCCGCCGCGACGGCACCGCGCGAGATGACGATCCCGAGGCGGCGGGCGAGACGGGCGAGCGCGGCGATCTGAGGCACGGCCAGCGGTCCGCCGTCCTCGCCGCCGGCCGAGCGATGGAGCGCCATCAGCCTGGGTTCCGCCGCGATCAGCCGGCCGTCGGAATCGATCCGGCCGCGGACGGCCTCCTCGGCGCTCATGATGCGAGCCTCGCCACGGCGGAGCGATAGGCCGGATCGAGGCTCCAGAGGAGTATGTGGTGCCGGCCCTGGGCCGGGTCGAGCGAATCATAGACGTCGAGCTGCGCTACGGCCGCCTCCTCCCGGCCGGCGAGATGAAGCAGGATCGATGCCGCGGAGTCCCGCTCCACATGCGCCGCTCGGAGAAGGACGGCCCCTCCGCGGCCGGACGCATCGGACAGCAATTCCCAGGAAGCGTGCGGATCGAGCCCCGTTCGAAGCGAGAGCCCTGCCAGCAGCAGCGGCAAGGCGCCTTCGCCCGCGGCGCGGACGAGGAAAGGGTCGCCGAGGCGCGCCCGCTCCTCGAGGCGGAGCGCGAGCCGGCGCGCCAGGGAATCGGTCCCGGCGCCTTCGTCGTAGCGCCCCAGCAGGCCGGCGGTGGCGGCGGTGACGGCGCCGTCGGCGGCGGCCGGAGGCACGCCGTGGCGGGCGACCAGATAGGTGCGAAGCGCCGCGGCGACCGTCCAGGCGAGCCCGTGCGCGACTTCCGCCGGGAGGTCGCCGCTGGCGAGGAGGGGTTCGTGGAAGGCGTCCAGACGGCGGCTCAGCGCGATCAGGAGCGAGACGGCGGCGGCCGCGACTGCCGGGTCGTCGTCGCCGGCAAGCTCCGTAAGGAGCCCGGGCTCGGACGCGGCGCGGGCGAGCCGATGCTCCTCGGTCCGCCGAAGCAGCATGGCGATCAGCGCCGGATCGGCTACGATCCGCCCCTCTTGCAGCACCGGCAAAGCGATGGGGAGGCTTGCCGACGACAAAGCGGCTCGGAGCGGGGCCTCCTCATCCCCGGCGAAACGAGCGGCGAGGTCGGAGCGGAGCTCGTCCTCGATGTCGCCGACGAGGCGCCGCAGGAGATGGGAGACGGTGAAGCGCTGCCGGTCGCTGAGGCGAAAGGCTTCCGGAAGGGCGAGGTCGGCGATCGCCGCCGCGACGCGCGCCTGCGCCGACGCGAGCAGCTGCGCCGCGCCGTCCAGCTCACCCCCGTTAGCGCGCACTTCGGACATTGGCGGTGCATAGGCCCGTCAGGGTTAAAGCCGCGCTAATCCTGTGGAGGCGGAGGCGGCGCGGGGGCGTGAGCGTGCCGCTGGACGTAGAAGAAGCTCGCGCCGGCATAGACGGCGAGCGCCGCCAGTCCCGTCGCCCAGCTGTTGGCGAGAGCGAAGGGAAGGATCAGCCAGGTCATGCCCTTGGGCTCGGCGAGCCAGTGCCGGCCAGGCACCTCACGGCCTTCCGACTCCGTTCGAAGCGCTACCGTGAAAGCGATGATGGTCCCCGCCAGAGCGACGCATCCCCAGCCCCGCGTATCGGAAAGGGAGAATGCGAGGATGAGAAGCACCCCGGCCGAGACGGCGGGCAACAGGGCGCCCCACCAGCTCGGCCCGCGAATCCCCTGAAGGCGGACGGAGCCGAGGCGCTCGGCGATCCCGTCGAGGGGCGTGGCGAGCAGGAGGAAGGCAATGCCGAGGCCGAGCCAGCCTTTCCCGAAAGCGAGCGCTCCAAGTCCCATCAGCAGCGTCGCGGCCAGCCCGAGCGCGGTCGGAGTGACCCCCGTCGGCATCAGCGTCCGGGTCGCAAGACGCTCGACCGGGCCCAGCAGGTAGCGCGACACCCAGTCGCCGCGGCGCACATGCGCTCCGGCGACGATCTGCGCCTCGAGCTCGACGAGGTCCTCCGAAGTCTCCGCGACCAGCGGCAGCTCGTCTTCGGCCTCGCCCCTCACGCTGATCTGCCGGGCGCCCGACTGCACCGCCCGGCGAAGAAGGGTCGACTGGAGGTCCCAGTCCCGAAGCATCGAGGCGGTCTGCTTCAGCATCTGCCCGTCGATGAGGGCGAGGCCGGCCCAGCGGCTCTGGGCGTCGATCCGTTCGTAGCGGTCGTCGACCCTGAGGTCGGGAACGACGAGGATGGCGGGGCCGTCGAGGCCGACGAGGCGCGCGATCACCGCCTCGGGCGCGACGAGGCCGTCGCCGACGAGGAGCACCCGATCGTTACTGTGCACCGCCTCGCCGGCTTCCTCGGCGCTTCGCGCCAGGACTATCGACACGCCCTCCGCCCTCAGCCCGTCGAGGGCCTCACTGAGAGCGGCGGTCACCCGTTCGACGACCACCACGACCGGCTCGGCCCCCGCGGCAAGGGCGAGCCTGACCTGGCGCTCCAGCAAAGTCCGTCCGGCGACCTGAAGGGTCGCGCGAAGCCCGCCGCCCGCATCGTCGGCCTCGTGATAGGCGGCGATCAAGGCGGCCAGAGTCACGCGTCGGTTCCCATCCGGGTGGGATAGAGGGGTGGGGTGTCGGGCGTAAAGCCTCGTAATTCCCCTCCGTGCAAGGGAGGGGTTAGGGGGGGTCCGCCGAACGCGGCCGACGCTCGGAGTCGGCAGGAAGTCTCGCTCCGCTCGCCTACCCACCCCCGGCCCTTCCCTTCCCGGGAGGGGAACCAGCGCGGTCAGCCCGCGAAGTCGGCGATGGCGGCGGCGAGCTTCCTCAGCACCACCGGATCGCCCGGCGCGCCCTCCAGAGCCTCGTCGGCCAAAGCGACGAGGCCGGTCACTCCGAAGCTCGCGGCGACGCTCTTCAGCCTCGACGCGGCGATCGACCAATTGGCGTCGCAGCGGGCGCGGCCCATGAGATCCGTCTGCCGGCTCGCGCTTTCGAGGAAGGCGGATCGAAGCTCGCGCATCAGCTCGGGGTCGCTTCCCACGGCGGCCGCGAGCGAGGCGTTCAGGGCTCCGGGATCGTAGACCATGTCGACACCTATATTGGCCGGGATGTTAACACCCCGTATCCTTCCCACCTTCCTTACCAGCCAAATCATGGTAAACGAACCGTTATGACGGGGGCAGAACGAGCACAGGCGGAGCCCGAACAAGGCTCCATGGCGGCAACCGGCGGCGACTGGCTTGGGCCGCCAGAGACCGAGGCGCAGGCGCCCGCCGCTCTAACCGAAGAGGCCCGAGCCGGCCGGCCGGGGCGAACGGGGCTGCTCGGCGGGCTGCTGCTGCTTCTCGCGGCCGCCTGGATCGCGGCGCTGGGCTATTGGTTCTGGCAGACCCGCCCTCCCCTTTCCCTCGGCAACGCAATCGCCTGGACCGCCACCTTCGCCGGCCCGCTCGCATTGCTCGCCTTGCTCTGGCTGATATTCGGACAGACCTCGCGCCGCGAGGCGGAACGCTTCTCCCGCGCCGTCGAGACCATGACCGCCGAGAGCCGCGCCCTGGAGAGCGTGCTCGAGATCGTCGCGAGCCGGATCGAGGACAACCACGCCCGCCTCCGCGGCGAGGCGGAGCGGCTGATGTCGCTGGGCGACGAGGCGTCGGACCGGCTCGGCCGGGTCACCTATTATTTGTCCAAGGAGACCTCCACCCTCGACCAGAAGGCCGCCGCGCTCGACGCCGCCGCCAACGCCGCCAAGGTCGATATCGGGGTCCTCCTCCATGACCTGCCCCGGGCCGAGGAGCAGGCGCGCGCCGTCGCGGAGGCGATGAAGGAAGCCGGCCTCAACGCCCACGGCCAGGCGAGCGCGCTCGAGGCCCAGCTTTCCTCCCTCGCCGCCCGAGGACGCGACGCCGACGAGGTGCTCGGGGGGACGGCGCAGCGCATGTCGGCCCATGTCGCCCGGATCGAGAGCGGAAGCGCGGCCGCGGCCGCGAGCATGGACGAATCCTCGGCCAAGATGACGGCGGCGGTCGACTCCGCGATGAGCCGCGCCGCGGAAGCGGTGGAGACCGCGCGCTCGGCGCTGGAGCTTCAGGGCCACACCACTTTGGCCGCGATCGAGCAGAGCCGGGCGGCGCTCGACAAGGCCGGCGAGGATTCGGCGCGCAGCCTTTCCCTGCGGATCGAAACGATCAGCGGCAAGGTCGAGGCCCTCGCGGGCCATATCTCGGCCCAGGACGCCGCCAGCCATGCGCTGGTGACCGGGCTCGGCAAGGAGCTGGCCGAGCTCGACGGCTGGTTCGACCGCCTCGGGCAGAACGGCGCCGCCCATAGCGAGCGGCTCGGCGAGTCGGTGGCCGCCGTCCGCGAGTCGCTGGATTCGCTTCTCCGGGAGCTGGGGGCCGGGCAGGAGCAGGCGAGCGGCCTCACCGAGCGCGCCGGCGGCCTCGGCGCCGCTCTCGCAGGCCTGTCGGCCGAGCTTCGGGACGCGTTGCCGGTAGCCCTCGCCAATGTGGAAGCGCATGCGGGCCGCGCGCGTGACGCCGCTCAGGCGATCGCGCCGCTGGTCGGCGAGGTGGAAAGGTCGGCGGACGCGGCTGCCGCCCGCCTCGGCGAGGGCGAGCGGGCGGTCGGCCGCCAGAGCGAGGCGGTCGAGGCCCTTCTCGACCGGGTCGCCCAGGGTACGGCGGCGGCCGAAGAGCGTCTGCGCGCGCTCGGCGCGGCCGCCGAGGATGCCGACTCGGCCGGTCGGAAGATCGCAGAATCCACCAGCGCTTCCGTCGCCGATGTCCGAAGCGCGGCGGCGGCTCTTCTCGAGGATCTGGGCGCCGGCCAGCGGCAGGCGGGCGGCCTGATCGAAAGCGCCGGCCAATTGGGTGCGGCGCTCGGCGGGGTCGCAGCGGAGCTTCGCGAGACCTTGCCCGCCGCGCTCAGGTCCGTCGAGGAGCAGGCCGGCCGGACGCGCGAGGCGGCCGAGGCCATCGTCCCGATCGTCGGCGATATCGAGACCATGGCCGGCTCCGCGTCCGCCCGGCTCGGCGAGGGCGAAGCGAAGCTGGCGCGGCAGCAGGAGGCAGTCGAGATCCTGCTTGCGCGCATCGGCGAAGGTTCGGCGAGCGCGGAAGAGCAATTGCGCGCGCTCGGCGCCGCCGCCGAAGAGGCGCGGGTCGCGGCTCAGAGGATCACTGCCGATACCGGCCCCGAGCTGATCGAAGCCCTGCTCCGGGTGCGGGAGGCCGCCGGCCAGGCGTCGGAGCGCGCCCGCGAGGCGATCTCCGCGGCGATTCCGGCAAGCGCCGCGGCGCTCGGCGAAGCGAGCCGGGAAGCGCTGGAGCGGGCGGTGAGCGAGACGGTCGAGCGGCAGATGGCCGAGCTTTCCGAAGTCTCCGAGCGCGCCATCGAGACGGCTCGAAGGGCCTCCGAGCGCCTCACCCGCCAGATGCTCTCGCTCGGCGAGACGGCGGCGGCGATCGAGGCCCGAATCGACGAGGAACGGGCGGAGCGGGAGGAGAAGGAAAGCGAGAATTTCTCCCGCCGGGTCGCATTGCTCATCGAATCGCTCAACTCCACGGCGATCGACGTCACCAAGATCCTGTCGAACGAAGTCACCGACAGCGCCTGGACCGCCTATCTGAAGGGCGACCGGGGCGTCTTCACCCGGCGGGCGGTGCGCCTGCTCGACCGCAACGAGGCCCGCGAGATCGCCCGCCATTACGAGGAAGAGCCCGAGTTCCGCGAGCAGGTGAACCGCTACATCCACGATTTCGAGTCGATGCTGCGCCGGATCCTCGCCGACCGCGACGGCTCCCCGCTCGGAGTGACCATCCTCTCCAGCGACATGGGCAAGCTCTACGTCGCGCTGGCCCAGGCGATCGAGCGCATCCGAAGCTGAATCCTCCCCATCGAAGATGGGGAGGGGGACCAGGCGAAGCCTGGTGGAGGGGTAGATGGCACAGGGACAAGCGGTTCTCGCGCCAATTCCCGGACTTTACGACAATTACCCCTCCACCACCCTTCGGGGGGTCCCCCTCCCCCCCGCTACGCGGCAGGGAGGATCAGAGCCGCGACCAATCCAGCATGTCGATCGTGACCCAGCCGTAGAGGTAATTGGCGTAGAACAGCCCGAACGCCACCGCCGACACGATCGTCGCCCGAAGCGCCGCCTTCCCGAAGCTGAACCGATGCGGGGCGCTCTGGGCGTGGCCGGCCGGGGTCTCCACGCCTTCCTCCTCCGGCGTCCGCACGCCGAAGGGGAGCACGATGAACAGGCTCAAGGTCCAGAACAGGACGTAGATCGCCAGGATCGACTGGAGCTTCATCGCCTCACACCCGGATGACGAGGACGTCCACCACCGGCTTCTTGCCGGTCCATTCGGCGGCGCAGCGGCGCACCGCGAGCCGAACGGCTTCCCGCAGCTTGTCCTCGCTGGCGGCGCCCTTGAGGGCCGCTTCCGACGCGGCGTCGGCGGCTTCATCGACGAACGCCTCGCGATCCTCCTCGACCGGAATGCCTTCGAGCGCGATCTGGACGTCGCCGACGAGTCGGTCCTGGGCGTTCAGCGCCAGCGCGACCGAGATCACCCCGAAGCTGGCGATCTTGCGCCGCTCGTTCATCGTCGGACCGTCGGCGGCGAGGATGACGTCGCCGTCGAGGATCAGCCGCCCGACCCGTTCCTCGCCGAGCTTCTTCGGCCCGTCCGGCGCCAGGCGGATGACGTCGCCGTTCTTCTGGAGGATGCCCTTGGGGACTCCGTGCGAGCGGGCGAAACGCTCATGCTCGGCCATGTGGCGCATCTCGCCATGGACCGGGACGATGATCTCGGGCCGGATCCACCCGTACATGGCGGCGAGCTCGGGCCGGCCGGGATGGCCGGAAACGTGGACGTTCGCCTGCCGGTCGGTGATCATCTTGATTCCGCGGGCGGCGAGCTCGTTCTGGATCCGCCCGATGGCAATCTCGTTGCCCGGTATCTGCTTGGAGGAGAAGACGACGAGGTCGCCCTCGCCGAGCTTGATCCGGTGCTGGTCGAAGGCGATGCGGGCGAGCGCCGCCCGGTTCTCGCCCTGGCCGCCGGTGCCGATGATCATCACGTCGCGCTTCGGGAGGGCCATCGCGGCCTCGAAATCGATCGTCTCGGGAAAATCGGTCAGATAGCCGACGCTCCGGGCGACCCTCAGGATCCGGTCGAGCGACCGGCCCGCGACGCAGACCTGGCGGCCGGTGTCCTGGGCGACCCTGCCCAATGTGCTCAGCCGGGCCGCGTTCGAGGCGAAGGTGGTGACCAGCACCCTTCCCTCGGCCTCCCCGATCACCCGGTCGAGGCCCTCGCGGACCTGCTCCTCCGACCCCGACGCCTCCTCCTGGAAGACGTTGGTCGAATCGCAGACCAGGGCAAGTATGCCCTCGTCGCCGACCCGGGTCAGGGCGGCGGCGTCGGCGGGATCGCCGAGCTGGGGGAATTCGTCCAGCTTCCAGTCGCCGGTGTGGAAGATCTTGCCGTAGGGCGTGTCGATGAGGAGGGCGTTGCCCTCCGGGATCGAATGGGCGAGCGGAACGAATCGGAAGCCGAACGGGCCGATCTGCATCGTCCCGCCGATATCGATGATATTAACCTTTATCTTCCGCTCCAGCCCCTCCTCCTGGAGCTTCTCCGCGATCAGGCCCGCGGTGAAGGGGGTCGCCCAGAGGGGGACTCCGAGATCGTCCGCCAGATAGGGAATGGCGCCGATATGGTCCTCATGACCGTGGGTCAGGACCACGCCCAGCAGATCGTCCCGCCGCTCCTCGATGAAGGTCAGATCGGGGAGGACGAGCTCGACCCCGGGATAGGCCGGATCGGCGAAGGTCATTCCGAGATCGACCATGATCCACTTGCCGTCGCAGCCGTAGAGATTGACGTTCATTCCAATCTCGCCCGAGCCGCCGAGCGCGAGGAAGAGCAGTTCTTTGCCGGGTTTCATTGAATCTCCGTCACCCCGGCGAATGCCGGGGTCTCATGGTGAATCGTCGTGACTTCTTGTCCTGAGGTCCCGGCTTTCGCCGGGATGACGGGACTGAACGCCCTGACGGTTAAGTGGCGCTTCGGCTCCGCTTGTACAACAATCCGAGGCCCTGGATGGTCAGATCCGGCTCGATCTCGTCGAAAAGCGTGACATGCTGATCGAACAAGGTCGCCAGCCCACCGGTCGCCACCACCTTCGCCGGCCGTCCGATCTCCGCCTTCATCCGGGCCACCAGGCCCTCCATCATCGCCACATAGCCCCAGTAGATGCCGATATGCATCTGGTCCTCGGTAGTCCGACCGATGACCGACATGTTGCC
Organism: Allosphingosinicella sp.; assembly: GCA_036386555.1. GTDB lineage: Bacteria > Pseudomonadota > Alphaproteobacteria > Sphingomonadales > Sphingomonadaceae > Allosphingosinicella. The sequence goes on from DASVVM010000023.1 coordinate 14,974, forward strand.
GGTCGGCGCCTCGATGGCGATGCGCGGAAGCTTCGCCGCGGCGGTCACCAAAGCGTCGAGCGAGAGGTTGATTCCGGGGGCGATGATCCCCCCTTTGTAGGCGCCGGAATAGTCGACCGCGTCGAAGGTGGTGGCGGTGCCGAAGTCGACGACGATCAGATCGCCTTCGTGAAGCGCATGAGCGGCGATGGCGTTGAGCACACGGTCGGCGCCGACGCTCCGCGGCTCGGCGACGTCGAGCTCGACCCCCCATTCCGCCCCAGCCTGGCCGGCGATCAGCGCCTCGACCTTGAAATATTTGGCGGCGAGGACTTCGAGATTGTGGGTCGCCCGGGGAACGACGGTACCCACGATCACCGCGTCGACCACGTCGCGGGGCAAGCCCTCGAGCTCGATCAGCTGGTGGAGCCAGACGGCATATTGATCCGCCGTCCGCCGGGGATCGGTCGCGATCCGCCAGCGGGCGCGGATCACCCCATCCTCGAGCAGAGCGAAGACGATATTGGTGTTCCCGGCGTCGACGGCGAGCAGCATCGGGGCTGTCTAGCGGGGAGCGGGGGCAGAAGCGAGAGGCGGGCCTTCGATCCTCCCCCGCTTTTCGTTGGAGGGGGAGCGCGCAAAGCGCGGCGGAGGGGTTCTTCAGAGTCCGTAAAACCACTCCACCAGGCTTCGCCTGGTCCCCCTCCCCTGCAAATGCAGGGAAGGATCAAATCAGGAAGACGTCACCGGCATGGATGACCTGGGCGGTCCCGTCCGGCAGCCGTATCCTCAGCGCGCCGCTCTCGTCCAGCCCGTCGAACAGCCCCTCTACCCGGACCCCGCTGGCCATATGGGTCGAGAGAGCGGTTCCGAGCGGGTGCGCGGCGGCGAGCCAGCGAGCCCGAATCGGTTCCAGCCCTCCGTCCCGCCAACGCTCGAGCCAGCGGGCGAAGCTCGCCGCCAGAGCCTCCAGGAACCGCGCCGGATCGGGCGCTCCGCCGAGCATGCCCATGTTGATGGCCGGACGGGCAATCTCGTCGGGATGGTCGCAGAGATTGACTCCGAAACCGAGGACGATCGCGTCGTCAATCCGCTCAAGCAGGATGCCCGACAGCTTGGCTCCTGCGACGAGCAGATCGTTGGGCCATTTGATCTCGATCGTCACCCCCGCAACGGCGAAGTCGGACACCACGTCGTGAAGCGCGACCGCCGCGACCAGCGCCAGGGTCGGCGCCGGAGGATCGCCGGGCCGGAGGCGGACGAGCGTGCTCGCATAGAGGTTGCCGGGCGGAGAATGCCATTCGCGTCCCTGGCGGCCCCGGCCGCCCGACTGACGCCCGGCGCGCAGCCACATGCCTTCGGGCGCGCCTTCCCGGGCGAGGGCGGCGACATCGTCGTTGGTGGAACCGGTCTCGGCGACGGTGTGGATGACGGTCATTTCCGCCCGGGCTCAGACATAACCGCCGTCCTTGGCGATGAGCAGCGCCTGGGACAAGCTTCTCACGCCCAGCTTCTTCATCAGATTGGCGCGGTGGAGCTCGACCGTTCGGACGCTGAGGCCGAGGCCGTGGGCGACGATCTTGTTCGGCGCTCCATCCGCGAAAGCGACGAGCACCTCCTTCTCCCGCCGGGTAAGCGTCGCCAGCGCCGAGATGCGCGACATGGGCTGGCTTTCGAGGAGCGCGAAGCCCTTTTCCACCGCGTCGATCAGCTGGTCGACCCGGAACGGCTTTTCGATGAAGTCGACAACGCCGAGCCGACCCGCCCGCATCGCATGCGGCACGTTGCCGTTGCCGGACACGACGATGACCGGATAGGCGGCCCGCCCCTTCGCGATGACTTCGAGCAGATCGAGGCCGTTGATCCCGGGAAGGTTGATGTCGACGATGATGCAGCCGGCCGGCCGGTCTTCATGTCCCGCCAGGAAAGACTCGGCGGATTCATATTCCTCGATCCGGGTGCAGCAACCGGCCAGGGACTGCCGCACGAGGTCGCGCAGCATCTTCTCGTCCTCGATGATATAGGCGCGCCGGTTGTCCATCCTGATCCAGAATAGCCGCCGCTTCGGCCCGCGGCCACTCGCCGACATAAGTATTTTTCCGAAGTAGGACAGAGCGCGCGAAGGCGCGCACTGTGCATCCGCCGCCGGGGGGAGGCATCCCGTCCCTTCGCGCGGCCTGTAGCTGCATGGATTGGGCCGGCGGCCGGCGTGACCGCCGGCCCAGTCTACAGGCTAGAACAAGGCGCTCGCGGCATTGTCCGCCATCCTGCCGAGGAAGGGGATGGTGACATAGCCGACCGGCGAGACGAACAGCGCCGCCGCTACGATCAGGACCGACTGCGGCAGGTCGTCCGTTTCGGCATAGGCAGGCGCCGGATCGTCGAAATACATCGTCTTGACGATCTTGAGATAATAGAAGGCGCTGATCACCGAGGTCGCGATGCCGACCGCCGCGAGCCAGGTCAGATCGGCCCTGACGGCCGCGTCGAAGACCAGGAACTTGGGCCAGAAGCCGAACAGCGGCGGCACTCCGGCGAGGCTGAACATGAAGATCCCCATTGCGAGCGCGAGCCAGGGCCGGGTGGTGGAGAGGCCCGAGAGACTCGAAATGCTCTCGACCGGGCGCCCCTCCGAATCGCGCATCCTCAGAACGACGAGGAAGGTGCCCAGGGTCATCGCGGTATAGACGGCCATGTAGAAGAGAACCGAGGCCACGCCGTAACGGGTGGCGGCGGCGAGGCCGATCAGTGCGAAGCCGACATTGTTGATCGAGGAATAAGCGAGCAGGCGCTTGATGTTGGGCTGTCCGATCGCCGCGACTCCGCCGAGGATCGTCGAGGCGAGCGCCATGAAGATGACGATCTGCCGCCACTCGAAGGTGGCGGGCCCCATCGCCTCTATCGCGACCCGGGCGAGCAGCGCCATCGCCGCGACCTTCGGCGCCGAGGCGAAGAAGGCGGTCACCGGCGTGGGGGCGCCTTCGTAGACGTCGGGAGTCCACATGTGGAACGGCACCGCCGAGACCTTGAAGGCGATCCCGGCCAGGACGAAGACGATCCCGAACAGCTCGCCGGTCGAGACCCCGTCACGGGTCAACGCGGCGTTGATCTCGCCGAACAGGGTCGAGCCGGTGAAGCCGTAGAGGAGCGACACGCCGTAGAGGAGGATGCCGCTGGCCAGAGCTCCGAGGACGAAATATTTGAGGCCCGCCTCGGCCGAGCGGTTGTCCCGCCTCTGAAAGCTGGCGAGGACGTAGGCGGACAGGCTCTGGAGCTCCAGCCCGACGTAGAGGGTGAGAAGGTCGCCCGCCGAGACCATCATTCCCATTCCGACCGAGGAAAGCAGGATCAGGCAGGGATATTCAGCCCGATAGTCGCGGTCGCGGCTGAACCAGCCCGAGGCGGCGATCAGCGAGGCGCCGGCGGCGATGTAGATGAGGACCTTGGAGAAGGCCGCGAAGCTGTCGCCGATATACTGCCCGTCGAACGCCGTGCCGCCCCGCTCCGAAATCCCCGGGAGGGCGCAAGCCGCTCCCGCCAGGGCCGCGATCCCGAGCCAGGTGAGCAGTCGGGCGCCCTTGTCGCCCATCCAGGCGGCCGCCATCATCAGCGCCAGCGCCGCCAGCGTGAGGACGATCTCGGGCAGGGTTAGGGAGAGTGATACGGTCATGACTTAGCCGTCACCCCGGCGAAAATCGAGCAGGCCGCCATGTCCCCCGGACATGGCTGCGAACTGCCGGGGGCAGTTCGCACCTGCTCGATGGCCTCGGGGAGACCCGTGGAGACTACTTGTCCTGAGGTCCCGGCTTTCGGGGCCCCATCAAAGTAGTACTTTGATGGGAACCCTCCCGGGATGACGGGAAAGTTCATCAATGCTCCTCTCCCGGCGCATGGCTGTGGCCCTCGGGCGCGGGCGCCTCTGGCACGGGTTCGGGCGCATGAGGCGCCGTGGGGGCCTTCGCCTTCGACACGGGCGCGCCCTTGTTGGTCGGCTGTGCGTCTCCCGGCGGGTTGGCGCGTTCGATCCGCGCCGTCAGGAAGCCGACGTCGCGGCGGATCATGCTCATGAAGCTTTCCGGATAGACGCCCATCCACAGGACCACCGCGGCGATCGCCCCCAGGGAAGCGAGCTCGCGCTTGTCGAGGTCGGGCATCGCCGCCGCGTCGGCGTTGCGGCTGGTCCCGTAGGCGACCCGCCAGTAGAGCCAGAGCATGTAGGCGGCGCCGAGGATGATCCCGGTGGTCGCGACCGCCGCGACGAGGCTGTTCGCCTCGTAGGCGCCGACCAGGGCCAGGAACTCGCCGACGAAGCCGCTCGTCCCCGGCAGGCCCACCGAAGCCATGGTGAAGAGCATGAACAGCAAGGCGAAGGCCGGCATGTTGTTGGAGAGGCCGCCGTAGCGGTCGATCTCGCGGGTGTGCAGCCGGTCGTAGACGACCCCGACGCACAGGAAGAGCGCGGCCGAGACGAGGCCGTGACTGAGCATGACGATGATCGCGCCCTCGATCCCCTGCCGGTTGAAGGCGAAGAGGCCGATCGTCACGAAGGCCATATGGGCCACGGACGAATAAGCGATCAGCTTCTTCATGTCGCGCTGCACCAGCGCCACCAGCGAGGTGTAGACGATGGCGACCATGCTCAACGCGAAGATCAGCCAGACGAGCTGCGCGGAGGCTTCCGGGAACATTGGCAGCGAGAAGCGGAGGAAGCCGTAGCCGCCCAGCTTCAGGAGCACTCCGGCGAGGATCACCGAACCCGCCGTCGGCGCCTGGACGTGCGCGTCGGGGAGCCAGGTATGCACCGGCCACATCGGCATCTTGACCGCGAACGAGGCGAAGAAGGCCAGCCACAGCCAGGTCTGTGCCTCGGCCGGGAAGTTGGTGACGAGGAGCTTGGGGATGGCGGTGGTGCCGGCGTAATTCACCATCCACAGCATCGCGACCAGCATCAGCACCGAGCCGAGCAGGGTGTAGAGGAAGAATTTGTAGCTGGCGTAGATGCGCTGGGCGCCGCCCCAGATGCCGATGATCAGGAACATCGGGATGAGGCCGGCTTCGAAGAAGATGTAGAAGAGGAAGATGTCCTGGGCCATGAACACGCCGAGGATCATCGTCTCCATGACGAGGAATGCCGCCATATATTCCTGAACCCGCCGCTCGATCGATCTCCAGCTGGCCAGGATGCAGATCGGCATCAGGAAGACCGAGAGCATGATCAGCATGATGGCGATGCCGTCGATTCCGAGCGCCCAATAGAAGCGGCCGAACAGGGGGCCTCCCCCCGCTTCTTCGCTCAGCTTCCAGAGCTCCTGGAACTGCCACTGGCCGCCGGCAGGATTATATTGCGTCCAAAGCAGGATGCCGAGCGCCAGCTCGATGAGGGTGGCGATCAGAGCGACCCAGCGGGCGCTGTTGGCCGAGACGCAGAGGCACACGATCGCCGCCGCCAGGGGGATCAGGAGCATCTCCGACAGGATCGGGATGTCGAACCATTCGATCCTTGCGTCGATCATCGCGCCATCGCCCAGGTGGTGGCGGCGGCGAGGCCGAGGAGCATCACCAGCGCATAAGTGTAGAGGTAGCCGGACTGGAGCCGGGCGGTGAGGACGTTGCCGACCCTGACCGCGGTCGCGGCGCCGTCGGGGCCGAAGCGGTCGATGGTCTTCTCGTCGCCCCGCTTCCAGAACAGGCGTCCGAGCCAGAGCGACGGGCGGACGAAGACGACGTCATAGATCTCGTCGAAATACCATTTGTTGTAGAAGAAATTGTGCAGGATTCCCCACTGGCCAGTGAAGCGGGCGGGGATGTCGGTCCTCCGGATATAGGCCTGGAGGGCGATCAGGAAGCCGATGATCATCACCGTCCCGGGGGCGAGCTTCACCCACAGGGGCACTTCGTGAATGGCGTGGGCGAGGTGGGTGTCGAAGGCGATGCTGGCGCCCCAGAAATGCGCGCCCTCCTCGGCCTCGATGAACGGGCCGTGGAACAGGATCCCCGCGAAGATCGCACCCAGCGACAGCACGCCCAGCGGGACCAGCATCGTCCAGGGGCTTTCGTGCGGATGGTAGCCGCCGGTGCCGGCCGGAACCTCGCGGGCCGAAGCCTCGTGCGGGCGCGTGTCGTGGCCTGAATCCTCGGCGGCCGGGTCGTCGCCATGGTGGCCATGGTCGTGCAGCGCGTGCTGGATATGCTCGGACGCCGCCCAGCGCGGCTTGCCGAAGAAGGTGAGGAAGACGAGGCGCCAGCTGTAGAAGCTGGTCAGCAGGGCCGCGGTGATTCCGATGACGAAGGCGAAGCCGCCGACTCCGGTCCCGCTGGCGAAGGCGCTCTCGATGATCGCGTCCTTCGAATAGAAGCCCGCGAAGCCGAAGCCCGACCAGCCCGCCACCTGGATGATCCCGACTCCGGTGATGGCGAGGGTGCCGATGGTCATCGCCCAGAAGGTGATCGGGATCTCCTTCCGCAGCGCTCCGTAGAAACGCATGTCCTGCTCGTGGTGCATGGCATGGATGACCGAGCCGGCGCCGAGGAACAGCAAAGCCTTGAAGAAGGCGTGGGTGAAGAGGTGGAACATCGCCGCGCCGTAGGCGCCGACTCCTGCCGCGAAGAACATGTAGCCGAGCTGCGAGCAGGTCGAATAGGCGATGACCCGTTTGATGTCGTTCTGCACGGTGCCGACGGTTGCGGCGAAGATGGCGGTCGCGGCGCCGATCACGGTGACGACGGCGAGCGCGGTCTCGCTGGTCTCGAACATGGGCGACAGCCGGCAGACCATGAACACGCCCGCCGTCACCATGGTCGCGGCATGGATCAGGGCGGAGACCGGGGTGGGGCCCTCCATCGCGTCGGGCAGCCAGGTGTGGAGGCCGAGCTGCGCCGACTTGCCCATCGCTCCGATGACGAGGAGGATGCAGATCAGGGTCATCGTGTCGAAGCGCTGGCCGAGGAAGCCGATGGTCGAGCCGGCCATGCCCGGCGAGGCGGCGAGGATCTCGGGAATTGAGACGGTGCCGAAGACCAGGAAGGTGGCGAAGATTCCCAGGCTGAAGCCGAAATCGCCGACGCGGTTGACCACGAACGCCTTGAGCGCAGCCGCGTTGGCCGAGGGCTTGTGGTACCAGAAGCCGATCAGAAGGTAGGAAGCGAGGCCCACCCCTTCCCAGCCGAAGAACATCTGGACGAGGTTGTCGGCCGTCACCAGCATCAGCATCGCGAAGGTGAAGAGCGAGAGATAGGCGAAGAAGCGGGGCTGGCTGTCGTCCTCCGCCATATAGCCCCAGGAATAGAGATGGACGAGGGCCGAGACCGTCGTCACCACCACCAGCATCACCGACGTCAGCGCGTCGACCCGAAGGGCCCAGTCGACCCGCATCGGCTCGGAATGGATCCAGGAGAGGACCGGGTAGAGCTGGCTCTGCTCGGTGCCCGCGATGAAGCCGAGGAAGATCGGCCAGGACAAAGCGCAGGCAACGAAGAGCGCGCCCGTCGTGATCAGCTTGGCGACCGTGTTGCCGAGCAGCCGGTTGCCGAGCCCGGCGACGATCGCCGCCAGCAGCGGGAGGAAGACGATGAGCTGGACGGTCATGACGCCACCGTCACCCCAGCGAAGGCTGGGGCCCCAGCGGGATTAGCCGCCGAGCCTTCGCGTCCTGGGGCCCCAGCCTTCGCTGGGGCGACGGGTGCCGCCATCCCCCTCACCCCTTCATCTGGTTGATGTCGTCGACCGCGATCGTGCCCCGGCCTCGGAAGTAGATGACGAGGATGGCGAGCCCGATCGCCGCCTCGCCGGCGGCGACGGTAAGGACGAACATGGCGAAGACCTGGCCGACCATGTCGCCGAGATAGGCGGAGAAAGCGACGAGGTTGATGTTGACCGAGAGCAGGATGAGCTCGATCGCCATGAGGATGACGATGATGTTCTTGCGGTTGAGGAAGATCCCGAACACCCCGAGCACGAACAGGATCGCGCCCACGGCGAGGTAATGGCCGAGGCCGATCATGACGGCATCGCCGATGCCGTCGCGCAACCCGTCATGCCGGCGAAAGCCGGCACCTCGGGGAGACCCGCCGAGACTTCTTGTCCTGAGGTCCCGGCTTGCGCCGGGATGGCGGAGGCCATCACAGCTTCATCCCCTCCCCCACGCCCGGATTCATGTTGACCACCGCGTCCTCGGGACGGCGGCGGTTCTGGTCGCTCACATTCTGCGGCCTCAGTCCGCTGCGGGTGCGGTGGGTGAGGACGATCGCTCCGATCATGGCGACGAGCAGGACCAGCCCGGCGCCCTCGAACACGTAGAGGTAGCGCGTGTAGAGGACCCTGCCGAGCGCCTCGATGTTCGGGATGTTCGGATCGGTGGGGGCGCCCCGCACTCCGGCGCCGAGCGCTCCGGCGTTCCACGCCATGGCGGCGAAGAAGATCTCCACGAGCAGGACCAGCGCCAGGCCGAAGCCGAACGGCCAGTAGCGCGCAACCCCGGCGCGCAGGGTGGCGAAGTCGACGTCGAGCATCATCACCACGAAGAGGAACAGCACCGCGACCGCGCCGACATAGACGATCACCAGCAGCATCGCGATGAACTCCGCCCCCAGGATCAGGAACAGGCCCGCCGCATTGAAGAAAGCGAGGATCAGCCAGAGCACCGAATGGACCGGGTTGCGCGACAGGATCGTCATCACGCCGCTGGCGATGACGAGCGTCGCGAAGAGGTAGAAGGCGAAGGCCTCGATCATGCTTCCTCCGTCGCCCCCGCGAAGGCGGGGGCCCCAGCGGGATTAGCCGCCGAGCCTTCGCGTCCTGGGGCCCCAGCCTTCGCTGGGGCGACGGGTGTGAATCGAGGGAGTTTCATCGGAACGGCCCGGCGCTTAGCGGTAGGGTGCATCGGCGGCAAGGTTGGCGGCGAGCGCCCGTTCCCATTTGTCGCCATTGGCGAGCAGCTTCGCCTTGTCGTAGAGCAGTTCCTCCCTCGTCTCGGTCGCATATTCGAAGTTCGGCCCCTCGACGATGGCGTCGACCGGGCAGGCTTCCTGGCAGAGCCCGCAATAGATGCACTTCACCATGTCGATGTCGTAGCGGGTCGTCCGGCGGCTTCCGTCCTCCCTCGGCTCGGACTCGATGGTGATCGCAAGCGCCGGGCACACCGCCTCGCAGAGCTTGCAGGCGATGCAGCGCTCCTCGCCGTTGGGATAACGGCGAAGCGCATGCTCGCCGCGGAAGCGGGGCGAGAGCGGGTTCTTCTCGAACGGATAGTTGATCGTCGCCTTGGGCTTGAAGAAATATTTCAAGGTCAGAGCGTGCGCCTTCACGAACTCCCAGAGGAAGAAGGACTTGATCCAGTGGGCTATCATGATTTTTTACCGCCTATCTGGCCGCCGACGTCGCAAAGGCCGATTCCAACGAGAGCCCGCCCCCAATGGCGGCCGACGAACTTGTGCCTCTCGACCAGGAGAATTGCGACGTCGCCACCATATCGGGTCAGCGATGCCTCGAAAAACTCGCCCTGAGGGCGGCCGCCCCGCCGCCACCGATAAGTTTCGGTCCCGTCGCTTGTGACGACGAGGTCGGGCGGCGCGGATTCGAATTCACCCTCGCCCCGGACCAGGTCGGAAAGGTTCGAGCGAAGCCGGTCCTCGTCGAATCGACCCGTCACTCCGAAACGCGACCGGTCCGCCAGCTCCAGGCTGCAGGTGAGCGTCCTCGTGTCGCCGCCCGGGGCGGCGGGGGCGCCGGCGGCCGCGAGAAGGAGGATCGAGGCGATCACCAGAAGGCTCCGTACCGGACCTGCATCAAATAGGTCGAGACGATGAACACCCAGATCAGCGAGATCGGCAGGAAGATCTTCCACCCGAGCCGCATCAGCTGGTCGTAGCGGAAGCGCGGCACCGTCGCCTTCACCCAGGAGAAGACGAAGAAGAAGAACATGATCTTGAGAAGGAACCAGACGATCCCGGGGATGACGTAGAGCGGCGCCCAGTCGATCGGCGGGAGCCAGCCGCCCCAGAAGAGCACGGCGTTCATTCCGCACATCAGGAGGACGTTGCCATATTCGCCCAGCCAGAAGAGCGCGAAGCTCATCGAGCTGTATTCGGTCTGGTAGCCCGCGACGAGCTCGCTCTCCGCTTCGGTGAGGTCGAACGGCGCCCGCGCCGTCTCTGCCATCGCCGAGATCAGGAAGATGACCGCGAGCGGCAGGAAGAGCGGGTTGAAGCCGAAGCCATTGGTAATCCAGAGATGGCTGCGCTGCGCCTCGATGATCCCCGAGAGGTTGAAGGTCTCGGCCCACAGGATGATGGGCACGATGACGAAGCCGACCGACACCTCGTAGCTCACCATCTGCGCAGCGGCGCGCAGGGCTGAGTAGAAAGGATATTTGGAGTTGGAGGCCCAGCCGGCGATGATCACGCCGTAAACCCCGAGCGAGGAGATGGCGAGGAGGTAGAGCAGGCCGACGTTGATGTCGGCGAGCACCATCCCGGGCCCGAACGGAACCACCGCCCAGCCGACCAGCGCCACCGTGAAGGTGAGAATCGGAGCGACGATGAACAGTCCCCGATTGGCGCCCGACGGGATGATGGTCTCCTTGAGGAAGACCTTGAGGCCGTCGGCGAAGCTCTGCAGCAGCCCGAGCGGGCCGACGACGTTGGGGCCTCGGCGAAGCGCCATCGCCGCCCAGATCTTGCGGTCGGCATAGATGACCATCGCCACCGCAAGCATCAGCGGCAGGGCGATGATCAGGATGAAGACGAGGGTGGCGAGGAACCAGCCGGCGCCGTAGCCGAGCCAGGTGCTCTGCATCCAGGCGGTCATGCGTTCACCGTCACCCCAGCGAAGGCTGGGGCCCCGGTGGGTGAAAAACGCAGCGCCTCTAGCGGCCTGGGGCCCCAGCCTTCGCTGGGGCGACGGGAGACACTCATTCCGCGGCCTCCTGGAAGCTTTGCCCGTGGAGGATTTCGGCCGAGCAGCGCTGGAGCGTCGGCGATGACCGGGCGATCGGGTTGGTCAGGTAGAAATCCTCGATCGGATAGACGATCTCGCCGCTCACCTCGGGCGCCGCGCCGGCGAAGGCGGGGAGCGGGTCGACGGGGCTGAGGCCGGCCACGCCGAGCCTCGGCACCTGCGCGGCGACGGCGGCTCGAAGCTGGGTCAGGTTGTCGAACGGAAGCGTCTTGCCGAGCACGTCGGACAAGGCCCGAAGGATCGTCCAGTCCTCGCGCGCCTCGCCGGGCGGGTGGACGGCGAATTCCGACAGCTGAACCCGCCCCTCGAGATTGACGTAGGTGCCATGCTTCTCGGTATAGGCGGCGGCCGGGAGGATCACGTCGGCATGGCGGACTCCGCGGTCGCCGTGGGTTCCGATATAGACGGTGAACGTGCCGTCGAACGGGCCGGTGTCGATCTCGTCGGCGCCGAGCAGGAACAGCGCCTTGAGCCCGCCGGCGCGGGCGCGGATCGTGTCGATGCCTCCGTCCGTGACAAAGCCGAGATCAAGCGCTCCGACCCGCGAAGCGGCGGTATGGAGAAGGCCGAAGCCCGCGCCCAAGGCGGTGGCCGCGGCCCGGGCGGCGAAATAGCCTCCGTCTATGAAGATCGCCGGCGCCATGCCGACGATGACGGCGGCGTTCTCCTTGCCGGCAAAGGCGTCGCGGACGGCTTCCGGAAGCTTGCCGAGCAGCGCGAGATCGTTGCCGAGCTCGGTCACCGGATAGGTCAGGTCGACCGCCGGGCCGATCCGGAAAACCTTCGCGCCCGCCTTCACCGCCTTGCGGATTCGGGTGTTGACGAGCGGCGCCTCCCAGCGCGGATTGGTGCCGACGAGGAGGATTGCAGGCGCCGACTCGATCCCGGCGATGGTCGGGTTGAAGCGATAGGCGGCCGGGCTCGAAACGTCGAACTTCGCTCCGTCCTGCCGGCATTCGTGCAGCGTGGAGCCGTATGCCTCGAGCAGCTTCTTCAGAGCGAAGATCGACTCCAGATCCTGAAGGTCGCCGGCGATTCCCGCCACCTGCTCGCCCGACGCGCCCTTCAGCTGCCGAGCGATCGCTTCGAAGGCCTCCTCCCAGCTCGCCGGACGGAGCTTGCCGTCCCGCCGCACCCACGGCCGGTCGAGCCGGTTGCGCACCAGGCCGTCCACGGCGTGGCGGGTCTTGTCGTGCGCCCACTCCTCGTTGACATCCTCGTTGAGGCGCGGAAGCGCCCGCATCACCTCGCGGAAGCGATGGTCGATGCGGAGGTTGGTCCCGACCGCGTCCATGACGTCGATCCCCGGCACCTTCCTCAGCTCCCAGGGCCGGGCCTCGAAGCTGTAGGGCTTGGAGACCAAAGCTCCGACCGGGCAGAGGTCGACGACGTTGCCGGAGAGCTCGGACGTCACGGCGCCCTCGAGATAGGAGGTGATTTCCATATTCTCGCCCCGCCCGATCGCTCCGATCTCCTCCACGCCCGCCACCTCCTCCGCAAATCGGACGCAGCGCGTGCACTGGATGCAGCGGGTCATGATCGTCTTGACGACCGGGCCCATATATTTCTCGGTGACCGCCCGCTTGTTCTCGGCAAAGCGGCTGTGGCCCCGCCCATAGGCCATGGCCTGGTCCTGGAGGTCGCATTCGCCGCCCTGGTCGCAGATCGGGCAGTCGAGCGGATGGTTGATGAGCAGGAACTCCATCACCCCTTCCCGCGCCTTCTTGACGGTCGGCGACATGGTCGAGATTTCCTGCCCGTCCGCCGCCGGAAGGGCGCAGCTCGCCTGCGGCTTGGGCGGCCCGGGCTTCACCTCGACGAGGCACATCCTGCAATTGCCCGCGATCGACAGACGCTCATGGTAGCAGAAACGCGGAATTTCCTTCCCCGCCACCTCGCACGCCTGCAGGACGGTGGCGCCCTGCGGGACCTCGATCTCGATTCCGTCGACTTTAACCCTCGGCATTGGCGAACGACTCTTTGAAGGTGACGGACGCGCGGTAGAGCTCTTCCGCGATCAGCGCACGGATGTTGAGACGCGAGACCTGAAGCCGCTTCCCCGGCGGAAGGCAGGCGATGAAGGCCGGCCTCAGGTAGCCGAGCGCCCTTCCTTCGCCGATGCTTCCGTAGCTCCACTTCAGCACCTCGTGGGCGAGACGCGGTGCGCGGCGCACCGCGCACCGCGCCACCCATCTCGCGACGACCAGTTCCGACCCGGACGGGTAAGGCTGGTAGACGTCGCTGAACGGCAACGCGGACGCCGTGCGCGGCTTGGTGCGGTCGCCATTATACAGGGCCTCCGCGACGGCGCCGCGCGGGAAGACCGGGTTGCGTATGGCCAACCTCGTGGCCCGGATCGGGCAGTCGGTTTCGCCCGACGGCATCACGACCCGAAGCTGCGCAGCCTCTTCCGGCGAACCGGGGATCGTGGCGAGCAGGGCCTCGGCTGCTTCGCGCTGCTTGCTCCGAGCGCAGACCGCGAGCCTGTATACGGCCTGGACAGCTTGGTCCCCCTGCTCGAGGTGCGACAATTTCCAGCTTGGCACCGGGGGCGCCGGCTTCTCCGCGGCCGGCGCGGCGGAAGCCCCGTACGCGGCGCCTGCCAGCGCGAAGGCGAGCCTGAACCTCATTCTTGGCTGCCGGGGGACATGGCTCGCTGCGCAGTCGGCTTTGACCTTGGGCATTGAATCAGCTCCCCACGAGCCGCGCGGCGGCGGCAGGCTGGGAAGCCAGCCGGTAAGCGGCGAGCGCGAGCACCGCCCGCAGGCCGGCGGCGTTGAGCCTTGCCGCTGCACCGGCACGCAGGCACGTCCCCAGCCGCGGCCGTATGGCCGCTACTGCAAGACGCTCGTCTTCGCTGGCCGGCTTGGTCGCGATCAGTGCGGCGACCTCGTCCGGCATCGTCCGGACCGTGCACAGTGCAAGATACTCGGCCTCGTCACGCGCGGTGACCGGCGGCCTTGCGGGATCATGCGCGACTCGTTCGCCAAGCCGCGCACCGCCCAGGGCGGCAGGCAGCAATTGCTCGGCGAAGGCGCCCGCCATGAGGACGCTCGCCGACTGCAGCTTGCCGAAAGCGAAGGGCAGGCAGCGCGACCCCTCGTCGGCGAGCGTGGACAGGACGTGATCGTAGGCGCGGCTTCGATAGTCCAGCGCCAGTAGCCGTCGAACGCCGGTCGGATAGCGGTCGGCCATGCAGCCGGCGAATGCGTGCAGCGTGCGTATATCGACCGCGGACGCGGCGGGTTTCGCGGCCTGCGCGGGATTGGCGGTCCTCGGCTTCGGGACCTGCGCTTGAATGGCGGTGGCGCCCAGCAACAGGGCGATCAGACAGCGCTTCATTCCGCCGCCTCCAGGGTCCTGCCCCGACGCTCGACGATCCGCCGCTCGATCTCCGGCCGGAAATGGCGGATGAGGCCCTGGATCGGCCAGGCGGCGGCGTCGCCGAGCGCGCAGATGGTATGACCCTCGACCTGCTTGGTGACGTCCCAGAGGGTGTCGATCTCGTGGATCTCGGCATTGCCCTCGACCAGACGCTCCATCACCCGCCACATCCAGCCGGTGCCTTCGCGGCAGGGCGTGCACTGGCCGCAGCTCTCATGCTTGTAGAAATAGGAGATTCGGCTGATCGCCTTCACGACGTCGGTCGACCTGTCCATGACGATCACCGCGGCGGTGCCGAGACCGGAGCCGAGGTCCTTCAGCCCGTCGAAATCCATCGGGGCGTCGATGATCTGCTCGGCCGGCACCAGAGGCACGGACGAGCCGCCGGGAATGACGGCGAGGAGATTGTCCCAGCCGCCGCGGATTCCGCCGGCGTGCCGGTCGATCAGCTCGCGGAAGGGCACCGACATCGCGTCCTCGACGACGCACGGCTTGTTCACGTGGCCGGAGATCTGGAAGAGCTTGGTGCCCTCGTTCTTCTCGCGCCCGATGCCCTTGAACCAGCCGGCGCCGCGGCGGAGAATGGTCGGGACGACGGCGATGCTCTCGACGTTGTTGACGGTGGTCGGGCACCCGTAGAGGCCCGCGCCCGCCGGAAAGGGCGGCTTGAGACGGGGCATGCCCTTCTTGCCCTCGAGGCTTTCCAGCATCGCCGTCTCTTCACCGCAGATGTAGGCGCCGGCGCCGCGATGGACGAAGAGGTCGAAATCGTAGCCCGACTTCGCGGCATTCTTGCCGAGCAGCCCCGCGTCATAGGCCTGCTGGACCGCCGCCTCGAGGGTCTGGGCCTCGCGGATGAACTCGCCGCGGATGTAGATGTAGCCGGCCCGCGCGCGCATCGCGAAGCCGGCGATCAGGGCGCCCTCGATCAATTTGTGCGGATCGTGGCGAATGATCTCGCGGTCCTTGCACGATCCCGGCTCGGATTCGTCGGCGTTGATGACCAGGAAATTGGGCCGGCCGGGCGTAGGCGCCTTGGGCATGAATGACCATTTCATCCCCGTGGGAAAGCCGGCGCCGCCGCGCCCCCTCAGACCGCTGTTCTTGACCTCGTCGATGATCGCGTCTTCGCCGATCGCCATCAGCGCCTTGGTATCGTCCCAGTCGCCGCGCGCCTGAGCGCCCTTCAGCCCCCAGTCCTGGAAGCCGTAGAGGTTGGTGAAGATCCGGTCCTTGTCGTCGAGCATCAGGCGCCCATTCCGAAATAAAGCGCGGCCACCAGGGCCACGATGACGACGGCGGCGACCAGCTTCACCATGCCTTTGACCATCTTCAGGACGACGACCAGTGCGACGAGTCCCACGGCGACGGGAAGGAACTGCTCCATCAGGACCATTCCCCCCGATAATCGTGGTTCTCGGTCACCATCGCCTGCAGGCTGGTGACTCCGCCCTCCGGGTCGCTGGTGCGGCGGGCAACGCCCTGCGGCCCGGGTTTCGGCACCTCGCCCCGGGCGAGCGTCTCGAGGATCGCGGTGGTCGTCTCGAAGGTCAGGTCCTCGTAATTGTCGTCGTTGATCTGCACCATCGGAGCGTTGGCGCAGGCACCAAGGCATTCGACCTCGGAGAGGGTGAACAGGCCGTCCGAGGTCGTCTGACCCTTCTTCATGCCCCTGGCCTTGCAGGCTTCGAAGACGTCGTCCGAGCCTCGAAGCATGCAGGGCGTCGTTCCACAGACCTGGACGTGAAAGCGGCCGACCGGGCGAAGGTTGAACATCGTGTAGAAGGTCGCGACTTCGTAGGCGCGGATGTAGGGCATGCCCAGGTAAGCGGCGACATATTCGATCACCGGGATGGGCAGCCACCCCTGGGTATCGGTCTCAGCCCCGACCTGCCGCTGGGCGAGGTCCAACAAGGGGATGACCGCGCTCTGCTGCCGCCCCGGCGGGTAGCGGCCGACGAGCAGCTTGGCCTGCTTGTCGTTCTCGGACGTGAAGGCGAACGCGCCCCAGCGGGCGCGGACCTCGTCGAGGTCGATGGAGGTGGGGAGGATATCAGCCATTCTCGGGCCCGTCGTCGTCGCGGGTCGGGCGCTTGCCGCGGCTGCCGCCCGAGGCGAGCGCGACCAGCAGCAGCAGGACCAGCACCGCGCCGACGCCGCCGGCGGTGCGCATCGAACTGCCGTCGGCATGGTCGTCAGGGGTGAACAGGTAAAAGGCGCCGGCCGCCACGACGGCGACGGTGACGGCGGCCATGGCGAGGGTGCGCCGGTCAGCCATGAGCCGCGGGCCTCCCCTTCTTGCCCAGCAGCCGGCGGAGGAAGGCGACGGCCTCGACGAGGAGCGCCGCGGCGATGATCCCCATAAGCGCGAGCGGCAGGACGAGAAGCGCTCCGCCGCCCAGCGCCGGACCCATCAGCACCGCGTAGGCGAGGAGCGCGGTGACCGCGGCGGCAAGGAAATAACGCCGCGCCTTCGCCGGAAGCTGGGCGAACACCGCCGCGGGGGCGAGCACGAACATCGCGAGCAGCAGGATCTGGCTCACCGGTCGATCTCCCCGAAGACAATGTCGAGCGAGCCCAGGATGGCGGTGACGTCGGCGAGCATGTGGCCCCGGGTCATGAAGTCCATGGCCTGGAGATGGCTGAAGCCGGTCGGGCGGATCTTGACCCGGTAGGGCCTGTTGGTGCCGTCCGCGACGAGGTAGATGCCGAACTCGCCCTTGGGGCTCTCGGTCGCCACATAGACCTCCCCCGCCGGGACGTGGAAGCCCTCGGTGTAGAGCTTGAAATGGTGGATGAGCGCTTCCATCGACTGCTTCATCTCGGCCCGCTTGGGCGGGACGACCTTGCGGTCCAATGAGGCGATCGGCCCCTCGGGGATCTGCTCCAGGCATTGCTTCATGATCCGGACCGACTGCCGGACCTCCTCGGCCCGGACCATCATCCGGTCGTAGCAATCGCCCTTCGTGCCCACGGGAACGTCGAACTCGACGCGGTCGTAGACGTCGTAGGGCTGCGCCTTGCGGATATCCCAGGGGATGCCCGCGGCGCGGATCATCGGCCCGGAGAAGCCCCAGGCGATCGCATCCTCCTTCGAGACGACGCTGATATCGACATTGCGCTGCTTGAAGATCCGGTTGTCGACGACGAGGCTCAAACTGTCCTCGAACATCGGCAGCAGCTTGGAATCGCACCAGGCGACGATTTCCTCGAGCAGCCCCGCCGGCACATCCTGGTGGACTCCGCCCGGGCGGAAGTAATTGGCGTGCATCCGGGCGCCCGACACACGCTCGTAATAGTTCATGATGTCTTCGCGCGGCTCGAACAGCCACAGGTTCGGAGTCATCGCCCCGACGTCCATGATGTGGCTTCCGATGTTGAGCAGGTGGTTGGAGACGCGGGTCAGCTCGGCGAAGAAGGTCCTGAGATACTGGGCGCGCAGCGGAACGTCGAGGCCGAGCAGCTTCTCGATGGCGAGGACGTAGCTGTGCTCCATGCACATGGGCGAGACGTAATCGAGCCTGTCCATATAGGGGATGGACTGGATGTAGGTCTTGTACTCGCAGAATTTCTCGGTGCCGCGGTGGAGGAGCCCGACATGCGGGTCGACCCGCTCGACGATCTCGCCGTCGAGCTCGAGGATCAGCCGGAGGACTCCATGGGCCGCCGGATGCTGCGGCCCGAAGTTGATCGTGTAATTGGCGATCTCGGACTCGGTCGCGCCGGAGCGGGCGACCTGCTGCTCGTGGGACTGGGTGGGAGAGGTGATCGTCATGCGCTCACCGTCATCCCGGCGAAAGCCGGGACCTCGGGGAGACCCGCCGAGACCTTTCGTCCTGAGGTCCCGGCTTTCGCCGGGATGACGGGATAGCTCATTTCTTGCCCACCTCCTCGGCCTTGAGCGGCGTCGGCGCGCCGGGCGCTTCCGGCGCCTTCTCGTCCCCCGGCAATATGTAAGCCGCGCCCTCCCAGGGGCTCAGGAAATCGAACGGCCGGAAGTCCTGGGCAAGCCGCACCGGCTCGTAGACCACCCGCTTCTGCTCCTCCGAATAGCGAAGCTCGACATAGCCCGACATCGGGAAATCCTTCCGGAACGGGAAGCCGCGGAAGCCGTAATCGGTGAGGATCCGGCGCAGATCGTCATTGCCGTCGAAGATCACCCCGTAAAGGTCGAACACCTCGCGCTCGAGCCAGCCCGCAACCGGCCAGAGCGACGTCACCGACGGCACCGGCATGTCCTCGTCCGTCGAGACGCGGACGCGAATCCGGTGGTTCTTCGTCAGCGAAAGCAGATGGTAGACCACCTCGAACCGCTCGGCCCGCTGCGGATAGTCGACCCCGGCGATCTCCATCAGCTGCTGATATTCGAAGCGGTCCCGCAAAATGCGGCAGACGTCGAGGATTCTCTCGCGCCGGACGGTCAGCGACACTTCGTCCACGGCATCCTTCGCCTCGATCAGCGCATCGCCCAGGGCGGTCGTGACCTCGTCGATCAGGCCTTCGCGCGGCGCGATTCGAGGGGCGGAGTTGTTCGCCATCTCAGCGCTCTATCGTCCCGATGCGGCGGATCTTCCGCTGCAGCTGCATGACGCCGTAGAGCAGGGCCTCGGCGGTCGGCGGGCAGCCCGGCACGTAGATGTCGACCGGGACGATCCGGTCGCAGCCGCGCACCACCGAATAGGAATAATGATAATAGCCGCCGCCGTTGGCGCAGCTGCCCATCGAGATGACGTAGCGCGGCTCCGACATCTGGTCGTAGACGCGGCGAAGCGCCGGGGCCATCTTGTTGCAGAGCGTCCCGGCGACGATCATCACGTCGGACTGGCGCGGGGAGGCGCGCGGCGCCACTCCGAAGCGCTCCAGGTCGTAGCGCGGCATGTTGGCGTGGATCATCTCGACCGCGCAGCAGGCGAGGCCGAAGGTCATCCACCACATCGAGCCGGTCCGGGCCCATTGGAACAGGTCTTCGGTCGAGGTGACGAGGAAGCCCTTGTCGGAAACCTCCGCGCTCAGATCGCTGAAGAAGGCGGGGTCCGGCTGCTGGAGGTCGGACGGCCGCTGATTCTCGTGGCGCGGGTCGAGGATCACTCCCATTCGAGCGCGCCTTTCTTCCAGGCGTAGGCGAAGCCCAGGGTGAGCTCGACTAGGAAAATCATCATCGCCGCCCAGCCGGCTACTCCGATATGGCCCAGGGTCACCGCCCAGGGGAAAAGGAAGGCGGCTTCGAGGTCGAAGATGATGAACAGGATGGCGACGAGGTAGAAGCGGACGTCGAACTGCGCCCGGCTGTCCTCGAAGGCGGGGAAACCGCATTCATATTCGGCGAGCTTGTCCGCATAGGGATTGGCAGCCCCGGTCAGCTTCGAGATCATCATCGGCAACACGACGAACGAAAGCGACAGCGACAGGGCGACAGCGAGGAACAGGAGTATCGGCAGATAACCGGCGGCGGTCGACGCCATCGAGACTCTCCAGGGGGACGCGAAGTTGCGCGGCTTCTAGGGCAGCGGCCCCGCCATCGCAACACTCTTGGGGGACATTGACAGACGCCGCCTCCCGGAACAGTCTGTCGCCGGGAAAAGGGGGATAAGCATGAAATCCAAATGGCTTGCCGTGGCGGCCCTGGCCGCTTTCCAGGCACTTCCCGCGCAGGCGCAGATGGTCCGCGGCCAGGACCCGCAGACCCTGGTCAGGGCGCTTCAGAAGGAGGGCTTTTCGGCCAAGCTCGGCGTCGACAAGGTCGGCGACCCGATGATCACCAGCGGAGTGTCCGGGACGACCTTCCAGATCTTTTTCTACAATTGCACCGACCACAAGGCCTGCGCGACCATCTCCTTCCACGCCGGCTACGATCTCAAGACCAATATCGGGCTCGAGAAGATCAACGAATGGAACCGCGGCAAGCGTTTCGGCCGAGCCTATCTCGACAAGGAGAACGACCCCATCCTCGAGATGGACGTGGACCTCGACGACGGGGGCCTGTCCCAGGCACTCTTCATCGACAATCTCCAGTTCTGGACGAGCATCCTCAGCGAGTTCGAGAAGCATATCGGCTACCGGACGTAGAAGATCCTCCCCGCGATTTCGCGGGGAGGGGGACCATGCGAAGCATGGTGGAGGGGTTCTTTCAGAGTCCGAAGAACCCCTCCACCGCGCTTCGCGCGGTCCCCCTCCCCCGGAAATCCGGGGGAGGATTTCAGGCCCGCAAAGCCCCCGCGAGCAATTTGTGAAGCTTCGAGTGGAGCTGGTCGTTGGCGGCCAACACCTGCCCCTTTTCGAGCGCGGCGTCGGCCCCGCGGAAGTCGGTGACGAAGCCGCCCGCCTCGCGGACGAGCAAGATTCCCGCGGCGACGTCCCAGAGCTGGAGGTCCTCCTCCCAGAAGCCGTCGAACCGGCCGGCGGCGACCCAGGCAAGGTCGAGCGCCGCCGAGCCGAAGCGCCGGATCCCGGCCACTTCGGGCCCGACCGCGTCGAGGATCTTCTGGAACCGGTCGAGATGGCCGTGCCCTTTCCAAGGCACCCCGGTCGCGATCAGCGCGTCGGCCAGGTCGCGGCGGGCGGAGACGCGCAGCCGGCGCTCGTTGAGCCAGGCGCCCCTGCCCTTTTCGGCCCAGAAGCTCTCGTCGGTCAGCGGCTGGTAGATCAGCGCCTGGGTGATCTCCGGCCGGCCGCCGGCCCCACGCGGATCCTCGACCGCGATCGAGATGGCGAAATGGGGCAGGCCGTGGAGGAAGTTGGAAGTGCCGTCGAGCGGGTCGACGATGAATCGCGGCTTGTCCGGATCGCCCTCGATCGATCCGCCCTCCTCGAGCGTCAGCCGCCAGTCGGGCCGGGCGTGGCGAAGCTCCTCGACGATGGTCTGCTCGGCCCTCTTGTCGGCCATTGAGACGAAGTCCGCGGGACCCTTGCGGCTGACCTGGAGCTGCTCGACCTCGCCATAGTCGCGCCGAAGCCGAGGCGCCGCCTTGCGCGCGGCGCGCTGCATGACGGTGATGAGGCCGGAATGGGAAACCATCGCAAACTCCCCCCTCCCTGCAAGGGAGGGGCCGGGGGTGGGTGCCGCCGAAGGCGGCGGAAACTCGGAGGTGGGAAGAAGGCTCGCCAGGCTCGCCTACCCACCCCCAGCCCCTCCCTTCCAGGGAGGGGAGGCAGTTCAGTCCGCGCGCCTTACATAGGTCTGCTCGTAGACGTCGACGACGATCCTCGTGCCGGCGCCGATATGCGGCGGCACCATCACCCGCACGCCGTTCTCGAGCAGGGCCGGCTTGTAGCTGGACGAGGCCGTCTGCCCCTTCACGACCGCGTCCGCCTCGACGATCGTCGCCTCGATCGTGTCGGGAAGCTGGACCGAGATCGGCCGCTCCTCCCAAAGCTCCATGACCACGTCCATGCCGTCCTGCAGGAAGGCCGCCGCGTCGCCGAGCAGGTCGGTCGGAAGCGTGATCTGCTCGTAGCTTTCCTTGTCCATGAAGGTCAGCATGTCGCCGTCGCGGAACAGGAACTGGAAGTCCTTCGTGTCGAGCCGGACCCTCTCGACCGTCTCCGCCGAGCGGAAGCGGACGTTGTTCTTGCGGCCGTCGATGAGGTTTTTCATCTCGACCTGCATGTAGGCGCCGCCCTTGCCCGGCTGGGTGTGCTGGATCTTGACGGCGCGCCAGATGCCGCCCTCATATTCGATGATGTTGCCGGGACGGATGTCCACGCCGCTGATCTTCATGCCTGTCTCTCTGGAGAT